>NZ_QGSZ01000081.1 GCF_003857055.1 Micromonospora inaquosa | reverse complement strand
CCGGGCCGCGCAGGCCAAATGAGAGCCACACGACCAGCGTGGGCAGCCGAAATGAGAGCGACAGCCCGGGCGCCTCGACCGAAGCCTGGCCGGGCCGCGGTCGCAGGTCAATGAAACAAGTAGCCGAGATGAGGGAGGCGTTCGTATGGTGAGTCACCGTAGTGCTGCCGCGAGTTCGGCGGCGTTGTCGAACGCGGATGCCGCCCTTTCGGATTCGTCTTCGGTGAGCGTGACGGACTGGGCGCGGGCCAGCATCTCGGCCGCAGTCTTTGGGTCGTGCAGCACCATCGCGAGTTCGGCGCGGTAGACCAGGACCTCTACCTGCTCGACCGGGTCGTCGTCGTTTTGCGGGCGGGCCAACGCGCTGTCGAGGATCCGAATGGCCTGTCCGACGCTTCCCCTGGAATCGGCCTGCACGACAGCATTCGCTAGGGCCTTGGCCAGCCGCCCGGCAGGCGTGGCGGCCGGCATGGGCGCGGTGGCGGCGTCCCGGAAGACACGGATCCAGTTGCCGCCCGGGTCGATGACGCTGAATCCGCCCAACCCGTCGGCGTTCTTCCGCGCCCTGGGCCGGGTCATCCGCGGCGTTCCGGACACCAGTACCTTGCCGTACGCGGCACGCATGCCGGCTGCGAACGCCCGATGTAGTCCCTCGATGTCCGCGGTGAGGACGAGACAGGAGCCATAAGACTGCTCCGGGTCAAATCCGGCGATCTCGAAGAACTGCAGCTGCAGGTCATCCCGCTGCACCCCCACACACGCGTTGGGCTTGCGTTGCTTGTACGTGGTGCGGAAACCCAGAACTCTGATAGAAGGTTTCGATGTCGTCAATGGAAGCGCACGGCAGCAGGGGAACGGTCACCTCGTTGGTCATGCCTCCTTCCTAGGCGTCGCAGGGTGTCCGTCGCACATGGAAATAGCCGATCATCGCCTTCGGCCATCCGATCGGCTGATGACGACGTCAGGCTGGCGGCGGGCTGCGCGAGTGCATTCGCCTTTGCCGCCGCCGGGGGCGTCAACCGGCGGCGCGCTCCACAGCTATCCCCAGGAGCTCATCCGGGTCATCGAGCTTGGACTCACCGACCTCGGACCGTGGCCCATCCTGGATGGTGATCGGCCTCGCGAGCGTCAGCGTGGTCTTCGCAGGCGGATTGGACCCCTGATCAACGCAGGGCCGCGAGGTCTTCGGAAGCCGCGTCGACCATCGCGGCAGCCTCTCGACGGATCCGCTCGCTCCCCCAGGCGCCGAGCGCCGTCAGGCTATTTTGTCCTCGCAGGTGCGTCTTATC
This sequence comes from Micromonospora inaquosa, assembly GCF_003857055.1. Taxonomy (GTDB): domain Bacteria; phylum Actinomycetota; class Actinomycetes; order Mycobacteriales; family Micromonosporaceae; genus Micromonospora; species Micromonospora inaquosa. The sequence goes on along the minus strand of NZ_QGSZ01000081.1, from coordinate 6,613 downwards.
CGTGGACGTCGCGGCAACGTGGTACGACTGCTTCAGCGATTAGCCGACGAAGCGGGCGGGCCGGGTGACGAGGAATAGAGTGGCAAATCTGCTGCGCAAGCGTGAGAGTCCGCAGCGGCCGACCTTCCTGGAACTGTTCTTCGATCTCGTCTACGTCTTCGCGCTCACCCGGATTGTGCACGAGTTGGTGTTGGACTACACCCGGGGTCACGTCGCGGAGCGGTTGACCACCTCCCTTGCGGAGAACGGCGAGACTCTGCTGCTGCTTTTGGCCCTCTGGTGGATCTGGACCCAGACGGCATGGGTGACCAGCAGATTCGATCCGTTCCAGCCGCCGATCCAGTTCGTTGTCGTTGCGACGATGTACGGGAGCCTGCTCCTGGCGGTCGCGATTTCGGGGGCTCTCGCCGAGACTGGCCTGCTCTTCGCGAGCACCTATGTCGCGATTCAGGTGGGCCGCACCCTCTTCTTCGTAGGCATCGTGCGCGGCCATAATCTGCGCCGCGTGAATATGTTGGCGCTCATCTGGTTCGGCGCGTCGGCCGTACCGTGGCTCGCCGGAGCCTTCGCTCCCGAGGTGACGCGCAATTCGCTATGGACGGTGGCCCTGGCAATCGACTACCTGGGGGCCAGACTCGGCTGGCCGGTACCGGGGCTGGGTCGCTCGCGGGTGTCCCCGTGGGCCGTCGCGGGGGAGCATTTGGCCGAACGCTACTGGCAGCTGGTCATTGTCGCGCTTGGCGAGACGATCCTGACCTCCGGATCAAGTCTTCTCCGCGGTCCGATCGTGGCTGAACGAATGATGGCCCTCACCTTGTCGTTCCTCACCACGGTGTTGCTGTGGCGGATCTACTTCTATCGAGCCGGCCAAATCCTTGGCGAGGCCATCGCGGCATCCGCCGACCCCGGCCGGCTCGGTCGGTTGGCCGAGCTCGCACATCTGCTCATGGTGTCCGGCATCCTCGCCAGCTCAGCCGGCTCCGAACTCGTCCTCATAGATCCATCCGGAGACGCCAAACCCGCCTGGGTCGGAGCCATCCTCGGAGGGCCTGCGCTCTACCTCGCCGGGCGCTCAGTATTCGAGTACGTCGCCTTCGCCCGAGTGTCCTGGCCGCGGCCGATCGGGATCCTCGTCCTCGCGGCCATGGCACCGATCATGCTCGGCCTACCGCCCCTCGGGGTCGCCGCAGCAGCAGTCGCGGTCCTGCTCGGCGTTGCCGTCTCTGACACGACCCGAGCCCGTGGGCGTCCACTGGAGGAGGCCTCGCCGCCACGCTGACGCGTACTCGGCACCCCACCGAACAAAGTCGATTCGCCGGTGACAGTTCAGATTGTCCTGCCCTCAAGGTCGGCGGGCGTCAGTTTCTACAGCGATGCCGGGCCTGGGCCGACATCGGCAAGGGTCGCTTTCGGGCGTCCCGCCGACCGGGCAATGACGGGCTCGCGGAGGCGACGCGGGCGTGCCCGAAGTACATGAGCTCCCAGATGGCGTCCTCGGCGAATTCCTCGACCACGCGTCCGCCCTTGTGGTGCTCGATCGTGAGCGGGCCGGCGAAGCGGAGGTAGGCGCCGTCGAACCGGATCAGCCGGGCCGCTGTCCGCTTGAGCCAGTGCAGGTCCTTGGTGAGCGGGTTGCGGACCAGGTCGCGCTCGCGGTCGAAGGTCACCACGTACGTGTCGTCGTCGTCCACGTACGTGTAGCGGATGAGGCCCGCCACCGGCTTGCCGGTCTTCGCATCGGTGTAGACCTCGTCTCGCTCGAACGTCATCTTCGCTGGATCGTCGCCGATGATCTGGCCGTCGCGGGCCAGCATGAAGATGGGGATTTCGGCGAAGCCGTACTTCTCGGCGCCGGTGATGAACGACGCGATGACCGTGTACGGTCCGGCCTGCCCCCGCCCCCAGTACCAGTCGTTGATAATTTTCTGCAGCCCGACGTTGCCCCAGTTGTGGTCGTGGTAGCCGACGCCGGTCGTCTCATGCCGCACACCGTCAATGGTGTACGAGCCCCGCACGGATCCTTGCGGCACCGAGGGCAGCCAGTTGAACTCGAGGTCGCGCTCCGGGCCGAACACCATGTGCCCGGTGGCCGGACGCCAGGCCGGGACCTCGGATGTCAACGTGAAGTCGACCCGCAACCTCCCGGCGGACGCCTGGATCCGGTACTCGCGCAGGTTCTCGCCCTGGAAGCGGTTGCCCGACCCCATCCGGACATCCGTACGCCCGCTCGCCGCCGACCACTCGGCCGCGGGGATCGCGATGGTGTTGTTGGACATCGTGCCGTCGGGCAGTTCCAGGTTGACTCGCAGCTGCGGCGACAGCGGGCTACTCGCCGCTCCGAGGTCCTTGTTCATGAACACCACGACCACCTTCGCGCCGTCGTCGAGGTGGGCGTCGAAGTACCACCACTCGTACGACCCGGCGCGATTGTCGGTGCGTGCGCCGTCCTCCCATTCGCGTACAACATCGCGCTCCAGCCCGAAGCGGGCATGGTCATCGCTCAGCGCGGCCAGTTTGAGGTGATCCGACATGACTCTTCGTCTCCGTTGCTTTTGCAGAATGCCCAGCAAGCCTTCCGACAGGCGTCCGCCAGTGGCTGCGGACGGGTCACAGGGTGGCGAAACCCTGCCGCCAGGACGGATAGGTCGGGATCCAGCCGAGCTGCGTGCGGGCGTAGTGGTTGCTCGCTCCCCGCGCCCAGCCATGCCGCTCGCCCCCGGTCACCGCGGGCGCCGGGACGCCGGCCGCCGCGCAGAACGCGGGCACCCACTGTGCGGCGGCGGCGGGCTCGTCGTCGCAGACGTTGACGACGCCGACCGGCCACTCCAGAGCGGCGAGCGCGGCGGTGACGGCGTCGTCGATGTGCAGCAGGCTACTCACGTCCGCGTCGGCGGGGACCTTGCCGGCGGCGGCGAACTGGGCCATCATGCCGTCGCGGGCGTACCAGGTGTCAGGGCCGTAGAGGGTGCCGTACCTCAGCACGACCCACTCGGGTGCCTCCTGAACGGCGGATTCGAGCGTGGCGGCACCACCCACACTGGTCTGCCGCGGCTCCGCGGCACCGAGGTCGAGCGGGGTCTTCTCGGTCGCGGGTTCGTCGCCCGGCTCGTACGCCCAGGCGATGCTCTGTGCCACGATCCGGCGTACCCCGGCGGCGAGCGCCGCGTCGACCAGGTTGCGGGTCCCGGTCCGACGCAGCCGCGAATTGGCGGCGAAGTCGCCAGTGCTCAGGTTGGTCAGCTGGTGCATCACCACGTCGGGCCGGGCGTCGCGGACAGCGGCTGCCACGGCGTCGCGGTCGAGCACGTCGACGGCGACCGGGCCGTTGCGGGACAACCCGATGACCTCATGCCCCTGGGCGGTCAGGAGCGGCTCGAGTCGGCGGCCGATGACGCCGGTCGAACCGGCGAGAACGATACGCATGATTGTGCTTCTCCGTCAGTTCGGCTGCGGCGAGCGGCGGTTCTTGCGCTGTTCGAGCTCCTCGGGGCTCACCAGCACCAGCATTTCCCGGCCGGGTGCGCACACCATGACGACCAGGAATTTGGTCACCCGATCGGGCAGGTTGTTGGCGGCCTGGTAGTGGATGACGTCGCCGCCGGGCTCCCAGAACGCCTCGCCGGCCTTGACGACCCGTTCTGGTTCGCCCTCCAGCTCGAAGATCATCTCGCCTTCGAGCATGTAGCCGAAGACCGGGCCGGAGTGCCGGTGTGGCGGTGTGCCCGGGTCGCCCGGGGGTAGTTCGATCGTCGCTGTCATCACGTGCGAGCCCGGCGGCAGCTCTGGGGGCATGGCCGTGCCCAGTAGCACGATCTCGTTGGTTCCGATCTTCATGGTTTGCATGAATCGAACGTATCCCCGACCGGACCAAGCGGATGGGCCAGTTCGCGCCCGGTCTGGTGGACCAGTTGGCTGAGCCCGGAGAGTGCCTGCTGCCAGGCATGAGCCGGTGGCGCCGCGTATCCGAGGACCAGGGCTGCCGCCTGCCGCTCATCCGCGGGATCGTGCCAGTAGCCGTTGCTGTGCAGGCCGATCAGGTGCAGCCCTTGGCGGCGACCGGCCTGGATCAACAGGCGCTCCTCCGCCACGGACGCCAGCGGCAGCAGCGCGTGCATGCCGGCAGCGATGCCCTCCAGCGGGGTCGGAGTCACCTCGGCCAGGCGGTCGGCCAGCTCGATCCGGCGACGCCGGTAGGTCAGGCGCATGCGGCGGATGTGCCGGTCGTAGTCGCCGTGCGCGAGCAGGTCGGCCATGGCGAGCTGGTCGATCGCGGAGACTGCGGCGCCGGCCTCCATGATCGTTGTCGTCAGGTCGCGACGCAGTGACTCGGGTACGACGAACCAGCCCAGCCGTATGCCCGGCGCCAGCGACTTGCTGGTGCTGCCGGCGTACACGATCCGCTCTGGCGCCAGTGCCTGCATCGCGCCCACCGGCCGCTGGTCGTAGCGGAACTCGCCGTCGTAGTCGTCCTCGATCAGGAACGCGTCCTGTTCTCGTGCCCAGGCGATGAGCCGGTAGCGGTGCCCTGGGCTGAGGACCACTCCGGTCGGATGCTGGTGCGCCGGGGTGAGCAGCGCGGCCTGACCCGTCACGTCGTCCGGATCGGCCCCATCCGCGCCCACGGTGAGCGGGGTGACCGTGAGGCCCGCGGCACGCAGGACCATACGGTGAGGGGCCAGGCCGGGGTTCTCGGTGGCGATGGCGCGTACGCCGCGCCGGTGCAGCGTCCGCGCCACCAAGGAGAGGCCCTGGGTGAAGCCCGCCGTGATCACCACTGCGTCCGGGGCGCAGAGCACGCCACGGGTGCGTGCGAGATAAGCGGTCACCGCCGCCCTCAACACGAGCAGTCCCGCCGGCTCGGGATAGTCCAGCGTGCCGCGCGAAGCCGTCGCCAGCGCCCGGCGGACACTGCCGACCCAGGCCGTTCGGGGAAACGAACCGAGATCGGGAATTCCCGGCCGTAGCTCGATCACCGGCCCGGCCGCCGTCGACGGTCGTGGCTGCCAGCGCGAGCCGGGCGGATCATGGAGCACCGCTGCGACCCGGGTGCCCGAGCCGGGTGCCGCCACCAGCCACCCCTCGGCCACCAGCTGCGCGTACGCCTGCACCACCGTGCCTCGGGCCAGGCCCAGGTCGGTGGCCAGGCTCCGGCTCCCCGGCAGGCGCGACCCGGCGGGCAGCCGGCCGGCCCGAATGCTCTCCCGTAGCGCGCTCTCCAGCGAGCGACCCGGGGAACCCGCACTCCGGTCGAACTCCAGATGCAGGTCAAGTGACTTCGTCACTCAGCAACGATCCCATTCGTGTGAGCGATGCCGGCAGGTTCGACGACTCATGCGCCGGACCCATCGACTTCGACGTACGTGCTGTCGACGAACCACGCGTCGTCAGGTGGCTGTGCGCCGGTGCCGACGGTCACCGCTGGAACTGGGCTAGTTTCTGTGGATTGAGGATGATCAACACTCGTTCGATCCCGGCGGGTGAGGCGTCGATGGTGACCAGAGCGACAGTCGTCCCGGGCCGTGAGACGAGGATCGCGGCTTGGCCGTTGGATTCGACGATCTCCGGTGAGAGGTCGCGGCCGAACTTCCGGATCAGTCCCAGGATGTAACGTGCGACGTTGTCACGTCCGACGACGGGTAGCTGGGCGGCCCGGACGGTGCCACCGCCGTCGGCGTAGGAGATGGCTGTTTCGGCGAGCAGTTCCTCGAGCTGGGTTAGCTCACCGGAGCGGGCTGCGGCGAGAAAGGCATGCAGCAGGCGGTCGTGGTCGGCGTGGGCGACCGGTTCGCGCCGCTGCTGGGCCAGGTGCGTGCGGGCGCGGTGGCCGAGCTGTCGTGCGTACGCCTCGCTGACGTCGAGTACCTCGCCGATCCGCCGGAATGGGTAGTCGAACGCCTCCCGTAGCACGTACACCGCCCGCTCGGCCGGGGTGAGACGTTCCAACAGGAGGAGCACGGCGAGTTCGAGTGACTCGTTGCGTTCGGCCTGGAGGGTTGGGTCGGCGGAGGTGTCGACGGGCTCGGGTAGCCACGGTCCGGGGTACAGCTCGCGGCGAGCGCGAGCTGATGTCGCGGCGTTCAGAGCGAGCCGAGAAGTCGTCGTGACCAGATACCCGATCGGGTCCCGTACCTGACTGCGATCGGTCTGTTGCCACCGAAGCCAGGCTTCCTGCACGACGTCCTCCGCCTCGGCGACACTCCCGAGCATCCGGTAGGCAATGCCGAAGAGCCGCGGACGGACCGCGCCGAATGCCCCTAACGCCTCGATCAGTCTCCCGTCCTTTCCTCGCCCCATCATGACCGCCCGCCTTGTCGCTTGTCCCAAAATATGCAGCTAAGTTCGAACTATCGCCTATCGCTGCTGTCCGTTGGGCGCCAACGCATACGGCTACCCCTGGGTGGCACTACTACAGCATCGGCTTGCTGCGCCAGGGCCCCCACCGCTGAGGCGGACGGGTCTGTGGATCTAACGGTGTTTCCGGCCTGGCCCGCCGGGCGTTGTGCCTGGTGAGGAGGGTGCCGTGATGACCGCGACACAGAACGATCAGGCTGGACGGAAGAAGCGGGCGGAGCCGTCGGCGGAGGCGAAGGCCGCCGTTGAGCTGGTCCGGGCG
>NZ_QGSZ01000084.1 GCF_003857055.1 Micromonospora inaquosa | reverse complement strand
GGGGTGGGGTGGGTGGTGGATTAGCGGGTTTCTACGGCTGGTGTGCCGTTGCCGGCAGGGGTGGACGCCGCGCCGAGCCGCGCCAGCAGGCCGGGCAGGTCGATCCCGGTGAGGTCGCTGCCGAGCTGCAGCCCTTGAGCCACGTTGCCGGCCACCGACTTGGTGAGCGACGACGCGCCGTCGGTGGAGATCACGGTCATCTTGTCGATCGCGCCGATCGGCGCACTGGCCGCCTCGACGACCTGCGGGAGCACCTTGACCAGCAGGTCCAGCACGGCCGCCTCCCCGTACGCGGCGAACGCCTCGGCCTTGCGGGCCATCGCGTCCGCCTCGGCCTCACCCTTCGCCAGGATGGCCGCGGCCTCGGCCTGCCCTTCCCGCTCCACCGCCTCGGCGATGGCGGAGCGCCGCCGCTGCTCGGCCTCACCTTCCTTGGCGCCCTCGATGGCGTTCGCCTCGGCGAGTGCGGCCCGTCGGGCCCGCTCACCCTCACCGGTGAGGCGGGCCTGCTCGGCGGAGGCCTGCGCGGCGGCGATGACGGACTGGCGCTGCGCGTCGGCGTGCAGCACCGCCGCGTTGCGGGACGCCTCGGCCTCCTGCTCCACCTTGTATCGGGCGGCGTCGGCCGGCTTGCGAACCTCGGTGTCGAGTTGGCGCTGCTTGAGTTCTGCGTTGCGCTCGGCCACCTTCTGCTGCTCGGAGAGGATCGCCTGGTCCCGCTCGGCCTGGGCGAGCGGTCCGGCCGCCGCGGACTTCGCCTTCGCCGCGTCGATCTCGGCCTGGATGCCGGCCTGCTTGAGGGCCAGGTTGCGGTTCGCCTCGGCAATGGCCTCCTCGGCGAGCAGCCGCTCCTGTTCGGCCTGCTGCCGGGCGCGCGCCTCGGCGATCGCCGCGTCCTTGAGCACCCGGGCGGCCTCGGGCCGGCCCAGGTCCTGGAGGTACGAACCCTCGGCGAGAATGTCCTGGAGCTGGAAGGTGTCCAGCACCAGTCCCTGGTTGGTCATCGAGTGCTCGGCCTCCTCGGCGACCGCGCTGGCGAACGCCGCCCGGTCCCGGATGACCTCCTCGACGGTGAGTCGGCCGACGATCGAGCGCAGCGCGCCGGCCAGCACCTCCCGGGTGAAGTTGTCGATCTCGTCCTGCTGGTGCAGGAACCGTTGGGCGGCGGCCCGGATCGCGTCCTCGGTGCCGCCGACCTTGACGATCGCCACACCGTGCAGGTCGGCGCGGATGCCCTGCTTGCTCACAGCGCCCCGGATGCCGACGTCGATCCGCCGGCTGGACAGGTCGAGCGACTGGAGCTTCTGCACCACCGGCAGGACGAAGACCGAGGCGCCCAGCACGACCTTCTGCCCGGAGTTGTCGGTGGACCGCCCACCGTCGGCGGTCTGCGTGGTGCGGCCCTTGCGACCGGTGACGATGAACGCCTCGTTCGGGCCGGCGACCTTGATCCGGGAGAGCACGAAGAACACCAGGATGAGCGCGAGGAGGACCGCGCCGCCGATGGCGATGAGTAGTGCCATAAGGAGTCCCGTCTATGAGGGGGAAGGTCAGTAGGTCTCTACGTGCACGCTGGTCTCGCTGAGCGCCTGCACGACGAAGACCTGGGCGCCGATCGGGATCGGTTGGTCCGCGCGGGCGCTGAGCTTGACCGGTTGGCCGGCGAGGCGAATGCGGACCTCGCCGTACCCGTCGGCTGGCACCGGGGTGACGACCAGGCCGAGCGCGCCGACCAGGTCGTTCCGGGTGGGGGTGGGGTCGGTGCGCATGTTCCGCGCCGCCCGGCTCAGCCGGGACGCCAACCAGCCGGTGGGCACGGCCGCGAGCACGCCGCCGGCCACCGCCCCGACGACCATGCCGGGGGTACGCGCACCGAGCAGTTCGTTGACGATGGCCCCGCCGAACCCGAACGCCCCGGCGAAGCCGGCGACCGTCTCGACCGAGATCGGCCCGTCCACCTGGCCGTGCCCGAACTGGAGCATCTCGGTGCCGAGCAGGGCGAGCGCGAGCACACCGATGCCCGCCCCGCCGATGATCAGAAAAATGAGCGTCCCCGTTGCCACGACCCCGACGGTATCGACGTCGCGCAACGACGAACGGCCCGGTGAGAGGTAAAAGATGATCTACCGATGCGGGGTCGGCGAGGAACTCCGCAACAGGGAGAATGAGGGGATGCGCTGGACTGTGCTCGACTCACCGATCGGTGAGTTCTCCGTCGCCACCGACGGCACCAGCGTCTGTGGCGCGCATTTCGGGCGGGTCGAGGCGGCCACCGAGGAGCCCGACCACGCGCTGACCCGGCAGGCCGTCGACGAACTGCGGGCGTACTTCGCCGGTGAGCTGACCGGGTTCACCGTTCCGGTGTCGGTGCCGCGCGGCTCCGACTTCGAGCGCGCCGTGTGGCGGGAGATGACGCGGATTCCGTACGGGGAGACGCTGACGTACGGCGAGGTGGCGGCCCTGGTCGGCGATGCCGGGGCGGCCCGGGCGGTGGGAGTGGCCTGCAACCGCAATCCGATCCCGGTGATCGTGCCGTGTCACCGGATCGTCGGCGCGGGCGGAAAGCTTGTCGGTTTCGGTGGGGGTCTGCCCCGCAAGGTCAAGCTGTTGGAGTTGGAGGCCGGGGTCGCGCTGCGACACGCCTGGTCCTGACCCTCCCTGCCACGCGTGGTCCCGGTAATGGTGGCGGGGATCACGGAGCAACTCTCGTACCCGGGATGGGAACGGACCCACGTCGAGGGGCCGGGTCCGCACGGACCCGGCCCCTCGACGTGTTTGGTGACTCAGCGCGTCAGCGCGCGACCTCACCGGCGATGAACTCCTCGACGGCCTGGTGGGCGTCGTGGTCGGCGTACTGCACCGGCGGGGACTTCATGAAGTACGACGAGGCCGACAGGATCGGGCCGCCGATCTTCCGGTCCAGGGCGATCTTCGCGGCCCGGACCGCGTCGATGATGACGCCGGCCGAGTTCGGAGAATCCCACACCTCGAGCTTGAGCTCGGCGTTCAGGGGGGTGTCACCGAACGAACGGCCCTCCAGGCGGATGTACGCCCACTTGCGGTCGTCCAGCCACGGCACGTGGTCCGACGGGCCGATGTGCACGTCGCTCTTGCTCATCTCGTGCGGGATCTGCGAGGTGACCGACTGGGTCTTCGAGATCTTCTTCGAGACCAGCCGCTTGCGCTCCAGCATGTTCATGAAGTCCATGTTGCCGCCGAAGTTGAGCTGGTACGTGCGCAGCAGCTCGACGCCGCGGTCCTCGAAGAGCTTCGCGAGGGCACGGTGCACGATGGTGGCGCCGACCTGGCTCTTGATGTCGTCACCGACGATCGGCAGGCCAGCGTCGGTGAACTTCTGGGCCCACTCCGGGTCGGAGGCGATGAAGACCGGCAGGGCGTTGACGAACGCGCAGCCGGCGTCGATCGCGGCCTGGGCGTAGTACTTGGCGGCCTGCTCGGAGCCGACCGGCAGGTAGCAGACGACGACGTCGACCTGCGCGTCGCGCAGCGCCTGCGCCACGTCGACCGGGGTGGCGTCCGACTCCTCGACGATCTCGCGGTAGTACTGGCCCAGACCGTCGAAGGTCGGACCGCGCTGCACGGTGACGCCGGTCGGCGGCACGTCGCAGAGCTTGATGGTGTTGTTCTCGCTGGCAACGATCGCCTCCGCGAGGTCCATGCCCACCTTCTTGGCGTCCACGTCGAATGCCGCGACGAACTCCACGGCGTTGACGTGGTAGTCGCCGAAGGCGACGTGCATGAGACCCGGGACGCGGTCGTTCGGGTTGGCGTTCCGGTAGTACTCGACGCCCTGAACCAGGGACGAGGCGCAGTTACCCACACCGACGATGGCGACGCGGACGGAGCCCATAGCGTCTGCCTCCTTCTTTTCTGTCACGGCCGCTCATTCCTGGTCTCTCCAGGCGGAGGCGGGCTGTTGTCTTCTCGTCGGCCGCCGGCTGTCCCGATGTTCGGGACCGTCGGGGCTCGGCCGGAGCGCTCGTTGGCGATGAGCTCCTCCAGCCAGCGGACCTCGCGCTCACAGGCATCAAGGCCGTGGCGCTGCAGTTCCAACGTGTAAGCGTCGAGGCGCTCGGCCGCCCGGCCCAGCACGTCGCGAAGCCCTTCGCGACGCTCCTCGATCTTGCGGCGGCGACCCTCCAGAATGCGCAGTCGGGTCGCCTGGTCGGTCCGGGCGAAGAACGCGAAGTGCACTCCGAAGCCCGTGTCGTCGTATGTCTCGGGCCCGGCCTGTGCGATCAGCTGGGCGAAGCGTTCTTTGCCTTCCGCGGTGATTTTGTAGACCACCCGACCTCGTCGGCTGGTCAGCGCGGGAACCTCCTCGGCAGTGGCGGGCGTCTCAGCAGCTTCGGTGATCCATCCCGCCGCCTGCAGCCTGCGTAGCGTGGGATAGAGCGAGCCGTAGCTGATCGCCGCCCGGATCGCGCCGAGTTTGGCGGTCAGCTCCTTGCGCAGCTCATAGCCGTGCATCGGAGACTCCTGCAGGAGGCCGAGGATGGCGAACTCAAGCACGGGCCACCCTCTCTTTACCCTCCGGCGTGGAGTGATAACCGCCGCGATGTATCGGACCGATACATCGCACGTTAGCGGTTTGGCAGGGCCGGGGCAAACCCCCGTTCCGAGATGTCGTCGTCACGGATTGTGAGCGTGGTCGCCTGCTCGGGCCGGACCGCGTACCCTTCTCCGCATGCGTACGCAGCGCCAGGTCGTCGACTACTCGCTTCAGAAGCGAGCGGTGCTGCGTGAGCTCCTGGCCGGCCGAGTGGGCACGTACGACGTCTGCGACGCGTCGCCGTACCTGAAGAATGCCGCTCGGTTCCACGGCGAGCCGACCGACCGGCGCTGCCCGATCTGCCGCAGCGAAAACCTGACGCTCGTCCACTACATTTACGGTGACGAACTCAAGCAGTCCGCCGGGCAGGCGCGGACACTGACCGAGTTGCCCGTGCTGGCGATGACGCTGCGTGAGTTCCAGGTCTTCGTGGTGGAGGTGTGCCTCGGCTGTGACTGGAACCATCTCGTCGAGCAGTACCTGCTCGGCCGGGACGGTCTGTCCAGCGACAGTGACGGCACCAGCGAGCAGGACGCGGCGGGCGCCGAAGGCGCCGGTCGGCGGAGGCGAGAGGCGCAACGGTGATCTCAGCTGGTTGTACCGGCCCCGGGGCCGCAGACGGAACCCGGAGCGGTCGACCACTTGTAGGTCCGATTGGCCCGATTGATACGACAATGAGCCCGGTTGGCAGGCACCCCCGTGCCGGCATCCAGGGTGAAGCAACTCACGGCAACCCGGTGGCGGCGCAGCTGCGCCCCACCGCGACCGGCAGGGTGTGAGGAATGAACTCGTACGGCGATCCCAGTTCTGCGCGCGGACGGACCCAGCATTCGGGTCCAGACGGTGACCCCGGACCGGGCGCGGACGACGCGTACCGCCGCCCCAGCGGTGACTCCGGAGGGAACGGCTGGTCAGCCTCAGGCGGCGGGGCGGCAACCCCGGGTCGGGCCTCGGTGACGCCGCGGGCCGCCGGTGGCCGGGCCACCGTCGGTGGTTCGGCCTCCGTGCCGCCGCCTGGCGGTGCGGCGGCCGGCTCCGCTTCGGTGGGTTCGGCAGCGGCCGGTCGGTCCGGCCGGGCCTCGGTGCCGGTGTCGCCGGCGCCGGGTGTGGCCGCTGGACGCGCTGGCGCCGGCCGGGCCTCGGTGCCCGTCTCCCCGGCACCGGGCGCACCGGCAGGTCGGGCCGCTGTCGGAGCCGCGGCCGTCGGCGCCGCCTCGGTCGGCACCGCATCCGCGGGCCGGGCCAGCGTCGGTTCCGCGTCGGTCGGTGGTCGTGCGGCGGTCGCCCGGGCGAGCGTCTCGCCGGTCGCCGGCGGGCCGGGCGGCCCTGGAGGTCCGGGCGGGCCGGGCGGTCCCGGTCGTGGCGGTCGTGGTCCGGGTGACTCGGGCGCTGCGGTGCGGGCGAAGAAGCGCAAGCGGATGAACCTGCTGATCGCCGGGTTCGCCGTATTCATCATGCTCGCCGGCATCGGCGTGGTCGGCTTCACCTACTACTCGACCAACGTGGTTCTTCCGGACGAGATCACTCCGCCGCAGGCGACCACCCTGTACGCCTTCGACAACAAGACGATCATCGCCAAGGTGGGCGACCAGAACCGAACCCTGGTCACCATCGACCAGATTCCGGAGTACGTGCAGAACGCGGTGGCCGCGGCCGAGGACCGGAACTTCTACCGGCACTCCGGTGTGGACTACAAGGGCATTGCCCGCGCGGGCTGGAACAACCTCTCCGGCGGCGACAAGCAGGGTGCCTCCACCATCACCCAGCAGTACGCGCGCAACGCCTACGACAACCTGAAGGACGACACGTACGCCCGGAAGGTGAAGGAGGCGATCCTCGCCTCCAAGCTCAACGACGAGTACACGAAGCCAGAGATCATGCAGCACTACCTCAACGTGATCTACTTCGGCCGAGGTGCCTACGGCATCGAGGCCGCGGCACAGACGTACTTCGGCAAGTCGGTGAGCAAGCTCAACCCGGCCGAGGGTGCCGTGCTCGCGGCCCTGATCAAGCAGCCGGAACCCAGCTCCACCCACCAGGGGTACGACCCGGCGATCAACCCGACCGCGGCGCAGGATCGCTGGAACTACGTGATCGACGGCATGGTCAAGGAGGGCTGGCTCGGCGTTCCCGGCAAGGAGCCGCGGCCTGCCGAGTACCCGACGAAGACCCTCAAGGCCCCGAAGAAGGGCGGCATCGGCGTCGACTTCGGCGTCGACACCCCGTACGGCAACGTCATCAACTACGTCCGGCAAGAGATGCGGGACAGGGGCATCTGCGTCGAGAAGGACACCGAGGTGACGGGCACCAAGCCGCTGTGCTCCCAGGCGCTGATGGCCGGCGGTTACCGGATCCGCACCACGGTGGACACCAGGATGCAGGCGGCGGCGGTCGCGACGGCCCAGCGCAAGTCCAAGGGCTCCGAGGTGGCCGGCCAGCGAAGCAACATCATGGCCGCGGTGGTGGCGATCGACCCCACCAACGGTCGGGTCGTCGCCTACTACGGCGGGGACAACGGCACCGGCACGGACTATGCCGGCAAGAACACCGACTCCACCGGGGCGATCAGCGGCGGTCACTCGCCCGGTTCAAGCTTCAAGATCTACACCCTGGCGGCGGCGCTCAAGGAGAAGAAGGCGCTCGAGTCTCGGTGGAAGGGCAAGGCCTTCAAGCCGGAAGGCACCTTCAAGGTCAGCAACGCCGGCGACGACACCCCCACCTGTGGCAACTCCTGCACCCTCAGGGTGTCCACGCTCAAGTCCCTGAACGTGCCGTTCTACTACGTCACCGAGGAGATCGGCGCGGACAAGGTCGTCGACATGGCCAAGCAGGCCGGCGTCACCACCATGTGGCGCACCGACACCAACCCGGCGAAGGCCTACGACCTGACCAAGACCGACCCGAAGGACATCACGCCGGAGCCGTTCTTCAACGTGGTCGGCTACGGCCAGTACCCGATCACGGTGCTGGACCACGCCAACGGCGTTGCCACCTTCGCCAACGGGGGCGTCTACAACAAGGCGCACTTCCTCTACTCGGTGGAGAAGCAGAACCCGAACACCGGTAAGTGGGACAAGGTCTACAGCGAGAAGCTCGACTCGAAGCGCAGGATCGACAAGAGCGTCGTGGACGACGTGACGTCCGTGCTGAAGGACTACCCGGCCGCTGTCAACCACCGCCTCGATGACGGTCGCAAGGCGGCCTCCAAGACCGGCACCTGGGAACTCAAGGACGACAGCCTGGACAACGGCGACGCCTGGATGATCGGTTACACGCCGCAGTTGGCCACCGCGGTGTGGGTGGGCAACGTGCGGGACCGGAAGCCACTCATCCTCAAGGACGGCCGCAAGGTCAGTGGTGGAAACCTCCCGGGCGACATCTGGGAGCGGTTCATGAACGAGGCGCTGAAGGGCAAGCCCAAGCTCGACTTCCCGCCCGCTGCGAACGTCGGCGATCCGGATTCCGGAAACGGTGAAGCGCCCCCGCCTCCG
>NZ_QGSZ01000258.1 GCF_003857055.1 Micromonospora inaquosa | reverse complement strand
GCCCCGGGCGGTGGCGACCGCGACGAGGCTGAGGCAGCAGGTGACACCGGTGGCCAGCGCCACCCGCACCGGGGTGGAGCCCAGCAGGGTCCGCCGTGGCGGTGCGGTAGCGCGGTGACGGCCGATCGTCCGTTCGGTTGATGCGGCGTCGTCCGAAAGGGTGGTCGGGCGCTCGTCGGTCAGCTTCTGGAAAGAGGGGTCGTCGGGATGCACCTGCCGAGGTTAAAGAGCTGAATGCCCGACGCCAGCAGCCGCTACGGTGGCATGCGCCACAATTTGCCCTGATCTTGCCGACTTTAGTGGGCAAAGCCTGAGCAAAGGTGATCAACTTCGTGCGGCACCCTAGACGGTTATTCCCGACTTGCCGGGTGAATGCGGTCGCCCCGCCACTCCGCCGGCCGCCCCTCCGGCCACCTTCAGGACTCAGTCGAACATCCGAGGCGCACCTCCACCAACCGGCCCCCGGTACCCACACCGCGCCGATCTTGCACTTGCTGTCGCGACATAGGGGGCATGCCCCTCATATCGACGACCGAAAGTGCAAGATCGGCGCGGTGGGCGTGCGGGTGACAGGCGACGACCTGGAGCGTGGAGTCAGTGCCGGCCGTTCTCGGCTGGCGTGACGGTCAGTCGGTGTCGGCTGGCGTCGCTGCTGGAGAACGGCCAGAGCCGGTCGGCGTACTCGACCAGGTCGGCCAGTTGATCCCGGCTCAGGCCGGCCGAGGAGATCTCGGCGTGCACGTCGGCCCGGTACCGGCCGTCGTTGTCCCGTCCCAGCTTCGCCTCCGCCCGGACCTGCACGGTGTGCGCCTCGTCGGTGATCTCCCCGGCCACTTCCACCGCCGCGTGATGCAGGCAGGAGGCGAAAGCCGCGGCCAGCAACTGTTCCGGGGTCAGCCCGGTGCAGTGCGGCGCCAGCGGTGAGGCCAGCGCGGTGGAGAACCCGCCATCGTCGGTGCGTACGTGACCGCCCTCGGCGGTCGCTGTGGCCTCACGCAGCCAGGAGCTCTGATCCGGCATCGCGTTTCTCCCGTCGCTCACCGGCTCGGCTACCCGGCGGCCGCCCGACGAAACGCCGAGGGCCGTACGGTCAGCGGCCGGAGGGCACGCTCGGCCCGTCCACCAGCGCCACCGCCTCGGTGGCCTCCGCGGCGGCCCGTTCGGTCCACGGCGACGTCGGGACCTGCCGGCGGGCCGTCGGGATCGTCATCGGCACGTACACCCGGGCGTCCACCGCCTCGGCCAGCAGCAGCGCCGCGACCAGGCTGCTCGGACGCTGCTCGGGGTCGTCGGCGAGGCAGGAGTGGCACAGCTCGGCGACCTCCGCCGGGAGCCCGGCGATGTCGGGCAGCGGCTCCGGCGGCTGACGGCGGCGTACGGAGAGCAGTTCGCTGGCGGTCGCCGCGCGGTACGGCAAGCGGGCGGTGAGGCTGTAGTAGAGCAGCACGCCGAGGGCGTACATGTCGGCGGCCGGGGTGGCCGGAGCCTCGTCCAGTTGTTCGGGCGCCAGGTACGCCGGGGTGCCGAGCACCATCCCGGTCGGCATCGGGTCCAGGGTGCCGGCGGCGATGGCGATGCCGAAGTCGAGCACCTTCACCCCGGCCGGGGTGAGCATGACGTTGGCGGGCTTGACGTCGCGGTGCACGATGCCCTCGGCGTGCGCGGCGGCCAGCGCGGCGGCGACCTCCGCGCAGACCCGCACCGCGATCCGCCAGTCCAGTGGCCCGGCGCGCAGGTGCACGGCGAGCGTCTCGCCCTCGGCCAGTTCCATCACGATGTAGGGCACCGGTCGGCCGGGCCACGTCGAGGAGGTGCCGAAGTCGTGCACGCTCGCCACGTTGGGGTGTTCCAGGCGGGCTGCCGACCGGGCCTCCGCGCGGATCCGGTCCACCGGGCTGTCCTGCTCGTCGCGTCCGGGCGAGATGAGCTTCACCGCGACCGGCCGGTCCAGCACCTGGTCGTACGCCCGCCACACCTCGGACATCCCGCCCACCCCGATGCGCTGTTCGAGCTGGTACCGCCCGTCCAGCGTGCGCATCGGCCACTCCTCGCCCTCGCCCCGCCGGCGGCGGGGGCTGAGGTGCCGGTACCCGCGTGTTGAACTGGGCAAACCGGAGCGCGATTCGGGTCGGACGCCCGCGCGCACCTCGCTGCGCCCCGGCGGCGGGTGCGGTAGCTTGCGAGCCAGAGCCGGTGTCACCGATTGTGCCGGCACGGTCACCCGAGGGGATGCCGTCATGAGCGAGGTCACCGTACGCTTCGTCGGCGGGCCCGCGGACGGCCTGGTGCGGCTGCTGCCGGCCGGGTCGGATGGCGCCCCACCCCAGCGCTGGGTGATGCGACACCCGGACGGGACGGGCCCGGTGCAGCCCGGCCCCGACCACCTCTACGAACGCGACCGACCGGACGAGGCGGGCGGCTGGAGCATGCGTTTCGTGCGCACCGACGCGTACGGGGTGTCCGAGTGACCACGAGGCGGGGCTGACCGGTGGCGAAGCCGGCGTCGCGGCGGCCCGGCCGCACAGCTGGCACACAGCGTCCGCAGGGTCCGGGCACAGGCATCGTGGCCACGATGGGGGACATGGTCATGAACGGGCAGGCCGCGCCGAGCCGGATCGAGCTGCGTCGCCCCGACGGCGAACCCGTCCGGGTGCTGGTGGTCGACGACGAACCCACGCTCACCGACCTGCTGTCGATGGCGCTGCGCTACGAGGGTTGGCAGGTCCGCACCGCCGGCAACGGCATGGCGGCGTTGAGCACCGCCCGACAGTTCCAGCCGGACGCCGTGGTGCTCGACGTGATGCTGCCCGACCTGGACGGCTTTCAGGTGCTGCGCCGGCTGCGCGAGTACGCCCCCACCGTGCCGGTGCTCTTCCTGACCGCCCGCGACGCGGTCGAGGAACGTATCGCCGGGTTGACCGTCGGCGGCGACGACTACGTCACCAAACCGTTCAGCCTGGAGGAGGTGATCGCCCGGCTGCGCGCGCTGCTGCGCCGCTCCGGGCTCGCGGTCGCCGCCCGGGAGGAGGCGGTGCTGACCGTCGGTGACCTCAGCCTCGACGAGGACAGCCACGAGGTCCGCCGGGCCGGCCAGCTCGTCACCCTCACCGCGACGGAGTTCGAGCTGTTGCGCTACCTGATGCGCAACCCGCGTCGGGTGCTCAGCAAGGCGCAGATCCTCGACCGGGTGTGGAACTACGACTTCGGCGGCCAGGCCAACGTGGTGGAGCTGTACATCTCGTACCTGCGTAAGAAGATCGACGCCGGCCGACCGTCGATGATCCACACGCTGCGCGGCGCGGGCTATGTCCTCAAGCCCGCCGAGTAGACGCCGCCCACTGCGCGCCGTCCGCGGCTGGCTGGTCGGGCGCTCCCTGCGTACCCGGCTGGTGTTTGCCCTGCTCGCGCTGCTGGCGTTGGTCAGCGTCGCCATCGGCGGCCTGACCACGGTGGCGCTGCGGCACTTCCTGATCGACCGGCTGGACGCCCAGCTGGCCCCCGCGACGGGCCTGCGGGGCGACCGGCCGGGACGGCCGGCCTTCCCCGGCAACGGGCCGGGCATCCCACCCGGGTTGCCGTCCGGCACGGTGGTCGCCGAGATCACCGACGGCCGGGTGACCAGCGCCCGGACCTTGACCAACAGCGCTTCCAACGCGTTCCCCGACCCTCGGTCCGTGCCGGTGGGGGAGGTCGCCGCGCTGGCGGACCTGCCGGTCGACACCGCACCGCGCACCGTCGACCTCGGCGATCGCGGTGACTACCGGGCCGTGGCCCGGCAGTACTGGGACGGCCGGGTACGCGTCGTCGCGATCCCCCTCTCCGGCGTCCAGGAGATCGTCTGGCGGATGATCGCGGCGCAGTTCGGGGTGGCCGCCGTCGGGCTGCTCATCGCCGGCACCGCCGGAGCGCTGATCGTGCGGGCCACCCTGCGACCGCTCAACCGGGTGGCCGCCACCGCCACCCACGTCGCCGAGCTGCCCCTGGACCGTGGGGAGGTGGCGCTCGCCGTCCGGGTGCCGGTCGCCGACACCGACCCGCGCACCGAGGTCGGTCAGGTCGGCGCTGCGCTGAACCGGATGCTGGGCCACGTCGCCGACGCGCTCTCCGCCCGCCAGGCCAGCGAGACCCGGGTACGCCAGTTCGTCGCCGACGCCAGCCACGAACTGCGGACGCCGCTCGCGGCGATCCGCGGCTACGCGGAGGTGGCCCGGCGGGGCCGCGACGAGGTTCCCGCCGACGTGGCGCACGCGCTGCGCCGGGTGGAGTCGGAGAGCACCCGGATGACCAGCCTCGTCGACGACCTGCTGCTGCTGGCCCGCCTCGACACCGGCCGTCCCCTCGCGGTCGAAACGGTCGACCTGACCGCCCTGGTGGTGGACGCGGTCAGTGACGCGCACGTCGCCGGTCCCGACCACCGGTGGCAGCTCGAACTGCCCGAGGTGGCGATTCAGGTGCCCGGGGACGCCGCCCGGCTGCACCAGGTGGTGGCGAACCTGCTCACCAACGCCCGGGTGCACACCCCGCCCGGCAGCACTGTCACCACCACGTTGGCCGTCGATGCCACCGGTGCCGTGCTCACCGTCGCCGACGACGGGCCGGGGGTGCCGGTGGAGCTGCAACCGGAGATCTTCGAGCGCTTCGCCCGGGGCGACAGCTCCCGGTCCCGCGCGCAGGGCAGCACCGGCCTCGGTCTCGCGATCGTCGCGGCGGTGGTGGAGGCGCACCACGGCACGGTCGGGGTGCAGAGCCGTCCGGGTCGGACCGCGTTCACCGTCCGGCTGCCCCATCCCACAGCTGACGCCTAGCGGCGCACCCCCGCCGCATGCTGTGTGGAGGCTGGGAGTCCGCCGATGTGCCCGCGGCGGCGACCGGGACCGGCGTACGGTGAGGGACAAGTCCGGCTTTCCGGGTTAAAAGCCTCATTGGTGCATGACCGGGATGCCGGTGTCGAGACGGCGAGGCAAGGAGCGATCGGTGGAACATCTGGCCTACCTGGACGCGGGGTCCGGCAGCCTGATCGTGCAGGCGGTCGTCGGCGGGGTGGCCGGCGCCGCGGTCGCCGCCAAGCTCTACTGGCGACGGCTCGTCGACCGGTTCCGCCGGCAACCCACCGACCAGCGCTGAGCAGGCCAGGCCCGACCATGGCGATCTCACCCACCGAGGTACGGCCCGAGCCGGCCTCCTTCCGCGACCCGGCCAACCGCGTCTTCCACGTCGGCGACGAGGTGTTGCGCGGGCTGGACCCCCAGGCCGCCGAGCACTGGCGGGCACTGACCGGCAGCACGTTCTTCCCGGCGCTCGTCGCCGCGCGCAAGGTCTGCGCCACCGAGGACGCGCCGCCCACCCTGGTGCCCGCCGCGACCGGGGCGCCGTGGGCCGCCGTGCTGCGCCACGAGCGCATCCCGTTCGTCTCCCACCCGTACGAGTGGTCGTTCAGCATGCTGCGCGACGCCGCCCTGCTGCACCTGGAGATCCTCAGCGCCGCGCTCCGCGAGGGTTTCACCACCAAGGACGGCTCGGCGTACAACCTCCAGTTTCGCGGCGCCGAACCCGTCTTCATCGACATCGGCTCCTTCGAGCCGGTCCGCGACGGCGAACCGTGGGCCGGCTACCGGCAGTTCTGCCAGACCGTGCTCTACCCGCTGATGCTCACCGCCCACCTGGGCGTCGACTTCCAACCGTGGCTGCGCGCCCGGGTCGACGGCATCGAGGCCGACGAGCTGCGGCCACTGTTCAACGGTGCCCGTCGGCTGCGCCCCGGCGTGCTGACCCACCTGCACCTGCACGGGGCGATGCAGCAACGCAACGCCGCCGCCAGCACCACCGAGGTCCGCGACCAGCTGCGGGCCGCCGGCTTCTCCCGGGAGTTACTGCTCGCCACCGTACGCGGCATCGAGAAACTGGTCCGCAAGCTGGACCGCCGCCCGGCCGACAGCCACTGGTCGGACTACCAAAGCACCTGCGGCTACTCGGCCCGCGACCGGGTGGCGAAGGAGCAGTTCGTGGCCGTCGCGGTCGCTGCCGGCGCCCGACCGCGCCTGGTGCTCGACCTCGGTGCCAACGACGGCCGGTACTCCCGGCTGGCGGTCGGGCACGCCGACTACGTGGTCGCCGTCGAGCAGGACCCGACAGTGGTCGACGAGCTGTACCGGAAGCTGCGGTCCGAGGGGCAGCGCCGCATCCTGCCGCTGGTGCTGGACCTGGCCGACCCCTCGCCGGGCGGCGGCTGGCGGGGCGTCGAGCGGGCCGGCTTCGCCGAGCGGGCGTCCGCCGACGTGGTGCTCGCCCTGGCCGTGGTGCACCACCTGGCGATCGGGCGCAACGTGCCGCTGCCGGAGGTCATCGACTGGCTGGCCGGGCTGACCGCGCCCGGCGGCGCGGTGGTGGTGGAGTTCGTCCACCCGGAGGACCCGATGGCGACCCGGTTGCTGGCCAACAAGCCCGCCGGTCTCTTCCCGGACTACCGGCGCGACACCTTCGAGACGTTGCTCGCCGCCCGGGGGCGGATCACCGACCGGCTGGAACTGCCCTCGGGCACCCGCACGCTCTACCGGACGGTGATGGGTGGCTGAACCGCGGTGGGACCGGGGCTGGCGCGCAGAGCTGGGTCGGCTGCTGGAAATCGTCGCGCTGGTCGGTCTCGTGGTCACCCAGCCGCTGCTGGACGTGCTCGGCCGCAGCCCCGACTTCTTCCTCTTCCACCGCGCCGACCCGGCCCAGATCCTGCTGCTGGTCGCCCTGGTGGCGGTCCTCCCCACCCTCGCGGTGGCGCTGCTCGGCGCGCTGGGCCGACTCGCCGGCCGGACCGCCCGCGCCATCACCCACACCGGGCTGGTGGGGCTGCTGGTCGCCGCCCTCGCCGTGCAGGTGGGCCGGCACGTGACGCCGCTTCGGGGCGTACCGCTGCTGCTGGTGGCCGTGTTGGTCGGAGCCGCCGGCGCGGGCGCGCACCGGCGGTGGCGGGCGCCCGGCCTGGTGCTGCGACTGGCCGCCGCCGGCCCGGTGGCCTTCGTGGCGCTCTTCCTTCTCGTCTCACCCACCTCGGCGGTGGTGCTGCCGCGCGGCGACGGCGGTGCGGCCGGCACCGCGCAGGGCTCGGCCGTGCACCCACCGGTGGTCATGCTGATCCTCGACGAACTGCCCCTGGTCAGTTTGCTCGGCACGGACGGCAGGATCGACGCCGGGCGGTACCCGCACTTCGCCGAACTGGCCGGCGGATCCACCTGGTACCGCAACTCCACCGGGGTCAGTGGGTGGACGCCCAACGCGCTGCCGGCGATGCTCACCGGCCGCTACCCGGCGCGGCCCGTCGCCCCGCACTACTCGCAGTACCCGGACAACATCTTCACCGCCTTCGGCGGCCTGTACGACATCCGCGCCGAGGAGAGCATCACCCGGCTCTGCCCACCCAGCCGCTGCGAGCAGCCCGTCACCCCGGAGCAGGGGCTCGGCGTGCTGGTCCGCGAGACCGGCAAGCTGCTCGGTCGGGTCGCCGGACCCACCGAGAGCACTGTCGACCCGGAAGACTCCTACCGCGAGCAGACCCGGGCCGAGGCCGGCCTGGACGCCGCCGAACCGGTGCCGGCCGACCCGAAGTTCCGCTGGGACAGCCTGGACGACAACCAACCGGCCCGGTTCACCAGCTTCCTGGCCGGGCTGAAGCCGACGACCCGCCCCACCCTGCACTTCCTGCACCTGCTGATGCCGCACTCACCGTGGGCGTACCTGCCGTCCGGCGCCCGCTACGACGCCCCCGAGGACCTGCCCAACGACGGCGCCGGCTGGGTCGACCTGGCCCGGCAGCGGCACCTCGCCCAACTCGGCTACACCGACCGGCTGATCGGCGAGACACTGCGGACGCTGCGCGCCAACGGCCTCTACGACCAGGCCCTCGTCGTGGTGACCGCCGACCACGGGGTCAGCTTCCGCCCCGGCGCCCAGGGCCGGGGGATGGACGCCATCAAGGCCGCCGCCGGCGAGGTCGCCTGGGTGCCGACGTTCGTCAAGGAACCCCGCCAGCAGACCGGCCGGGTGGACGACCGCAACTGGGAACACGTCGACCTGCTGCCGACAGTGGCCGACGAGGCCGGCGTCCGGTTGCCCTGGCGGGTCGACGGGCGCTCCGCCCGGCAGGCCCCCCGCACCGACGGTACGAAGC
>NZ_QGSZ01000085.1 GCF_003857055.1 Micromonospora inaquosa | reverse complement strand
ACACGGCCCGCCCAGCACCTGTGGGGGCGGGAGGTTGTGCTGTCGCGTCCACCCGGGCGGGCCGGCCCGGAGGCCGTGCGGTGAATTCCGTAGCTGACGGGGTGACGCTCGCAGCATTGTGGGCCAGCCGGCCGCCCGGAGGGGAGTCCCGGGACGGCCGGCATCGTCGTTCTGTCGGGAACCCGACAGAGAATTCAGCCGCGGACGGCCTCGACGGCCGCCGCGAGCCGCCGGACGCCCTCGTCGATCCGGTCGGCGGTCACCGCCGAGAAGGCCAGCCGGAGCGCGTGCCGCCCGCCGTCCAGCACGAAGTCGCTGCCCTTGACCACGGCCACCCCGCGCTCGGCCGCCGCCGGGGCGAGCCGGTCGACCAGCACGTCCTCCGGCAACTCCACCCAGAGGAAGTAGCCACCGTCGGGCTCCACGAACCGCGCCTGCGGCAGGTGCCGACGCAACGACTCCGCCAGCACGCGGGCCCGTTCGCCCAGCGCCGCCCGGACCGTCTCGATCGAGCGGTCGATGTCGCCGGAGACGCAGAACTGGTGCACGATCGCCTGGGACACCATCCCCGGGGAGATGTAGAGGCTCGTCGCGTTCTTCGCGATGGCGGCGATCAGGTCGGCCGGACCGACCAGGTAACCGACCCGCACACCCGGGCAGACCGTCTTGGTGAAGCTCGACGCGTGCACCACCACGTTGCGGGTGTCCAGCGAGAGCATCGACGGCAGCGCCTCACCACGGAAGCGGATGTCCGCGTACGGGTCGTCCTCGAAGATCGTGAACTCGTACTCGGCGGCCAGGTCCAGCAACTCCCGGCGCTTCTCCAGCGACAGCGTCATGCCGGCCGGGTTCTGGTAGTTCGGGATGACGTGCGCGAGCCGGGGCCGGACCCCGGACTCCAGCAGCTTGCGCAGCTCGGCAGTGTCCAGGCCATCCGGCTGGACCGAGATGCCGTACAGCTCGCTGCCCATCCGCTGGAGGTTCAGCAGCGTCCGGTCGTACGTCGGGCGTTCCACCACCACCGCGTCGCCGGGGCGGACCAGGTGGTCGAAGAGGAACGCGTCGGCCTGGAGCGACCCGTTGGTGACCAGCACCTGGTCGGCCTCGACCCCGTGCTTCTCGGCGATCCACTTCCGCAGCGGAAGGTACCCGACGGAGGTGCCGTACGCCGTCACCCCAGCGGGGTCGGCGTCGAAGGCGCGGACGGCGGCGGCCTTGAGCCCCTCGACATCGACGATGTCCAGCGAGGGAGCCCCACGGGCAAAGGAGATCAACTGCTCGGCGGTCATGAATGTTGAGCGTACGGGCGGCGGCGGGGAACTCGCGGTCGGCACGGCGATGTCCGCATCCTGAGCCACCGGGTCGGGTGACCCTACTGGACCAGTCGGCGGCAGATCAGACCGGAAGGGCGAGCGCGTCGTGCTGCGCGGCCCGGGAAAGTCCCTCCAGTTGCACGCCGAGAGCGTCGAGGAGCTGACTCCAGTCGAAGTAGGAACGCCAGGCGGTGATCCGACCCTTGCGGGCCCGGACCACGTCGGCCACCTCCCAGCTCACCAGGCGGCCGGTGGGCGCGACGGTGCCGTACGGCGAGTGCAGGGTGCCGGTGTGGGTGCCGGTCAGCCGCAGCTCGACCGCCGCCCCACCGCCGGTGCGGACCGCGCCCATCGGGTCGACTCGCAGGTCTGGAAAGGCGCCGGTCCAGGTGCGCAGCAGCGCGGGCAGCTCGATCGGGCGGACCGTCACCCCCGGCATGGCGTAGAACGCCTCCGGGGCGTAGAGGTCCGGCAGTCGGGCCACGTCCCGGCGCAGGAGCATGGCGTACTGCTGCTCGACCAGCCGCTCCGCGTCGCGCATCGGGACCTCCCCCACGGGCCACGGCATCTCCGCGCCCGCAAGGGATGTCTACCCATCGATCCACCCCGGCACACCACCCCCGGTCAGGTCGTGGCGACCGCCTGGCTCTCCGACCAGACCCGCATGATGTCCCGGACGGAGATCACGCCGGCCACCTCCCGGCCGTCCAGCACCACCAGGTGCCGGAACCCGCCCCGAGCCATCGCGGCGGCGGCCTCGGCCAGGGTCCACTCCGGCCCCGCGTAGACCACGTCCCAGGTCAGGTGGGCGCCGGTGCGTTCCACGTCGCAGTCCAGGCCGGCGCCGATGGCCTTCAACACGTCGCGTTCGGTCATGATCCCCACGCCCTCGGAGTCCGGGTCGATCACGACCGCCGACCCGACACCGCGGGCCGACATCATCCGGGCCGCCTGGCGGAGCGTGTGCTCCGGACCGACGACGAGGACCTGGCTGGACATTGCATCCCGTACCTGCATCACGCATCACCCCTTTGGGACGGTGGCATTCGGTACGGACATGGTGGTCGGTGGATGTTTCCGGGACAAGAGCGGCATCGCACATGCTGCGGACGCTGGTTACTGTCGGATGGTGTCCACCGAGCCCCTGCGCTGCGCCGGCGCGCTGATCGTCGGCCATGACGGCCGCATCTTCTTCCAGCGCCGCTCACCACACCGACGCCTGTTTCCCAACTGCTGGGACATCGTGGGTGGCCACCTGGAGCCGGGCGAGGACATCGGCGAGGCGCTACGCCGGGAGATCACCGAGGAGACCGGCTGGGTCCTCTCGCAGGTCCTGGGCCAGGTGGGCGAGTACAGCTACGTCGGCGACGACGGGCTGGCCCGGACCGAACACGACTTTCTGGTCCGCGTCGACGGTGACCTCGACCGCCCGACATTGGAGGCCGGTAAGCACACCGAGTACCGCTGGCTGGCCGAGGACGAGCTGACGGTGCTCGACGAGCACCGCGACGTCAACGACGGGCTGATCCGGCGGATCGCGGAGGAGGGCTTCGCCGTCCTACGGTCGATCGGTCGGTGAACACCGTCGCGCTGGCGCCCCACCGGATCGCCGGGCTGCTCGCACCGGCCGTGGACCGGACCTTCCGCGCCGGGATGCTGGCCGGCCGGGACGGTGGTGGCGCCGAACTGTCCCAGCGCTACGGCGGGGTCACGGCGACCGGCTTCCTGGTCGACCTGCGCACCCGACTGGCCGCACCCGGTGGCACTGTCGACGGGCCCGGGTTCGCGGCGATCACGCGGTACCACGACCCGGTCGTCTGCCGGCGAGCCGTGGACAAGCAGGTGGCACACGGGATGATCTACCGCGGCCCGGACGGCACCCTCTCTGCCACCGAACGGGGCGCCGCCTTCCTCACCGAGCTCTATCAGGTGCACGCCGAAGTCACCGAGGAGCTGTGGGCCGGTCACGACGACCGGGTGGCCCGACTGGTCGCCGCGCTCGGCCGACTGCTGTCGTACGCCCTGGTGCTGGCCGACGAGGAGGGGAGCCGGGGCGAGTCGGCCTTCGCCGCGCTGGCGCCCCCGTACGAACCGGACGGCACCCCGTCGGGCGTGCTGCTGCTCAACCGGCTCGGCGCGCTGCGACATCACCGGGCCGACGCGCACGCCGCCGCCTGGGCCGCCGCCGGGCACACCGCGTCGAGCATCGCCGCCCTGCCGCCCGGTCCCGAGCGGGTCGCCATCGAACTGGAGACCGACCGCCGGGCCGCCGGCCCGTACGCCACTCTCAGCGCGGAGGAACGCCTGAGCATGCTCGCCGACCTGGCGGCGTTGCCCGGCTGACCCGGTTGGCCGGAGCGGCGCACTCAGCCGGGGCTATTCTCCAGCGGTGACCGGAGCAGGACGAGGGAGGATGTCGCGATGATCGGAATGGTGCTCGCGGCCGGAGCGGGACGACGGCTGCGCCCGTACACCGACACCCTGCCCAAGGCGTTGGTGCCGGTGGACGGTGAGACGACGATCCTGGACATCGCGCTGGGCAACCTCGCCGAGGTCGGGCTCACCGACATCGTGATCGTCGTCGGCTACTCGGCGGACGCGGTCCGCGAGCGGCAGGCCGACCTGGAGAAGCGGTACGGGGTCACGCTCACCCTGGTGCACAACGACAAGGCCGAGGAGTGGAACAACGCCTACTCGCTCTGGCTCGCCCGGGAGTACTTCGCGCGCGGGGTGCTGCTGGTCAACGGGGACACCGTGCACCCGGTGAGCGTGGAGAAGACCCTGCTCGCCGAGCGTGGCCCGGGCATCCTGCTCGCCGTGGACACCCTCAAGCCGCTGGCCGAGGAGGAGATGAAGACCACCTTCGACGCAGCCGGCCAGCTCACCCGGATCACCAAGATCATGGACCCGGGCGAGGCGTACGGGGAGTACATCGGCGCGACGCTGATCGAGCCGCAGGTCGCCGACGCCCTCGCCGACGCGCTGGAGGCGACCTGGCGACGGGACCCGAACCTCTACTACGAGGACGGCTACCAGGAGTTCTCCGACCGGGGCGGTGAGGTGCGGGCTGCGCCGATCGGTGACGTCCTGTGGATCGAGGTCGACAACCACGCCGACCTGGCCCGCGCGCGGGAGATCGCGTGCCGCTACTAGCTCGGAGCGTCCTCACCCCGCTGCACATCGACGTGCGACGCGGGGCGGTCGCCGATCTGGGCGCGATCCTCGCCGACGGGCGGATCTCCTCCGGGGGCGACGTCGCGGTGGTGGTCGGCCCGGGTCAGGGTGCCCAGATCGCGGAGCTGATCCGACCGTCGCTGCGCTCGGCGGACGTCTTCACCGTCTCCGGCGGGACGTTGGACGCCGCCGACGATCTGGGCGGCAAACTCCGCGCCCGGTCGTACGACGCGGTCGTCGGCATCGGCGGCGGCAAGACCATCGACGTGGCCAAGTACGCGGCCACCCGTCGAGGGCTGCCGATGGTGTCGGTGGCGACGAGCCTCGCCAACGACGGGATCGCCTCCCCGGTGGCCAGCCTGATCACCGACGGGATCAAGGGCTCCTACGGCGTACACATCCCGATCGGGGTGATCGTCGACCTGGACTTCGTGGAGAGCGGCCCGGACCGGCACAACCGGGCCGGCATCGGTGACGTGATCAGCAACATCAGCGCACTGGCCGACTGGGAGCTGTCCCGGCAGGTACGCGGTGAGCCGGTCGACGGGCTGGCCGCCTCGCTCTCGCGGGCGGGCGCCGAAGCGGTGCTCAACCACCCGGGCGACATGAGCGACGACGCCTTCGTGATCGTCCTCGCCGAGGCGTTGATCTCCAGCGGCCTGGCGATGGCGGTCGACGGCACCAGCCGTCCGTGCAGCGGCGGCTGCCACGAGATCATGCACGCGGTCGACTCGCTCTTTCCCGGCACCGCCTCGCACGGCGAGCTGGCCGGGCTGGGCGCGTTGTTCTGCACCTGGCTGCGCGGAGACCTCCGCCGCTTCGGGGAGATGTCGGCCTGCCTGGCCCGGCACGGTCTGCCCCGGCTCCCCGCCGAGGTGACGCTCAGCGACGACCAGTTCATCGAGGCGGTGCAGTTCGCGCCGCGTACGCGGCCGGACCGGTACACCATCCTCGAACACCTGGCACTGTCGCCTACCGAGACCCGGGAGCGGCTGGCAGACTACGCCGGTGCAATCCGCGACCAGCTTGGCTGACCCCCGTCCCACCGTCGCCGACTTCCACCGGGTGAACCGGGGCGGCGGCCTGTTCAGCGAGTCGATCAGCCAGTGGCTGGGGGCCGTCTTCGCGCTCGTCGCCCAGCGGCTCGGGCTGCGACCGACAGCGTTGACCATCACCAACCTGGTGCTCGGGCTGGCCACCTCGGTCACCGTGGTGGCGCTCGCCGGCCCGGTCGCCGCCGGGGACGTACCGGCCTGGCTGGTTGGTCTGCTGGCCCTGATCGGCTGGCAGGTGGCGTACTCGCTGGACTGCGCGGACGGGCAGCTGGCCCGGGTGACCGGCCAGGGCAGCGCGGCCGGCGCCCGGGTCGACGTGCTCTGTGACGTGGCCGCGCAGATCGCACTGGTGGCCGCCCTGGCCGCCACCGCCGTGGCGCAGGAGCCGACCACGCCGACCTGGCTCGTGGCGGCCTTCGCGGGCACCTGGATGGTCAACCTGGTGACCTCGGTGATGCAGGCCGGCCCGAACGCGGCCAGCATGGTCACCTCGACCTCGCTGCCGGTGCGCCTGGTGAAGCTGGTCCGCGACTACGGCGCGGTGATCTTCGTGGCCGCCCTGGTGTTGGCCGTGGCCCCCGCGCTGGCCCTCTGGGTGATGATCGCCTTCACCATCGTCAACGGCGGCTTCCTGCTGGCGAGCATCGCCTTCTCCGCCCGCGCCTCCCTGCACTGACCCGACCGACCTGCCGTAGGGCGTCACACGCGACGCCCTACTCCTCCTGGTTGCTGCGCTGGTGCTGCGCGTGGGTTCGTCGACTGTGTCTCGTCCGAGAGCCGGAGTGACCTCCGGCATAAAACAGGACTCCACGACTCCTCTTTACATAGGGTCCTTCTGTGCGCCTCAACCGCTCCACGGACATCAGCCTTCGCATCCTCATGCTGGGTGCGACACGCAACGGACTGCTCACCATCGACGAACTGGCCGATTGCCTGGCGGTGCCACGGCACCATCTCGCCAAGGTCGTGCAACGGCTGCAGCACCTGGGCCTGCTGGAAACCGTGCGGGGTCGTAGCGGTGGGGTCCGCCTCGCCGCCGCCGCCAGCTCGGCATCGATAGGCGGCATAGTCCGGGACCTGGAGGGCGGGAGTGAGGTTGTCGACTGCGACGGCGACCCGGCCTGCCCATTGAGCCGCGGCTGCCTGCTTCGGGGTGCCCTGAGCCGCGCACAAGAGGCGTTCTATGCCGCCCTCGACCCGATCACGGTCGGCGACCTCGCCGCACCGCCGGCCCGGCAGATGCTGCTGAGCCTCGGCCGCGCCTGATCGTCACACCGATCCCTTCATCGGAGGAACACGGAACAATGCTCTCCGCAACCAGCGTCCCGGTCATCGAGGCGACTCTTCCCGTCGTCGGCCAACACATCGACACCATCTCCGGCGTCTTCTACGACACGATGCTCGGCGAGAACCCTGATCTGCTCAATCTGTTCAGCCGTAGCGCACAGGCGACTGGCGAGCAGAAGAGCGCCCTGGCGGGCGCTGTCGCCACCTTCGCCGCTCACCTGGTCGGCGTCGGCCCGGACGCCTCGGTCTTCGAGCACATGACGGAGCGCATCGCACAGCGGCACTGCGCACTGGGTATCCGACCGGAGCAGTACACGATGGTCGGGAGATACCTCATGGGAGCGGTGGGGACCGTTCTCGGCGATGCGGTGACTCCGGAGGTCGCCGCCGCGTGGGACGAGGTGTACTGGCTGTTCGCCTCCCGGCTGATCGGACGCGAGGCACGCCTCTACGCCGAGGCCGGTGTGCACGGCAACGACCCGTGGCGCGAGTACGTCGTGGCGAACAAGATCACTGAGGCGCACGACACCGTGTCCTTCATCTTGACCCCGACCGCCGGCGGCACCGTGCCCGACTTCCTGCCCGGTCAGTACGTCACGGTCGCCGCGGACCTTCCCGACGGCACACGACAGCTGCGGCAGTACTCCCTGTCACAGGCGGCCCCCGGTCGTACGCTGCGGATCACGGTGCGCCGGGTGCGCGGGATCGGCGGGGCTCCGGACGGCGTCGTCTCCGGCTTCCTGCACGACCACGTCGACATCGGCGACCACCTGCGCCTGAGTTCGCCGTACGGCGAACTGACGCTGCGCGACAGCGACGCGCCGCTGGTGCTGGTGAGCGCGGGCGTCGGTATCACTCCGATGGCCGCGATCCTGGACCACGTGGCGCGCACCCAGCCAGCCCGCGACGTCACGGCAGTACACGCCGACCGCAGTGTCGAGCGGCACCCGTTGCGCGCCGACATGTACACCAACGGCTCGCGCCTGCGGTCCTTCCGAAACCTCGTCTGGTACGAGGAGCCGGCAGACGTCCCCGGTGCCAACGTCGGCTTCGTCGACATCGACGCCATCCCGCTCCATCCGGATTCGGTGGTCTACCTCTGCGGCCCGGTTCCGTTCATGCAGCTGGTCCGGGCCGGTCTGCACCGCCGTGGACTGCCCGACGAGCGGATCCGCTACGAGGTCTTCGGCTCCGAGCAGTGGCGCCCCGCCCCGGTGGCCGTCCCAGTGGCCGTCCCGGCCTGATCGGGCCGCCAGGAACCCGTCGGGGCGACCCCGCCCGATCTGACCGCCGAACCGGTCCGTCGAGGCTCGCCAGCGGGCGGGCCTCGACGGGTTTCCGGGCCGCCCGGACCGGCGCGGGTGGATCAGGTGCGGGTGGGGGTGTGGGTCAGGCC
>NZ_QGSZ01000250.1 GCF_003857055.1 Micromonospora inaquosa | reverse complement strand
GCAACAAACAAATGTTGCCAAAGGAATCCCAACCAGCCAGCAAAAACTGACCAGTCCGGGGTATAAATCATAATTGGCACTGGCTTTACAAGCACCCTGTTGAGTTCTCAAAGAACAACCACACACCGACCAGAAGCCCCACCTCAGCGGAACCCCAACCGGGGCTTTCCGTACCCCGTACCCACCGCTATCAGCGCCAGGCACTTTAACTACGTTACCCGCCCGTTTCCGCCGTGTCAAACCGATGTTTCGCGGTCCGTCATGCTTCATTCGGTAATGCGGATACTGTTACTGCTTAGAGTCCACGATGACGCACGTCGTTACCGACGTTCGTTTCTGTCGTGGGAAACCGCAGACCGGCCGATCACCGCTTCGCGGCTCTCCGCCCGGCTCCTGCCGGCTTCAGAACTCTACCCGGTCGGCTCCGCGTTCGCAACCCCGTTTCCGGAGTGTTCCGCACCGCCCGATCCTCAGTCTCGCTCGGCGTTCCCGCCACGAGCCTGGCGCCCGTTCTCGGCCGGTTTGTCCGGCCTCCCCCGTGCAGAGAGAAAGTTACGCGGACGGCCCGGAGAAGGCAAATCAGGGTTCATCACTGGTTCGGACGGGGAGCGCCCCAGCGTCCTCGGTGCGGTCGAGGACGCAGCCCGCCTCGACGTGCCAGAGTGTCAGTCATGGATGAGTCCAGGCACGGGGTGTTCGCCGAGGAGGCGCTGCTCGGCCTCATCGGGCCGTTCTGGCAGGTGGTGATCGGCGCGGTCGTGCTGGTCGTACTTGTGCTCTCAGTGGGACGACTTGCCCGCCGGGGCAGATCGCGAATGACCACTGCACTGCTGGTCACCGCAGCGGCGATCGCCGGGTTCGCGGTGATCGGTGTCCTGCTGGAGGGCTGAGGCTCAGAGCCGGCGGTTGGCGAGGCTGGGCAGCTCGGCCCGGATCGCGTCGAGCCGGTCGAGGTCCAGGTCGACGACGGAGACCCCCGGACCATCCGGCACCTGGCCGATGACCGTCCCCCACGGGTCGACCACCATGCTGCGTCCGAAGCACGTGCGACCCGGGTCGTGGTCGCCGGTCTGACCAGCCGCCGCCACGAAACACTGGTTCTCGATCGCCCTGGCCCGCAGCAGGACCTCCCAGTGGTCCCGGCCGGTGTGCATCATGAATGCGGCCGGAACCACCAGCAGCTGGGCGCCACCATCGGACGCGAGCAGCCGGTACAGCTCCGGAAAGCGCAGGTCGTAGCAGATCGACAGGCCGACCCGCAGCCCTTCGACGTCGACCACCACCGGTTGGACCCCGGGCGCGACACTCGCCGACTCCCGGTAGGAGACGCGACCGGGGATCTCCACGTCGTACAGGTGGATCTTGCGATAGCTCGCGGCCAGACTGCCGGAGCGGTCGAAGACCAGCGACGTGTTCCAGGTGTGGTCCGGGTCCGGGCCGGCCTCGTGGAACGAGCCGGCCACCACCCAGATCCCGAGCCGCCGGGCGACCCCGGCGAAGAAGCTGCCCACCTCCCCGTCCACCGGCTCCGGTTCGGGCAGCCCAGCGGCAGGACCCAGGTAGTCGACGTACTCCGGGAGGACGGCGAGATCCGCGCCGCCGGCGGCGGCGCGCTCCAGCAGGGCCTCCGCGGCCGCCAGATTGGCCTTACGGTCGTCCCGGGCGTTCAGCTGGCAGACGGCGACACGCATGAGCAAAGGGTACGGCTGGAGGGCCGCTCACGGACAGCGTCACGGCCTAGCCGACGCGGGTGGTCAGTGGGGGGCAGGCGCCAGCGAAAACGATCACGCCGGCCGCCTCAGGGACTGGGCGGCCGGCGTGACGCGGGGAGGATCAGGCGGACTTCTCTTCGCGATCGCGGCGGGCGCGACGGCCGGTGAACTCACGCGGCACGATCGTCGGGTTGACGTTCTCCAGGACAACCTCGCGGGTGATCAGCACCCGGGCGGCGTCCGGGTTGCTCGGCACCTCGTACATCGCGGAGAGCAGGACCTCCTCGATGATGGCCCGCAGACCACGGGCGCCCGTGCCCCGCAGCATCGCCTGATCGGCGATGGCTTCCAGCGCCGGCTCGTCGAACTCGAGCTCGACACCATCCAGCTCGAACAGGCGCTGGTACTGCCGGACCAGAGCGTTGCGTGGCTCGGTGAGGATCCGTACGAGGGCGCTGCGGTCCAGGCTGCGCACGTTGGTGATCACCGGCAGTCGGCCGACGAACTCGGGGATCAGCCCGAACTTGAGCATGTCTTCCGGCATGACCTGGCTGAAGATGTCGTCGGTCGACCGCTCGGACACCGACCGGAGCCGGGCACCGAAGCCCGTGCCGCCCTGCCCGGTGCGGGACTCGATGATCTGGTCGAGACCGGCGAACGCGCCACCACAGATGAACAGCACGTTGGTGGTGTCGATCTGGATGAACTCCTGGTGGGGGTGCTTGCGGCCACCCTGCGGCGGCACGTTGGCCACCGTGCCCTCGAGCATCTTGAGCAGGGCCTGCTGCACGCCCTCACCGGAGACGTCCCGCGTGATCGAGGGGTTCTCCGACTTGCGGGCGATCTTGTCGACCTCGTCGATGTAGATGATGCCGGTCTCGGCGCGCTTGATGTCGTAGTCGGCGGCCTGGATCAGCTTGAGGAGGATGTTCTCCACGTCCTCGCCCACGTAGCCCGCCTCGGTCAGCGCGGTGGCGTCGGCGATGGCGAACGGGACGTTCAACATCCGGGCCAGGGTCTGCGCCAGGTGGGTCTTGCCGCACCCCGTCGGACCGAGCAGCAGGATGTTGGACTTGGCCAGCTCGACGGCGTCACTGCCGGAGCCCGGCGCGCCAGCAGCCTCGGCCTGGATCCGCTTGTAGTGGTTGTAGACCGCGACGGCGAGCGCCTTCTTGGCCTGATCCTGACCCACGACGTAGGTGTCGAGGAACTGGCAGATCTCCATCGGCTTGGGAAGCTCTTCCCACTTCACCTCGCCGGACTCGGCCAACTCCTCTTCGATGATCTCGTTGCAGAGATCGATGCACTCGTCGCAGATATAGACCCCTGGGCCCGCGATGAGCTTCTTGACCTGCTTCTGCGACTTGCCGCAGAAGGAGCATTTCAGTAGGTCGCCGCCGTCACCGATCCGTGCCACCTACGTTCTCCCTGCACTCATCGGCCGGAGACCCGGCCCTGACCTGCGGACGTTGCGCGCCGCCCGGCTTAGTTCGCGCCGCCGGCCGAACCGGCGAAGCGGTACGGACCCGACGTTACCCGCTGGCGGAGCA
Source organism: Micromonospora inaquosa (assembly GCF_003857055.1). Lineage (GTDB taxonomy): Bacteria > Actinomycetota > Actinomycetes > Mycobacteriales > Micromonosporaceae > Micromonospora > Micromonospora inaquosa. The sequence goes on along the minus strand of NZ_QGSZ01000250.1, from coordinate 5,123 downwards.
TTCTCCGACCCCCAAAACGGGTGTGTCAGAGGTCGGCCGGGAACGGATCCCCGGCCAACCTCTGACCCGATGCGGCTCAGCGAGCGGCGTTGGCCGCCAGCAGACCCTTCTTGCGACTGGTCAGGATGGTGTCGACCAGCCCGTACTCCTTGGCCTCTGCGGCCGTCATGATCTTGTCGCGATCGATGTCCTTGCGAACCTGCTCGATCGGGCGGTTGCAGTGGCGGGACAGCATGTCCTCCAGCTGCGTACGCATCCGCAGGATCTCCCGGGCCTGGATCTCGATGTCCGAGCCCTGCCCGTAGCCGCCCTCGGTGGCCGGCTGGTGGATGATGATCCGCGAGTTCGGCAGGGCCATCCGCTTACCCGGAGTGCCCGCCGAGAGCAGCACCGCCGCCGCGCTCGCCGCCTGCCCGAGGCAGACCGTCGAGATGTCCGGACGGACGTACTGCATGGTGTCGTAGATCGCCGTCATGGCGGTGAACGACCCACCCGGCGAGTTGATGTACATGATGATGTCGCGATCCGGATCGGTGCCCTCGAGCGTCAGCAGCTGGGCCATCACGTCGTTTGCCGACGCGTCGTCCACCTGGACACCGAGGAAGATGATCCGGTCCTCGAAGAGCTTGTTGTACGGGTTCGACTCCTTGACCCCGTACGACGTGCGCTCGACGAATGACGGCAGCACGTAGCGGTTGTGCACGGCCGCGAACTGGGGCGGCAGGCTCAGATCGGTCATCGTCAGCTCCTCAGCTCAGGGTCCCGGCGCCATCCGGAACCTGTGCGGCCCCGATGATCACCTTGTCGATGAAGCCGTAGTCCATGGCCTCCTGGGCGGTGAACCAACGGTCCCGGTCCGAGTCGGCCTCGATCTGCGACTGGCTCTGGCCGGTGTGGTGCGCGACCCGCTCCTGGAACATCCGCTTCGTGTAGAGCATCTGCTCCGCCTGGATGGCGATGTCGGACGCCGTGCCGCCCAGACCACCGGACGGCTGGTGCATCATGATCCGTGCGTGGGGCAGGGCGTAACGCTTGCCCTTGGTGCCCGCGCAGAGCAGCAGCTGACCCATCGAGGCAGCCATGCCCATCGCCACGGTCGACACGTCGTTGTCGATGAACTGCATGGTGTCGTAGATCGCCATGCCGGAGTAGACCGAGCCACCCGGCGAGTTGATCCACAGGTTGATGTCGCGGTCCGGGTCCTCCGCGGCGAGCAGCAGCAGCTGCGCGCAGATGCGGTTGGCGACCTGGTCGGTCACCTCACTGCCCAGGAAGATGATGCGTTCCTTGAGCAACCGGTTGTAGACCGAGTCGTCGAGGTTGCCAATGGAGTCGCCACCGCGCGCGTCAATCGCCCGGAGCGACTTCTTGGGGATGTGCATGTCGGTCATGGCAGCCCTTCGCTCTCCGTACCGTCTTTCCCGACACTAACCGCTGTGCGGGGCGGCAGAGTCCCGGTCGGGGCAGTGTTCGCTCTCAGCGCAGCTGTGTCGGGCGTACCCGCGACGCGGGCTTCCGGGGCGTCCCCGGCAGTGCTTGCTGCCCGGGCGTCCCCGGAAAGGGAAACGGCCGCCGTCTGCCGCTGAGCGGCGGACGGCGGCCGCACCCGACGATCAGTGGTCGTGGTTGTGCTCCGCCTCGTTGGCGGCGCGCAGCGCGTCAAGGGTGATCCCGTTGCCGGCCGAGTCCTTGATCGTGATCCGCTCCATGACAGCCGCGAGCGCCTTGCCCCGCCGCACGTCGCCGAAGACCGCGGCGGCCGCGCCGGAGCGCACCAGCTGGTCGTAGTACTGCTGCGGGGCCATCCCGGCACGCTGCGCCCGGTGCACGATCTCGTGCCCGAACTCGTCGTCGGAGACCTGCACGTCCTCCGCGTCGGCCAGCGTGTCCAGCAGGAGCTGGACCTTGACGCCCTCGGTCGCCGCCTCGGTCAGCTCGGCGTCGATCTGCTCCTCGGTCTTGTCCTCGGCCGCGAGGTACTCCTCCATCGAGGCGCCGATCCGCTCCAGCTGGTCGATCATCGCCTGCTTGCGGCTCTCGACCTCCTCGCGGACGACGCCCTCCGGGGCCGGGATCTCGGCGGCCTCGACCAGCTGGGCCAGGGCCTTGTCCCGAGCGGCGTAGATCTGCTCGACCTGCTTGCCCTGGGTGACCCGGGCCCGCAGGTCGCCGCGGAGCTCCTCGATCGTGTCGAACTCGCTCGCCATCTGGGCGAACTCGTCGTTCAGCTCCGGCAGCTCCTTCTCCTTGACCGTGCGCACGGTCACCGCCACCTCGGCGTCGCGACCGGCGAAGTCGCCGCCGACCAATTGGGTGGTGAAGGTGGTGTCATCGCCGGCGGCGAGACCGACGACGGCCTCGTCCAGGCCCGGCAGGAGCTGCTTGCTGCCCACCTCGTGGGAGATGTTGCTCGCCTGGCCGCCCGGCACGTCCTCGCCGTCGACGGTGGCGTTGAGGTCGATCTGGACGTAGTCGCCCTCGGCGGCGGCCCGCTCGACGGTCTTGAGGGTCGCGAAACGCTCCCGCAGGTTCTTCACCTGCTCGTCGATCTCGCTATCGTCGATCTGCAGCTCGTCGACGGTCACCTCGATGGTGCTCGCGTCCGGGATGGTGATCTCCGGACGAACGTCGACCTCGGCCGTGAAGTTCAGCGAGTCACCGTCGTTGAACTCGGTGATCTCGACCTCCGGGCGCCCCAGCGTCTTCAGGTCGTGCTCGCGCACCGCGGCGAGGATGTTCTCCGGGATGGCCTCCTGGACCGCCTCGTTGAGGACGGTGCCCCGGCCCACCCGCTGGTCGATCACCGCGGTCGGCACCTTGCCCCGGCGGAAGCCCGGGACCTGGACCTGCGAACCGATCTCCCGGTACGCCTTCTTGAGGCTCGGCTCGAGCTCGACGAACGGCACCTCGATGGCGAGCCGCACGCGCGTCGGGCTCAGAGTCTCGACGGTGCTCTTCACAGGCGTACTCCTTGACGGATCTCAGTTGAGTCTGGGCGTGATTCAGCCCATCGAGTGTAGGCGAGCCGGCCTGACGCTCCGGCATCGCCCGGGGGCCGCACTGGGCGGCACCCGGGGCGGCCCGGCCGCGGACGACAGTCGGGGTGGCGGGATTTGAACCCACGGCCCCTCGCTCCCAAAGCGAGTGCGCTACCAAGCTGCGCCACACCCCGTGGCGACGTGCAGTCTATGCCGTCGCCACGCCTCAGTTGGTGCCGGGGCATCAGCCACCCGGACAGAACCCCCGAAAATTACCAGCGCACCCCGAACCACCTACCCCAAGATCCCCTCGACTCCCCCGGACGTGCGGATCCTGGGGCGTCGTGCCGGCGGGTCCGCGACGACGCGGCATCGGGGGCCGGTGGCGCGGTTACGGGTCGGGCACCGGCATTGGGTACGCTAGGGGTGCGTCCTGTTTCGACGGGATGCACGCGGGCGTAGCTCAATGGTAGAGCTTCAGTCTTCCAAACTGACTACGCGGGTTCGATTCCCGTCGCCCGCTCCACCCACGAAGGCCCAGGTAGACCGCATCATCGCGGCACCTGGGCCGTTCACTTCTCCCCCACTCTGGATCTTGCGTGCCATCCACGTGCCATTCACGGCCGACGTCGACCGTTTCCGGCGATACGGCGATCCATCGCGTGGGCGATCTCGCGGTCCCGCTCGCTGGTGGCGTGTTGATAGATCAGGGCCGCCCGCAGTTGACGGCCCGCACGACGTTGCCGGAACGCAGCGGCGCACCCTTCGCACCCGTGAAGATCAGCGCGTCAGGGCGATCCTCGACATGCTCGGCCAGGTGCTCCCGCAGGGACTCCACCGCAGCTGCCGGCAGGGCGACAACGCGGACCCCGGCGGCGGACTTGGGTGGCCCGAATTCCAGACGGTCCTTCAGCGCCGCCAGCTTGCGGTTCACCCGCACGGTCGCCGCGTCCAGGTCGACATCGCAGCGTCGCAGGGCAGCCAGCTCTCCCCACCGCAGACCTGAGAGCGCGGCCACGACGATCAGCGCAGCGAGGCGGGCCGGCATGGCGTCGGCCAGGGCGTAGACCTGAGCGATCGTCGCGGTGGGCCGCTCCGGGGTGTGGTACCGGTCGTAGCCCTTGATCCGGCACGGGTTCTGCCGAAGGATCTCGTTCTCTCGCACAGCCGTGTTAAGGATCGCCCGGAGCAGGCAGTACGCCTTGACCGCCTGCGGCTCCGGAGTCCCGCCGCCGAGCAGCTTTCCGCGCCAGCTCCGGATGGTGGCCGGCTTGATGGCGGCCAGGGCGAGGCGGCCCAGGTGCGGCGCGATGTGCAGGGCGAACGTCTGTGGGGCGGTCCGCATCACGCCGTCCGGGCCGAGATAGCGAGCCTGCCACCGGGCAGACGGCAGCTTGCGGACGTTGCCGAAACGTCGACGCTTGGCGCCCATCAGGCCACCGCCCCGAACTGACGCCGAAGCTCCGCCCGCGAGGTTGGCACCACCCGGTTGGCCGCGATGTAGGCGGCCACCGCAGCAGGCTCAAACCGTACGAGGCGTCCCACCTTGACGTAGGCGATCCGCCGCTCAGCCACGAGCCGGCGCACGAAACGAGGTGTGGCGCGAAGGTGAGCGGCTACCTCACCCGGGGTCAGCAGATCATCGGCCACGGTCATGCCTCCTCTCCGCTCGGACGGCTCGGGTTGGTTGCCGAGACATCAGGCGGATCGGCGGCGGCCCGTCGCGCGGCGTCAAGGCGGCCCGCGCCGGCCCGGCCCCGGCCTGCTGGCGACCTCCGGCCGGCATCGGCCGGCCCGGCCGGCAGCGTTGGCGGACGGCAAGAGCTGTTGCCCTCCGGGCAGGGATCTACGACAGAGATGGGGGATGCCCGTCCGGACGGTGCGGTAGTCGGTGGTTGCGCGGGTCGCCATCTCCACCATGAGTCCCAGGCAGAGCCGAGCAGACCAGGGGCCAGGGTGCGTGGGACTCACGGCGGAGATGGCTCTGAGGCCCGCCGTGCGATTTACGTGCGATTAGGGGCGGCCATCAGTACTTTCCCCGATAGTCCACAGTTGGAGTACTAGGAACTCGGCGTGTCAGTCCCGTCGCATGGGACACCGATACCCAGCTGCACTTGTGCCGTCTGCCCCCGCGACCGAATTGTC
>NZ_QGSZ01000087.1 GCF_003857055.1 Micromonospora inaquosa | reverse complement strand
GCCCCACCCCGGTCCGATCACGACCCGAGCAGCCTCACCCTCAGTCACCCACTGGCGACGGACACACGGTGCGCACCTCTGCAAGATCAGCTGTACCTAGCTCTGCACTCCAACGAGTACCCCGACACGTGGTGCTGCCCAGCGTTTCCACCGACGCCAGCCGCTTCACGATGGCGCCCCGCCGGGCCAGCCGGCCGGTGCCCATGGCCAGCGTGAACGCGACTACTGCGGGCAGTCCTTCAGGGATGGCCGCGACAGCGAGCGAGACTGCGGTGACGAACAGGGCGCTGAACTGTTGCCCGCGTACCAGCCCGAGGATGAACACCACCGCGATGACGACCGCGGCGATGATCGCGAGTGTGCGGCTCAACGCGTCGATCTGACGTTGTAACGGGCTCTGCCCGGCCTGCGCGCCGTGCAGCATGTCTGCGATGCGACCCATTTCGGTCCGCATGCCCGTCGCGGTGACCAGCACCTCGCCGCGACCCCGGGTGACCGCCGTGTTCATGTAGACGGTGTTCACCCGGTCTCCGAGGGCGGCAGCCTCGTCGACCTCGACCGGCGTCGATTTGACCACCGGCTGCGCCTCGCCGGTGAGCATCGACTCCTGGATCTCCAGGGACGTCGCCTGCAGCAACCGGCCGTCCGCCGGCACCCGGTCACCGGGCTCGACCACGATCACGTCGCCGGGTACCAGGTCGGCGGCGTCGAGCCGCACGACCCGCCCGTCGCGGCGCACGGTGGCCGTCATGACGCTCATCCGCCGCAACGCATCCAGCGCCGCCTGCGCACGGGACTCCTGCGCGAAGCCGATCACCGCGTTCAGCAAAACGACGAACGCGATAGCCGCCGGCGTCTCCCACTCGCGGCTCACCAGCAACGACACCACCGCCGCGAGCAGCAGGATAATGATCAGCAGATCTTGGAACTGCCGGAGGAACGCCCGCCACCACGGCACCGTCGGTGCCTCGGCGAGCCGATTCGGACCGTACCGCTCCAGCAGGCGCGCAGCCTCCACCGCCGAATGCCCGACGCCCGGCTCCACCCCGAAGTGGTGGGCGACGTCGCTCGCTGGACGAGAGTGCCACGGCGTCGAGTCGATCGATCGGAGGTCGTTCATTCCTTGTCCTTCATGAGAAGGCCTCCTGGCTGGGCTCCGTTAAGGGTGTCCGCCGCGGCGTGAGGCTTCTGGAGCCCGCGTCCGACTGGTTTACATCTGATCACCGTTTCGTCCGGGCCGCCTCACGACGAAACCTGCGTAGGTGCGTCCAGTGTCGCCACCGTGGACGCACCTGCGTGGGGTTCGCAGCCCACTTGTTCCCCGTTTACCGACGTGCTGCGTGCCTGTCTCGGCGAGGTCCCCGCAGGCACTGCAGGACGTCGCAGAGCCGTTTCGGCGATCCGGTCCCGGATTCGGCCATGCGGACCGTCCTGACTACTCCGCCCCGGACCGGGTTGAAACCGCCGCGACGTGGGCGTCGGCGAGTGGCGTTGACACCGCCGGCCGCGCCGGCACCACGATGATCGGCCACGATGCGATCTGCAGGATTCGATCGGTGACATTGTCGAGCACGAGGTTGATCAGCGGTCCATGCCCGCGGTTGCCGACGACGAGCACCTCGGCGGCAGGGATGCCGCCTTCACGCAGCCGCCGGACGATGCGGTGCAGCGAGGCCAGCACGGACCTGTTGTCCTCGACCAGGAAGCCTGCCCGACTGATAGTGACCTCCGGAACGCCGTTGATCATCAACATCGCGCCGGTGACCCGCGCGAGACCCTCCACGGAGGGCAGTGTCTCGGACGCCGCCGCAGAACCATCCGTGGCCCAGGCAATGGTGGTGAACACGGCACCTCCTCAGGATGTCAGCTCTTCTCACCGCGCGCGGACGACGCCGACGCTCGTGACCGGCGTCGGCGACTGTCCGGCACCTCCGCCGATATGCCAGCACCAGCCTGCACCAGCGGACACCCACAGGCGCCGGCCGACTCCGGCCAACTTGATCGTCGTTGGTTGCCGACCCCCTGCAACCGCCGTTGTTCCGCCCCCGGCGATCCTGCCGAACCCCCCGGCGATCCTGCCGAACCCCCCGACAATCTGGCGACCAGCGTGCCAGTCAGAAGTCGGCCTCAGCGGGCCCGCTGAGGCCGGACAAAGCCGGGCTAGGAGCGGAGCGCTGCGGGCATCAGGTCGCCCGACCGGTGCCGACGTACCGCGTGCGGCTCGTGGGCGTGCTCAGCTGCCGTGTGGCGCTGCGCGTCGACGCGGCCGGGGTCACTCTGGGTCAAACCTCGCTCTGGCCGTCCTCACACACTGCGGTGGTGCTGTGGTCCGACATCGAGGCTGTCGTGCTGTGGACGCAACAGGCCGGCCCGGCCACGGTCCCGTACGTCGGGCTGCAGCCGCGCCCCGGCTTGCCGCCGCTGCCGGGCTCGGCGCGCTCGCGCGGCCTGCGGCGGATGAACCGGGCGCTCGTCCCGCACGTGCCGCCGGCCGTCCTCGTCGACAGCCGGCCGGCGACCCTCTGGCGACTGCACCGCCCGAGCATTGAGGCGGCGGTCCGCCACTTCGCACCCGCGGTGGAAATCGTCGACGCGGGCTGAGGGTTCCTCGCCAAGCCCACGAGGCCTTCATGTGGACGTGATGGATATCCGACGATCCGACGGTGGTCCGGTGCGGGCCCAGGACCGGGGGAGCAGGCTGGGAGCAACAGTGTGCACTGAACGTCCTTGAACTGCATCCAACGGCGTCCAACGTCCCCCAACTGCACCCACCAGTGCCTGCGGATCCAGGCTTCCGCAGCTCAGAGCGGGTGGAGCGTCCTGGTTCCCGCGGAGTGCTCCGCGGTTCTTGTCGACGCCGCGTGAAAACTGACCCCGTGGTTCCGGTTGAATTTTGACCCCTTCCGGAAGCATCGGGAGGTGCTGAGCGTGGAGGACTGGGCAGAGATCCGTCGGTTGCACCGGGCGGAGGGGATGGCGATCAAGGCCATCTGTCGCCGGTTGGAGGTCTCGCGGAACACGGTGCGGAAGGCCTTGGCCAGTCATGAGCCGCCTCGTTATCAGCGGGCGGTGAAGGGCTCGATCGTGGATGCGGTGGAGCCGCAGATCCGGGTGTTGTTGGCGGAGTTCCCGGACATGCCGACGACGGTGATCATGGAACGGGTCGGGTGGACCCGGGGTAAGACGGTGTTCGCCGATCGGGTGCAGCAGTTGCGGCCGTTGTTCCGCCGCCCGGATCCCAGCCAGCGCACGGACTATTTGCCGGGCGAGTTGGCGCAGTGTGATCTGTGGTTCCCGCCGGCGGACGTGCCGTTGGGCTTCGGGCAGGTTGGCAGGCCGCCGGTGTTGGTGATGGTGTGCGGCTACTCGCGGTGGTTGTCAGCGGTGATGATCCCGTCGCGGCAGTCGCCGGATCTGCTGGCCGGGCATTGGACCCTGATCTCCGGGTGGGGACGGGTGCCCAAGGCGTTGGTGTGGGACAACGAGTCCGCGGTCGGGCAGTGGCGGGCCGGTCGGCCGCAGTTGACCGAGACGATGAACGCCTTCCGCGGCACCCTGGGCGTCAAAGTGATCCAGTGCCGGCCGGCGGACCCGGAGGCCAAGGGCCTGGTCGAGAGAGCCAACGGCTATCTGGAGACGTCGTTTCTGCCCGGGCGCCGGTTCGGCTCAGCACATGACTTCAACGCCCAGCTGACCAACTGGTTGGCGCGGGCGAACAACCGCCAACACCGGGTGTTGGGCTGCCGCCCCGTGGACCGGTGGGACGCAGACCGGGCCGCGATGCTGGCGCTGCCGCCGGTCGCGCCGGCGGTCGGCTGGCGACAGGCCACCCGCTTGCCACGTGATCATTACGTCCGGTTGGACGCCAACGACTATTCCGTGCACCCGTCGGTCGTTGGCCGACGTGTCGAGGTCACCGCCGACTGCGACCAGGTCCAGGTGTCCTGCGACGGCCGGCTGGTCGCCCAGCATGAGCGTTGCTGGGCCGGACATCAGACGATCACTGACCCGGTCCACCGCCAGGCCGCGGCTGACCTGCGGGCCGCCGCCCAGCACACCCCGGTGCCAGCCGTCAACGCTCAGGTCGAGTGTCGAGCCTTGAGTGACTACGACCGGATGTTCGGCTTGGACGAGGTGGCCGCCTGATGGCCACCAAAACCAACAACCGCAACGTGTCCTCCGAGATCGCGTTCCTCACCCGCGCGCTGAAAGCACCCTCCCTCGCCGCGTCGGTCGAGCGGCTGGGCGAGCGGGCTCGGGCGGAGTCGTGGACGCATGAGGAGTTCCTCGCCGCCTGCCTGCAACGCGAGGTCGCCGCCCGCGAAGCCCACGGCGGTGAAGGACGCATCCGCGCAGCCCGCTTCCCGGCCCGCAAGAGCCTGGAGGAGTTCGACTTCGAGCACCAACGCTCCCTCAAACGGGAGACCATCGGACACCTCGGAACCCTGGACTTCGTGGCGTCGAAAGAGAACGTCGTGTTCCTCGGCCCGCCCGGCACCGGCAAAACCCACCTGTCCATCGGCCTCGGGATCCGGGCCTGCCAGGCCGGACACCGCGTCGCGTTCGCCACCGCCGCCCAATGGGTGTCCCGTCTCGCCGACGCCCACCACGCGGGGCGCCTGCAAGACGAACTGGTCAAACTCGGTCGGATCCCGCTACTGATCGTCGACGAGGTCGGCTACATCCCCTTCGAAGCCGAAGCCGCGAACCTGTTCTTCCAACTGGTCTCCAACCGCTACGAACGCGCCAGCCTCATCGTCACCTCGAACAAGCCCTTCGGCAGATGGGGCGAAGTGTTCGGAGACGACGTCGTCGCCGCAGCCATGATCGACCGCCTCGTCCACCACGCCGAAGTCGTCTCCATGAAGGGCGACAGCTACCGGCTCAAGGACCGCGACCTCGGCCGCGTCCCCGCAGCCATCAAGACCAACGACTGAACATCAACAAACAGCACGGATGTCCGAGTTCCTCTGTACCTCGCCTCCGCACGGGACGGGTAGGAACAGGACCGTGAGTTCCATGCCCTGACGAAACGGGCCGTGGCACGCGCTTCCGATCATGGCGCCCCCGTCCGCGCGTAATTGCCTGCCGCTCGACGCACCAGCACCGCGACGTCTACTGTCCGCGAGCTTCCCTCGCTCGTGCTTTGATCGCGCGGATGACGTCGGTCTTGGCCTTGGCGTAGTCGTTCATGTCATCCCACCGCTTGCTGAGCAAGGTCCGCTTGGTGCTTTCGTAGAGGGTGCGGTCGTCCGCGTCGGAGCGCAGATGATCGCGAAAGAGGAGGTATTCGTCCACGGCGGGATCGTCCCGTTCGAAGACGTGCACGTGGATGTCGTGTGCTGGTGTCCGCACGAGGCGATGCCTCGGCTCGCGGACCCTCAGTTCGTACCCGGCGGCCAGGAGCGCAGGGAGGTAGTCCTCTTCGACGGTGATGTCGTCTACCGTGACCACGATGTCGATGATCGGCTTGGCTGCCAGTCCGGGAACGGACGTGGAACCGATGTGTTCGATCTCGATGTCCGCTGCTGTCAGGGCATCCCGGATCCGCCCCCGATGATCAAGGTAGATGTCTGCCCACCGCTCATCGTAGTTGTGCAGCTCGAGCGCGTGTGAGGCGCACCCTACGAGCTCGACTGTAGTGACGTCCGGTCGGCGCGGCTTGCGGCTCTTGTTCACATGGACATCCTCGCGGAGCCCTCGCGCACGCTGACCGCCCGGGCCGGCTCGTACCGGCAGCCGGGTCGCACGGGCGAGGCGATCACCATCCAGGAGAAGGTGGTCGCCGGCTCGGTGCGGCTGCTCGGTCAGGAGCACCCGGACGCTGGGACCGGAGTCGCCGGGCTGCGGCGTGGAGAGGGCGAAGCCTGAGCGACTGGCTCGACCATCTTGGGGTGCCGTCCCCTTCTGGCGTCGGGTTGGGGTACGCCCCAAATGGAACGCACATGATGCCTATGCCCATGCCGGCATCCCGGACTTGCTGAGCAGAGAGCGTCCACGTAACGGATGGGTGAACTGCTTTATCAGAGAGGGCCCGCCGAGTCTCTGATCCGGCTGGACGCGCACATCGCCCAAGTCGCCCGCTACATCGACAACTTCTTCGGGCTCGACCAGTGGTTCCTCTTCGACACCCAATGGGGGGCGGAACATCCAGACCTGGCCCGCTCACTGCTGCGCTACACAGCTCATTGGGACCAATACGAGGCAAAGCATTGAGATTGGCCTTGGGTTGGTCGTCCCCGCCTTGCCTTTGCCAGCGCCGGCGGGACGTACTCGTCGCCAGCGAGATGGCGTATGCCTTCGCCGGCGTTGGCGGGCGCGTTCGGCGTTCGGCGTTCGGCGGTCCAGTGTGAGCCCTGTTAAGGGGAGCAGGTGGGGAGCAACAGGGTGCCCTGAACGGCCTTGAACTGCGGCCAACGGCAACGAACGGCGCTGTGAGCCTCGCACCACAGGTCGACTGGGATGCGAGCCTGATCGACCTTGAGTTGTTGTGGAGCGGGGACGAGCAGGACGGGCCGTGGCTGATGTCGCTGGGACCGGGCCGCACGGGACACCCTCACGAATGGGGGAGCAGGTGAGGACAAACGAACAGCTAACAGGTAGCCCGCGATGAGCGCACCAAGCGATGTCCTGGTCCCAAGTGGCCGATGTGGGGTCAGTAGTCGAGGTAGATGGGGGCTTCGGCAATTCCGTCGTACACCGTGGCGACCTGCAGTTCGGGGTCGTTGAAAAGATGAGCTACGCCCCGGTATACCGCCACGACCTTCTCTCCGCCGCGCCACCAGGTGTCCGACATGCCGGCGACTTCCGAGAACGGTTCCAGGTTTGACAGATCCAGTCGGTCAACAGCTGCGCCCCGCACCTTGGTGATTTCAGAGGCCCAATGAACAGCCCGGTACGCCAACGCCAGGGACTCGACCCAGCCGGCGACGGACTCGTGCAGCACTGCCCTGCGGTGGCTGTCCTCGATGCCGAATTCCTCACGAGGACCGATGAAAAATCCGTACGGCATGGAGCACCGCTGGTCACCCGCGTCGAACCACCAGTCACCCGTCGAGTCCATCTCGGGCATGTCGCTACGGAAAATCTTCGGGCCACCTTCATAATGTGGCGCCGGAGGTAGCGACAGGCCGCCCCACATGGCTTCGAACGCTGCCATCCGGTCGACAACGGCGGCCGGAATGCCCTGGTTGAGCCAGTGGTCGCGGATGTCGCTGCTCATCTCGCTGTAGAGGCGGTGTCCGTCGCCGTGGACGAAGCTTCGCGCACGCCTGGTCAACGCAGCCGTTATGGGTTTCTCCTCAACAACTCGATCATCGGGGCATGCACATTCTGCCGCTTGGTCGCTCGGCTCTGCCGGGACCTTCTCGTTGGAAAAGACCGTGGTGGTCAGCATCCTCATCTGCCGCCGACCGGGCGCTACGGAGCAAGATCGGGTTCGCGGGCGTCGGGTTTAAGCGGCCGGTGCCGAGAAGGGTGCGTTTGGCAGTCCAGGAACGGCGGGGCGGGTGGCGAAGGTGCTTCAGTCCGTCCCCCTTCCGCCACCACCAGTATCGAAGTTCGCAGCGTCTCCATAGGCAGCGTTCTCCGCGATGGCGGCGGAGTGCCGGTCGGGGACGCCTCGGCCTCGCTGGAAAGTATCGCGGCCCGAGCGCGGCGAGTTGCGGCGTATGGACCGCATTGCGGCTCGCGCGATATCCACCGTCTCTCCGGCGCTCAGCGGCCGACGACGTCTGCGCTTCGAGATCAGGACCGTGATGCCCGTCGCGAGTCCGGTGCCGGCGAGCAAGAGATTCCACTGCATGTCATCACGGTAGAAGATGTTCGCATCGGGACGGTGTACCCGCTGCTGCAGCCGACCGTGAGGGGGCATCGGCAACGGGTGGGTGTGGATGCTGGCTGCTATAGGGTTGTGGAAGTGAAAGTGATGATCAATGACCCGGGTCCTGGCGGTGTATTCGGCCTGCTAGCGGATCGCGGACGACGTGGCGATGACGGTTAACTGGGGTCGGCTTCGGCATGCGTATGGCTGGGCTACCGACACCCCTGGCCACCTGGCTGCGCTGGAGTTCGGTGACGCCGAGGCCCGCAAGGCCGCGCTGGGCCACCTCGACGCCGCGGTGCTGCATCAGGGTTTCCCGGACACGGCGACCGCGCCGGCGGTTCGGGCGGTGACCGCGCTGCTCGCCGATGGACGCGCCCATCCGGACACCGTCGAATCGCTTCTGGAGTTTCTGGGCGACGCGGCGGTGAGCGTGACTGACCTCGCTGAGAAGCACTACTTCGGCTCCCCTCTGTGTCAAGACACCGCCGGGAGGAGAGTTCTATCCTGGGTCTCGGCGGGTCCGGGAAGTGACTTCTCCGAAGAGCCGGCTGGGGGATGAGAGTCGGTCGCGCTGGAGCCAGTTGCCG
>NZ_QGSZ01000088.1 GCF_003857055.1 Micromonospora inaquosa | reverse complement strand
CGGCACCGCCGCGCATCCCGCAGCACCCAGCAGCGCGGTGCCCTGGGCGACACCGGCCAGCACCCGGCCGACGAACTGCGCCACCCCTTCCCGGCCACGCAACGCGGCCAGCACGGCCAGGTTCAGCAACGCCACCCCGAGCAGGACCATCGCCCACCCGGCCGCACCCCACCCGGCCTCGGCGGCGAGCAACGGCAACGCCGGCTGGACGGCCAACAGGGCGGCGAACCAGGGCCCCGTCAACCCGCTCCACCGGCCGTACACCACGGCGACCGCCGCGCTGGCCCCCCCGACCAGCGCGGCGTACCGGCTGCCCGGCCAGCCGGCCACGCCAGCCAGGTCCACCGACCAGGCCGCGTAACCGTCCAGCACCACCAGCAGCAACCCCACCGCGGCGAACGTCTCCGCCGTACCGCGCAGCCCACGGCGGACAGCCAGCAGCGGTACACCCAGAGCGAGCGCGGTGAACGCCGCCAGGATCAACGCCCGGCCGGCAACCCCCACCGCCGCCCAGGCGACAGCGGTGAACACCACAGCCGCGGTGCCCAGCAGGAGTCCACCGAGGACGAAGAGCAGACCCTGGACCGTCCGCGTCGAGGTCTCCGCCGCACCCGGCCGCGAACCCGCCGCGACGCCGGAACCCGGGCCGATGAACGGCGGCGGCCCGACCAGAGACACCGGGCGCGCAACGACCGGGGCAGCCAACCCGGCACGGACGACCGCCGCCAGTTCGGCCCGCCGACGCGACACGGCCGTCAGGCGTCCGGCCAGCTCGGTGTACGCGCGGCGGGCCCGCTCCACCTCCGGCTCAAGCTCGGCGACCTGCCGGCTCAGCCGAACCACCTCGGCGGCGGTCGGATCGGGCGCCCGCCGGCAGCCGGAGCAACCGGCGCTCAGATCGGCCGGCGCACCACAGGCGGGGCAGGGGTAACGGGTGTCGTCCACCCGGTCATCATCGACAGCCCACCGGGGTACGACCCAGAGTGCGCGTACTCAGGAACGGGTGTGCTCGTACACCCAGGTGGCGTAGTCGGGGTTGCCGCTCTCCACCCTGGACACCAGGATCTCCGGCACCTCGTACGGGTGGCTGACCCGGATCTGGTCCAGCAACGCGGCGAGCCGATCCGGTGCGGTCTTGAACTGCACCGACCACTCGGTGCTCGTCTCCATTCCGGACCGCCACCAGTAGGTGCTGTCCACCTGACCACCCACCTGGGCGCAGGCGGCGAGCCTGCCGGCGACGGCCGCGGCCGCCAGCACGTCGGCGACCGAACGCGCGTCCACCACCGTCGTCACCACGCAGATCTCGTCCACGCCCGCACCCTACGCGGACATACGCCGCTGAGCCCGCCTTTCGGTCGCGACCGCCACGCTCCGCACCACCGCGCTCACCGGTTGGCGGCGATCCAGGAATCGATCTGCGCCCACCAGTCGAAGAGCCAGTCGATGCGCTGCTGCCGCCCGGTCGGCACGTCCTCCGGCGGCACCGACCAGAACCGCATCACGATCCGCTTGTCCATCGGTAGTTCCCGCCACACGTCGGCGACGGTGAGCATCCGGTCCAGCCCGGTGTGGGCGACGAAGATGACCCCGGCGTCCGGTGCGGCGTCCAGCGCGGCGAGCATCCCACCGGGTTGCGGGGCGAGCACGTGGCGCATCCGCTCGGCGCGCAGGGCCATCCGCTCCAGGCCGAGCGAGCGCAACCGGGCGATGGCGCGCAACCGCCGCCTGGGGGTGAAGTTGCCGCCCTCGGGGAAGATCACGAACGCGTCGTTGTCGTCCAGACCCTTGGCCAGGTGCCCGACCTGGCGCACCGTCTCCTCGCCGCGCTCCGGGGTCGGCGCGATGAACCGGTTGGGCAGCCGGTTGAGCAGCACGTCGACCGCCGGATCCCACTGGAGGCTGTCCTTCAGGACGATCCGCGGCTCCCGATTGAACCAGTTGACCAGCCCGTGGATCAGGATGAACGAGTCACCCGGCCCGGCGTGCCGACACAGCACCAGCTCCGGTCGGCCGGGCAGGGCGGTGTCCGGGTCGGTGCCCACCACGTCGATACGCAACCGCAGTGTCCAACGTGCCTGCCAGAACAGCACCCGCAGGAACCAGCCGGCCAGCACGTAGTGCGCGCGCTGGAAGGCCGGCGACCGGGTCCGCCAGCCGAAACCGGAGCCGACCCAGAGCACGAAGAGCGCGAGCAGCGCCGCAGCGTCCCAGACCAGGTAGAAACAGCCGATCCAGAGCAGTCGCAGCGGGCGCAACCGGCCCGGGACCAGCGGGGACGCGGCCGCGGCGAGCAGCGCCCAGACCGGCAACGTGGTGACCACGAGGAAGGCGAGCAGCACGACGGCGGGGGCGAACAGCAACCGACGCAGCCACCGGGGAGGCAGCGGCATCACCGCTCCCGGTGGGTGGCGAGGTAGCGCCGGGAGGCGGTGTACGCGCGACTGATCCGCCGTCCCACCGCCGCCATGTCCCGGTACGCCCACGGCGTGTCGTCGCGTGGGTTCAGCCCGCCGGTCGGTAGGACGTGCACCTCCACCCCCTCGGGCAGCGCCGCCATCTCCCGGAAGAAGCGGTGCCGGCGGGAGATCTCGAACGCGACCTGCGCGATCTCCCACGGCCGGCGGGGCGGGGTCAGCTCCCGTTCGATCCGACCCACCTGCAGGACGTAGATCCGGCGGGCGCCGACGGCCACCGCCTCGCCGATCGGGATGGAGTTGACGATCCCGCCGTCCACGTAGTGCGCGCCGTCGATCTGCATCGGCGGAAGCAGACCCGGCACCGACGCCGACGCCATGACCGCCGGCACCACCGGACCGCTGTCGAACCAGTGCTCGGCGGCCCGCTCGATGTGGGCGGCGCAGCAGCGGAACGGCACCCGCAGATCGGCGAAGGTGGTGTCCACCCCCAGCTCGCTTTCGAGCAGGCGACGCAGCGGCCGGGGCGAGTGCAGGTGGGTGCGGGCGGCGAAGCGGCGCAGCTGCCTGGCGACCGAGTCGCCGTACACCTCACTCGCCTCCGGCGAGGCCCACAGCCGCACCAGCCGGTCGGTCACCGCCTCCGACGGGTCGGCGGCGACCAGCGCACCGTTCACCGCGCCGATCGAGGTGCCGAGCACCATGTCGGGTTGGATGCCGGCGCGGAACAGCGCCCGCAACATGCCGACCTCGACGGCGCCGAGCACTCCCCCGCCGCCGAGCACGAACGCCACCGGTCCCCCCGCCATGCCTCTCATCCTGGCACGGGCCCGCCGCCGGCCGGTGGGGCGTGGTCGGCCGGCGGTCACCGCACGGCAGGCCCCGTCCGCCGACGGCAGGCGGCGACGGCGTTGACAGCCAGTGCACATTCGCGCAACCTGATACCGCTCCCACCCCTGAGGCAGGTGCGATCCGTGAAGGCAGCGCTGCATCCGGGCCGATTGCTGGCTCGCAGATACCGACTTCTGGACCAGATCGGCGCCGGCGGCATGTCGGTCATCTGGCGTGCCCGGGACGAGGTACTGGACCGGGTGGTCGCGCTCAAGGTGCTCGCCCCGTCACTCGCCGCCGACGCGCGATTTCGGGACATGGTGCGGGAGGAGGCACGGGCCGCCGCCCAGCTGGTGCACCCGCACCTGACCTCCGTGCACGACTACGGCGAGACGGTCGACCCGGACGGCTCGATCACCTCGTTCGTGGTGATGGAGCTGCTCAGCGGCGAGGAGTTGAAGCTGCGGCTCACCGAGGGGCCGTTGCCGTGGACCGAGGCGGTCCAGGTGGGCGCGCAGGTCGCGGACGCGCTGGCCGCCGCGCACCGGCTCGGCATCGTGCACCGGGACATCACCCCGGCCAACGTGATGATGACCGGAACGGGCGTCAAGGTGCTCGACTTCGGCATCGCCACCCGGATCGGCGCACCCGACGAGGACGAGGACGGCGAGACCTTCGGCACCCCGGCGTACGTCGCCCCGGAACGCCTCGACGGCGCGCCGGCCCAACCGTCCACCGACGTCTACTCGCTCGGCGTACTGCTGCACGAGGCGCTCACCGGCCGGGTCCCGTACCCGGCGGACACCTGGGAGCAGCTCAGCTCCGCGTTGGCCAGTGGCCCCCCGCCGACGCTGGCCGACCTGCCGGACCTGCCCCCGGCCGTGGCCCAGATCTGCCTGCGCAGCCTCGCCCGGAACCCGGCCGATCGGCCGACCGCCCGGCAGGTCGCCACCGCGCTCCGCGACCACTCGCTGCCGACGGAGCCCCCGACCGCGACCATCCTGGTGCCCACCGAGCCGTTGCCACCGCAGTCGCCCGGCGTGGCAACGGCCGGCGTCCCGACGCCCGCCCCGACGAGTCTGGACGGCGGGGCCTCCCCCGCCCCGGTCGAGCCGGCGACCGGGGCGGGCTGGTCCCGGCGGCGGCTGGTGTTGTTGCTGGTGCTGGCTGTCGGGGTGACACTGGCCGGGGTGGCCCTGCTGCCCGAACAGCAGCCGACCCGCCGGGCGCAGCCCTCCGCCGCTCCGGTGACGACCCCGTCGACCGACCCGCCGGCCCCCGAGTCGTCCGCGCCGATCACACCGACCCCGCCGACCGGGTCACCGTCGACGAAGCCGACGACCGGCGCGCCCACCTCGAACCCGGGCACCCTGATCGAGGCCGCCAACCGGGTCGACGGGTTGATCGGCGCCGGGGTGAGCGCCGGGGAGATCCGCGAGGACGTGGGCCTCGACCTGCGCAACGAGCTGCGCAACCTGACCGCTGCGGTCAGCTCCGGCCGCGAGAAGCTGGCACCACCGGTGGCCCGGCTGCGCGCGAAGGTCACCGTCCGTCTCGGTGAGGGAGGCATCAGTCCGGCGTACGCGTCTCGGCTCGACACCGCCATCGCCGAGCTGGGCGCGACCGGGGCCTGACCCGGGGCGGCACGGGTGGGGTCAGCGCACCGGCACCCGGGCCGGTTCCCGGGCGTCGTGCCGGCTCAGGGCGAAGCGCCGATAGACCTCCGCGTAGCCGCTCGCCATCCGCTCGACCGAGAAGTTCCGCGCGACGTGCGCCACGCAGTCCTCCGGGTCGAGTCGTTCCGCCGCGAGCAACGCCGCCGGTAGCTCCTCCGACCGCTCGACGACGAGCCCGGTCAGCCCCGGCCGGACCAACTCGGGCACCGCACCCCGGTTGAGCGCGACCACCGGTGTGCCGGTCGCCATCGCCTCCAGCATCACCATGCCGAACGGCTCGTCCCACTGGATCGGCATGATCAGGCAGCGGGCGTCGACCAGCATCCGCAGCGTTGCCTCGCGGTCCGCGTTGAGCACGACTGTCACGTCGTCGTCGATCATCGGCGCGACGACCTGCTCGTAGTACCGACGCTCGGCCGGCTCGTTGCACTTTCCCGCCAGCAGCAGGGGCAGTCCGGCGGCCCGGCACGCCCGGATGGCGGTGTCCGGGCCCTTGTCCGGGCTGAACCGGGCCAACCACAGCACCGGCCCCGCACCGGGCATCTGCTTGCGCGGAAAGCCGCGGATGTCCAGGGCGTTGTGCACAGTGCCCGCCCAGGGCAGGTTCGGGTTCAGTCGACGCTGGGCGTGCGAGATCGCCACCAGGGCGACGCCCGAGTCGATGTCGCTCAGCACGTCGCCGTACTCCCCCACGGGGTTCCCGTGCACGGTGGCGACCGTCGGCACGGCCCGACGGCCGGCGACCAGCGGGCCGATCGTGGTGTGGTCGTGGATCACGTCGAAGTCGGCGGCGCTGATCAGCCGATTCACCCGGGCCAGGTGCGCCAGCTCGGGCAGTGACTCACCGAGCCGCTCGTACTGGACCTCGGCGACGGTGGAGACGAAGCCGTGGGCCGCCGTGCCGTGGTCACCGCCGGCGCCGAAGAGGGTCACCGCGTGCCCCTGCCGGCAGAGCGCGTCCACCAGGGCGGCGACGACCTGCTCAAGGCCGCCGTAGCCGGGCGGCGGTACAGACAACCACGGCGGAACCACCATCGCGATGCGCAGCGGCCGCTCATCGGGACGGCCCCCAGGCGGGTGGTTCATGGCCACGAGTCCTCCCCGTTGCTCCCCGGTGCGGCGGCACCGCCGGTCGGCGGCGGTTTCCCAGTGGCGCCCCCGATAAACCGGACAGGGCGGGCGATCACCCGCCCACCAGGAGTTGGTCGTGGACCACCCGCACCCCAGGCGCGGACCACGCCACCCGCTCGACCTGGTCGCGTTCCCACCAGGAACGGACCACGCCGGCGAGGACAAGCGTGTCGCCGTCCACCTCGACGGTCACCCGCTCGCCGCCGAGCGTGCGCAGCAGCGCCCGCTGGACGTCCCGCCGCAGCCGCTCGGCGGCCGGTGGTGCCGCGGGTCGTACCTCGATCAGGTTGGTTATCCCCCGTACGCCGTCGAGTCGGCGCACCTCGCCCTCGGCGGCCCGCCGCTGCCACCCGAACTCGACCTCACCGCGCAGCATCAGCCAGCCGTTGGCCACTGTCACGTCCAGCCGTTCGGCGGGCACGAAGCTGTCCCACTCCAACGCCCGGGTGGCCGCGATGGCGACCTCGGCGTCGGTACGCCCCGGAGTGCCGGGCAGCCGCACCTCCATCTCGTCTGCCACCGCCCGTACGCCGCGAACCCGCTGTGCGCACCGGGTCGCAGCCCAGCCGCGAGCCGCACCGTCCACGAATCCGGTCAGGGTGACCACACCCTGGTCGACGGTCACCCCGATCTCGTTCGGTTGCAGCCGGGCGTCCCAGGCCAGCTCGGCCAGGACGTCGCGTTGGATCCGCTGGTCGTCGCGGACACCCACCAGCTCGGCCATGGCACCCCACCCCCGGTTTCCGGTCGTTGCTCACCGAAACTGCCGGGCAGACGGGTGACGGCGGTTCACCCGATCCGGGTGAACCGCCGTCCGGGCGAAAAGAAGCGGCGGGTGACGGAGCCGACCCCCTCGGCCCCGCCACCCGCCGCCGGAGGGAGGAAGCAGGTTCAGTTATGTGGTCAGGACGTCTCGGCGAGCGTCACGGTCGCGGACTTCTCGACACCGTTGCGCTTGAACTGCACCTCGACCCGGTCGCCGACCTTGCCGGCCTGCACCGCGCCGACCAGGTCGTCCGAGTCGTTGACCGGCTTGTCGCCGAACCGGGTGACGACGTCGCCGCGCTGGAGGCCGGCCTTCTCCGCCGGGCTGCCCGGGGTGACCGACGCGACGAGCGCGCCGCCGCCCTCGGCCTGGTTGACGCCGACCCCGAGCGACGGGTGGCTGACCTTCTCGCCACGCTGGAGCTTGCCCGCGACGTCCTTGGCCTTGTTGCTGGGGATGGCGAACCCGACACCGATGTTGCCGGTGCTCTGCCCGGAGGTCGCGATGGCGGTGTTCACGCCGATCACCTCGCCCCGGGTGTTGACCAGCGCGCCACCGGAGTTGCCGGGGTTGATCGGCGCGTCCGTCTGGAGCAGGCCGGAGATCGAGCTGACCGGCTGGCTCTGCTGGGTCGGGTCCTGCTGCTGGCCCTCGCCGGCCCGGATGGTGCGGTCCCGGGCGCTGAGGATGCCCGAGGTCACCGAACCCTGCAGGCCGAGCGGGCTGCCCAGGGCGAGCACCTGGTCGCCGACCTGCATGGCGTCGCTGTCGCCGAACTTGGCCGGCTTGAGGTCGCTCACCCCGTTGGCCTTCACCACGGCCAGGTCGGTCTTCGGGTCGGTGCCGATGATCTTCGCGTCGGCGGTCTTGCCGTCGGCGAAGACCACCCGCACCGCGTCGCCGGCGGCGGACGCGACCACGTGGTTGTTGGTCAGCACGTACCCGTCGGCGCTGAGCACCACCCCGGAGCCCTCACCGCTGTCGGTGGTGATCGACACGACGCTGTCCTGCACCGATGCGGCGATCTTCGGCAGGTCGGCACCGTTGATCACGGGAGCCGCGGAGTAGGTGCGGGTGATACCGCCGCCGTCGCCGTCGAGGGCGAGCGCGAGCGCCCCACCGGCCACGCCGGAACCGAGCATCAGGGCGAACACCGCGACGCCGGCACCCGCGAACTTGGCGATCCGACCCGGCCGGGGGCCGCTGCCGGGCGGCGCGACCTGCGGGCCCCACGGCGGGACCGGCTGGCCCGGGTGGTGCGGGTGCTGGGCGTGCTGTCCGGGGTGCTGCTGGTGCTGGGCGTACGCCATGCCCGGCTGGCCCCCGCCGGCCCAGCCGGACTGCTGACCCGGGTACCAGGGGGCACCGGGGTAGTGGCCGGCAGCCGGCTGCGGGTAGCCGGGCTGGCCGGGCGCCGGGTGGCCGGAGACCGGGTACGGCGGCGCGGACGCAGTGGCGGCAGGGCGCTCGTAGCCGGTCGACGGCTCGTACCCGGTCGGCTCAGCGGTGGCCGGCTGACCGGCGGGCGCGGAGGGGCCGGCGTACCCGGCCGGCGCGGCGGCCGGGGTGGCGGCGGTGGTCTCCGGGTCACCGCCGGTCGAGACGACCGGTACGGGGG
>NZ_QGSZ01000089.1 GCF_003857055.1 Micromonospora inaquosa | reverse complement strand
CGATCGGACCGGCGAACACACCACCGGCGAACGCGAGACCAGCAACAGACAGCATGCTCTTACGGAAGATCGTGTTCATGAGGGGTAGCTCCTTCGGGGGTAGGACACCCGCTGTGCCGATCGGGGGAACGGCAATCACACGGGTGTGAGCACCTCGTCCGGCGCTGCACAAAACAAGGGAAAAGTCTTCGGGGGGTGACGCCCACGGTTCTCGGCGTCGGTCGGCGACTTCACGGGCGGAGGGCTCGTGGCGCCGGGTCCAGATGTAACGACCAGGGGGCCGGGGTCATTCCGGGGGCGGCCCACCCGCCGGGCACCTCATCGTGGCGGTGCCGGGTCGTCGGTCGTGGCGACCGCAACGACCAAGGGGCCGGGGTCATTCCGGGGGCGGCCCAACCCGTCCGGCACCCCCATGGCGGCGGTGCGGCCGGTCGGTCGTGGGGACTGTAACGACCGGGCGGTGGCCGGCATTCCGACCTACGCGACCTGCCAACCCAACCCCGTGCGGGCCGGGGGTGCTGCGATCGTCAGGGTATTCAACGACCCCGACCCGGCCACGATTCCAGCCCACGAGTGCGACCGACCACACCCCAGCAACACCCGCCACCGGACAAACCACCCACACGTCACCGACCTGCGGCGTCGAAAGCGGGCCTCACCCGGTGATCCACTCGGGTTCACGGAAAACGGGGTATCCCGGGCGGCGGGACACCCCGACTTCATGAAACACGAGTCGATCACGAATCGGCTGGGCGGCGACAGGTCTGGCAACCAGGCGGCAAGCGCGCAAAAGTGGGCACACAACCTGTGAACCGGGCAAACATCGCGCCGAACGAGGTGTGCGGGCACGCTCGGAACAGCGCGCTGGGATCAGCCTGAGCGACACCGGCTCTGGAGGGCGTTACCCTGACACCATGCAGGCCGTCTCCCCCACCGCGACCGGCGTGGCCTTTCTGGCCCGCCCGGGTCGTCCCGCTGTGGTGGCACGGACGCTCGCCGAACTGGCCGGCCCCACCCGGGGTGTGGTGGAGTTGCCGGTGCGACTGATGTGGAACGCCGAGCGCACTTTCGACCTCGGCGACCCCGACCAGCTGCTCTGGATGTACGAGAACGTGCTTCGGGAGACCACCCGCGCCGAGGATCTGCGCGCTCTGATCAACGGGCGGACGTTGCGTCGGGTGTGGCGACTGCTCAACCTGCCTCGGGGCGTACGCCAGGCGTGGGAGAGCCGGCACCGCGGCCTGCGCGCGGCGTGATCGAACCTCATCTGCACGAGTTCTACCGGGAGGTGGCCCGGGTGGCGCTGGCCGCCGCGGGGCCGTACCGGTTCGTTCTGGGTGGTGGGGTGGCGTGGGCGGCGCACGGGTTGGTTGCCCGACCGACGGAGGACGTCGACCTCTTCGCGGACGTGGAGGGAGCCGCGGCAGCGGCGTCCGCCGGGGTACGGGTGGCTCTGGAGCGGGCCGGGTTCATCGTCACCGACGCCGACCCGGACAGTGAGCTGGCCGAGCTGTTCGACGGGTACGAGCAGGACATGAAGGATTTCGTGGTGAGCCGCGACGGACGGCAGATCCGGCTCAGCCTCGCCCGGCTGGACCGCCAGCAGAGCCCGGTGGTGATGGACCTCGGCCCGGTGATGGACGTCCGTGACCTGGTGGCGAACAAAATTGCGGCGTTGGTCAATCGGCGGGAGGTTCGCGACTTCATCGACGTGGCCGCGGCCCTCGACCACTACGACGTGACCGAGCTGTTGGTGCTGGCACGGCAGGTCGATCCCGCGCTGGACCCGGATGATGTGCGGGCCGCTGGCCGTTACCTGGACCGCCTCTCCGACCAGCGTTTCGGCCGCTACGGCCTGGGCGCCACCGACGTCGCCGAGATCCGGCAACGCTTCGCCGCCTGGCCACGCTGACCACCGGGCCGAGCGAACAGGCCAGGCCACCGGGTCGCGCGAACAGGCCAGGCCACCGGGTTGCGCGGACAGACCAGGCCGCCGTGCCGCGCGAACAGGCCAGGCCGCCGGGTGGGCGTCCCGCGCGGAAGCCCACCCGGCGGCGGATCACTTGGTCGGTCGGCCGCCCGTGACCCCCAGGATCTCGCCCGTCACGTAGCTGGACTCCTGCGAGGCGAAGAAGACGTACGCGGGTGCCAGCTCAGCCGGTTGCCCGGGTCGCCCCTCCGGGGTGTCGGTGCCGAACTGCTTCACCTTCTCCTTCGGCATGGTGGCCGGGATCAGCGGCGTCCACACCGGCCCCGGCGCGACCGCGTTGACGCGGATGCCCTGTCCGGCCAGGTCGGCGGCGAGAGCCTTGGTGAAGTTGGCGATCCCGGCCTTCGTCGTGGCGTAGTCCAGCAGCTGCGGCGACGGGTCGAACGCCTGGATCGACGACGTGTTGATGATCGCCGACCCCTCGGCGAGGTGCGGGATGGCGGCCTTGCAGAGCCAGAACATCGCGTACAGGTTGGTCTTGAACACCCGGTCGAACTGCTCGGTGCTGATCCCGAGGATCCCCTTGTCCTGCGACATCTGGTACGCCGCGTTGTTGACCAGGATGTCCAGGCCGCCCAGGTCGCGCACCGCCCGATCGACCAGTTCCTGGCAGTGCGCCTCGTCGGTGATGTCACCGCGTACCGCGATGCCCCGACGGCCGGCGGCCTCGACCAGCCGGATGGTCTCGTGGGCGTCGGCGTCCTCCTCCTCACCGAGGTAGGAGATGAGCACGTCCGCGCCCTCCCGGGCGAAGGCGATCGCGACCGCCCGGCCGATCCCCGAGTCGCCGCCGGTGATCAGTGCCCGCTTGCCGTCGAGTTTGCCGCTGCCCCGGTACGACTCCTCCCCGTGGTCCGGCTTCGGGGTCATCTGTCCGGTCGAGCCGGGCGCTGACTGCTGCTGTGCGGGTTGACCGGACTGCTGGCCGTACTGGCTGGTCGGGTCCTGCTGGGTGCGCTGGTCCTCGCTCACTGATATCTCCTCGCTGCGCGCGGGAAGCGAGGGCTCTCCCGCGGATGTCGTCCCTGACCGCCCTACCCCACGCCGACCTGTGGAAACCGCTGCACCGGTCGGGGCTGGCGTGGCGGGCGTGCCGGGTGGTGGTTATGGTGCGCAAGGCGCTCACGAGGCGCGTCCACCCCCATGGAAAGGCATGTCATGACCTCTCCCTCCGGCCCGTCGCGCCGTCAGGTGCTCGTCGCCGCGGCGGCCGCGGCGACGACCCCGCTGATCGCCGCCGCGCCCGCGCAGGCGGCCGGCAAGCCCCGGCCGCGCACCTGGGACCTCACCCTGCTGGGCACGTCGGACACGCACGGCAACGTCTACAACTGGGATTACTACCGAGACGCCGAGTACGACGACAGCAAGCAGAACGACATCGGCGTCGCGAAGCTGGCGACCCTGATCAACCAGATCCGTCGGGAGCGGCGCGGCAAGGCGACGCTGGTGCTCGACGCCGGCGACACCATCCAGGGCACACCGCTGGCCACGTACTACGCCAAGCAGGAGCCGATCACCGCCACCGGGGAGAAGCACCCGATGGCCCGGGCGATGAACGTCATCGACTACGACGCGGTGACCCTGGGCAACCACGAGTTCAACTACGGGCTGCCGTTGCTGGACCTGTGGATCCGTCAGCTCGGCTTCCCGGCGCTCGCCGCGAACGCCGTCAACGCGAAGACCGGCAAGCCGGCCTTCCTGCCGTACGTCATCAAGAAGGTCTCCCTCGGTTTCGCCGCGCCGACCCTGCGGGTCGGCATCCTGGGGTTGACCAACCCCGGTGTGGCCATCTGGGACAAGGGCAACGTCGAGGGCAAGCTGCGCTTCGACGACATGATCGCGACCGCCGCGAAGTGGGTGCCGATCATGCGGGCCCGCGGCGCCGACCTCGTGCTGATCTCCGCGCACGGCGGTGACAGCGGCACCTCCAGCTACGGCCCGGAGCTGCCGAACGAGAACCCGGTGGCGCTGATCGCCCAGCAGGTGCCGGGGATCGACGCGATCCTCTTCGGTCACGCGCACAACGAGGTGGTCGAGCGGTTCGTCACCAACGAGCGCACCGGCACGCAGGTGCTGCTCTCCGAGCCGTCGAAGTGGGGCCAGCGGCTCACCCGGATGGACTTCACCCTCGCCCGTGAACGGGGTCGGTGGACGATCACCAAGAGGGCCGCCACGATGCTGAACACCAACACCGTGGTCGAGGACCCGAAGGTGCTCGCCGCCGTGCGGGCCCAGCACCAGAAGACCGTGGCGTACGTCAACCAGGTGGTCGCGCGGTCCACCGTGGAGTTGTCGGCGGCGGAGTCGCGGTACAAGGACACTCCGATCCTGGACTTCATCAACCACGTGCAGACCGAGGTGGTGGGCGCGGCGCTGGCCGGCACCGCGTACGCGGATCTGCCGGTGCTGTCGATCGCGGCGCCGTTCAGCCGGACCGCCGTCTTCCCCGCCGGCGACGTCAAGATCCGCGATGTCGCCGGCCTGTACGTGTACGACAACACCCTTGAGGCGGTCGTGCTCAGCGGGGCCGAGGTGCGGGCGTACCTGGAGTACTCGGCGAAGTTCTTCCGCACCCTGGCGCCGGGCGCGCCGGTCGACCCGGAGCAGATCAGTGACCCGGCCGTGCCCGACTACAACTACGACGTCTTCTCCGGCCTGGACTACGACATCGACATCTCCAAGCCGGTCGGGCAGCGGATCACCCGCCTGGTGCTGGCCGGCACCGACACTCCGGTGGCCGACAACGCCCAGTTCGTGGTGGCGGTGAACAACTACCGACGCAGCGGCGGCGGCAACTTCCCCGGCATCGTGAAGACCCAGGTCTACAACGCGCAGCAGGAGATCCGTCAGCTGCTCATCGACTGGGCGCAGGCTCGGGGGGCGATCGACCCGGCCGACTTCTTCAAGCCCAACTGGCGGCTGGTACGCGAGGGCGTGCCGGTCTTCTGATCGCACACCGTCGACGGGCCGTGGGTGGCGACACCTGCGGCCCGTCGCGTGTTGTCAGCCGGCGTGGCGCAGATTCCAGTGGACGGGGTCGTCCAACGGTTCGGGCCGCTCGCTTCGCGATTCGACCTCGGTCAGCTCGACCCGCTGATCGGGACGGACGGCGAGCGGCAACTCCCCGAACCGTACGTGGCGCAGGAACGCGTACTCGTCATCGGTGAACGGTTGCTCGGCCATCGGCACCTCCCGCTGCTCCGCTGTGATTGTCCGCCAGCTGGAGGGCTCAGCACCAGTAACCGCGTACACACCCTGTAAGGCGTCCTAGGATCCTGGGTGAATAGCTGGGGCTCGGCGTGGGGCTGGTAACCGATCCAGCACCGCGAGGGCGGCCCGGATGGGCCGGCGGCGCAGCATCTCGTCGAAGCTCGCCCGCCCCTGACAGAACTGAACAAACATCCGCCAGCCCGGCGGGGTGGCCAACAGGGCGTGGAACACCTCCGGGCGGCGCGTGAAGACATCGAGCAGCCGGAACCCCGCCCGCATCTCCGGCAGCAGACGCTCGGCCACCGCCCGCTCGTACCCCGCCAGGTCACCACCCGCGACCGCCGCCCCGGCCAGCGCACCGGAGCGCAACGCGAAGCTGATGCCCTCCCGGCTCCACGGCTCCAGCAGCCCCGCCGCATCCCCCACAACCAGCACCCGACCGGTGCGCAACGGTGAATCCTCCTCGCGGCAACGGGTCAGATGACCGGAGTCGTGCTCCGCCGGCAAGCCCGTCAGACCCAACCGGTCGACGAACCGCCGCAGATAGTCGCGGGTCCCCTCCCCCGCGCCCCGACCGGCGATCACGCCGACGGTCAGCCGGTCACCCTTGGGAAAGACCCAGGCGTACGAGCCCGGCATGGCACCCCAGTCCAGCAGCAACCGACCCCGCCACCGCTCCTGCTCGGCGGGCGGCACCGGAATCTCCAACTCCAGACCCAGATCCACCTGCCGGTACCGAACCCCGACATGCCGCGCAGTCACCCCCGACGAGCCGTCCGCCCCGATCACGGCACGAGCCGCGATCGTCGTACCGTCGGCCAGCCGCAGGCGTACCCCCTCCGGGTCCTGCTCGACCGCGCGGACCGCGACCCGCTCCCGCAACTGGGCGCCGGCGGCAACCGCCGCCGCGCGCAACCGGTCATCGAACTCCTCGCGGCGCACCATCGTCACCACCGGACTGCCATTGCGGCGGGTGAACTCCCGACGGCCGTCGCGGGTGAATGTCACCCGGTCCACCCGGTCGTGCGCGGGCACCTCGATCCGATCCTGAACGGCCGCCAGAGAGGTGCCGATCAAACCACCGCCGCAGGTCTTGTACCGCGGGTGCGCGGCCCGCTCGACAACAAGTGTGGAAACGCCCGCACGGGCAGCGGCGTGGGCCGCGGACAGCCCCGCGGGGCCAGCGCCGACGACGACGAGATCCCAAACGATCACGGAAGCAGCCTAGGGCACCGCCCCGGCGCGGCCAGTGGACCCGCCCGCCGTCGCGACCGCCCGATCGGGTGCGCATCTTCGGGCACCGAGGGGGTAACCGGCGCACGGCAACCGCCACCGAAGTGGCGGACGAGCAGAGGAGGAACCCATGCAGCAGGTGCAACTGTCGGAGGCCGAGCAACGGGTGTACCAGGCGGTCACCGTCCTTGAATCACGCGGACAGGTGCCCTACCCGGACCTGATCGCCGAGGAATCCGGGCTCACCGAGGAGCAGGTGGGCAGCCCCCTGCACCTGCTCACCGAAAAGGGCCTGCTGCACCGCGAGGACTCACCGATGGCCGGCCTCGACTTCGGTCCCCGGTTCTGCGCCCGCCAGATGGCGTGATCCGCGGAGCCAGCCGGCACGGTTCGCCCCCCGAAGATCCGGGTAGCGGTCAACCATGCACGACCGAGGGTCGACGGGGGGCACGATGAGCGCGGCGCAGCCGCCGCAGCCGGTGACCCCGGCCGAAAACCGACATCGCTGGCAGGCGGTCGGCGTTGGACTCGTCGCCGCGTTCATGACGCTGCTCGACGTGAGCATCGTCAACGTCGCGGTGCCGTCCATCGACCGGGCGCTACACGCGTCGTCGAGCGATCTGCAGTGGATTCTCTCCGGGTACGCGCTCACCTTCGGCCTGGCGCTGGTGCCCGCCGGTCGCTTCGGCGACGCCCGCGGTCGGCGCAACGCGTTCGTCTTCGGCATCGCGCTGTTCACCATCACCAGCGCGCTCGCCGGCCTCGCCACCTCGCCGACGTGGTTGGTCATCGCCCGACTACTGCAGGGCGCCGCCGCCGGCGTCGTCAACCCGCAGGTCATCGGGCTGATCCAGCAGCTGTTCCGCGGCCCCGAACGCGCCCGCCCGTTCGGGCTGCTCGGCGCCACCATCGGCATCTCCACCGCCGTCGGGCCGCTACTCGGCGGCCTGCTCATCGCCATCGGCGGCGAGGAGCACGGCTGGCGCTGGGTCTTCTTCGTCAACGTGCCGGTCGGTGTCCTCGCGGTGATCCTCGGCTGGCGGTTACTGCCCGGCCGCCCCACCGGTCAACCCGGTTGGCGTCGACTCGACCCCTTCGGCGTCCTGCTGCTCGGCATCGGTGTGGTCCTCGTCCTGCTGCCACTGGTGCAGGAACAGCAGTGGCAGACCCCCTGGAAGTGGGCGCTCATCCCGGTCGGCCTGGCGGTGCTGGTCGCCTTCGGGCTCTGGGAGCGACGGTACGCAAGCCAGCACGAACCCCTGTTCGACCTTCGACTGTTCACCTTCCAGTCGTACACGCTCGGCTCGATCCTGGCGCTCGTCTACTTCGGCGGTTTCACCGCGATCTTCTTCATCTTCACCCTGTTCCTGCAGATGGGTCTCGGCTACAGCGCGCTCGTCGCCGGCCTGGCCATCACCCCCTTCGCCCTGGGTTCGGCCGCCGCCGCCGTGCTCGGTGGCCGCATCGTCAACCGCTTCGGCCGACCACTGGTCGCCGTTGGTCTGCTCACCGTGCTGGTCGGGCTGGCCGCGACAGTGATCGGGCTACACCTCGCGCCGGACGCCCCAGCGCCCTGGGTCACCGCCGGCCCCCTCCTCGTCGCCGGCATCGGCAGCGGCCTGGTGATCGCCCCCAACCAGACGATCACCCTCGCCGAGGTGCCGGTAGGGCAGGCCGGTAGCGGCGCGGGCATGCTCCAGACCGGGCAGCGGATCGGCGCCGCGGCTGGCATCGCCGCCGTCGGGTCGCTGTTCTTCTCATCGCTGGCCGACAGCCGCGGCGACTGGACCACCGCCTTCGAACAGTCCCTGATGCTCGCCACGGGCATCATCGCGCTCGCACTGATCGTCGCGCTGATCGACATCTGGCGCAGCCACAAGCACAGGAGCTGACCGGGGTACGCCGCTGGCCGGCACCCCGGGTTGCGGGTGCCGGCCAGCGGTCTGGTGTTCTGCGGTCTTGCCGTGCGGTGGTGCTGACGTGCGGTGGTGCTGGTGGTCAGCTGTTCCAGTACTGGGCGACGAGGTCGGCGGCCTGCTGCTCCCACTGGGCGTAGGCGTCCGGGTACGCCGACACCTGCACGGTCTGCGCGGCCTCGGTCAGCGGCATGTCCTGCCACCCGTCGACCTGCTTCAAACCCTTCAGGAACGCGGTGGTGGAGTACTCGGGGTTGGTGATCTGTTCCGGGGTACCCCAACCCGAACTCGGGCGCTGCT
>NZ_QGSZ01000090.1 GCF_003857055.1 Micromonospora inaquosa | reverse complement strand
GGAACAGGCCCAGCGTTCCGTGCGGGGCCTGATCAACTCGGTTTCCTTGAAACTGCGGTGTCCAAGGCACCCGGATACCGCAGTTTCATTGATACCGAATTGATCACACCTCGGTCACCGAGGATCGGGTCAGGCGGTGTCGGCTTTGTGCCGGTCGGCCGGGTTCTGGGGCGGCGAGGGGGTGCGTCGGAGAAGACCCGGGCCGGCCGATGCGGGCGGGCCGACGGGTTCGCGCTCGACCAGCGGTGCGATACGGGCGGCGACGCCCGACGGCTCGGAGTGCGCGGCCCGTCCGAGCGTGCCGGGCGACTGCGCCTCAGCCGCGACGTCGGGAGGCGCCGCACCCACCGACGGACCGCCACCGGGTCTATCGCCATCAACAGACCCGACGCCGGTGGATCCGACGCCGGTAGATCCGACACCAGGAGACCGGGCGCCGGAGGACCCGGGGCCGGAGGAGTCACCGCCGGCGCGCTCGCCGCCGGAGAGGCCACCACCGGCACGCTCGCCGCCGGAGAGGCCACCACCGGCACGCTCGCCGCCGGAGAGGCCACCACCGGCACGCTCGCCGGCGGAGAGGCCATCACCGGCACGCTCGCCGGCGGAGGAGTCGCCATCGGCGCGCTCACCGCCGGAGAGGCCGCCGGCGGCACGCTCGCCGCCGAAGGCGCCGCCATCAGCCACCTCAGCGCCGACCGGTGGCGCCTCGCCGCCGATCACACCTGGTGACCCGTCGAACGACTCGGCACGATCAAGCTCCGCAACCCGCTCAACGCGGTCAAACCCGGCAAGCCCTCCAGTGAGCCCGTCGAGCCGTTCGGCACGGTCGGAGCGCTCGGTGGCGGTCGCGGGCCGGCCGTTGCCGCGCCGGGGGGAGGGCGTCGGCCGGGCCGACAGCAGTCGGGGCGGCACGGCTTCCGGGGCCGTCACCGGCGCCAGGCCGGCGACCACGGTGTTGACGATCTCGGCCGCGTACGAGCCGTCCGGGTCGTAGTCGGGGTCGAAGACGGTCAGTTCCACGCCGAGGCAGTGCGGGGTGTCGACCAGGCCGGCGAGCAGGATCTCCAACTCGGCGAAGGCGATGCCACCCGGGTCGGGGGCGTCCACGGCGGGCATCACCGCAGGGTCGAGCACGTCCACGTCGATGTGCACCCAGTAGCCCGCGCAGTCGGCGAGCTGCTCGTGCGCCCACTGGGCCGTCCGGGCGGCGCCTTCGGCCCGCAGCGCCGGCACCGGACGGGTGGTGATCCCGGCGGCCTGGAGGTCGAGTCGGTATTCGTCCTGGGCGCGGATGCCGAGCACCACCACGTCGATGTCGCGGAAGTAGGGTCGGCGGCCCTCCAGCGCGGCCAGGTCGGCCTGCCCCCGCCCGGTGACCAGGGCCAGGTCCTCACCGGCGGCGGCGCCGACGTAGGAGGCGTTGCCGGGGTGCCGGAAGTCGGAGTGCCCGTCGACGAAGACCAGCCCGATCCGCCCGCCGACGGCCTCGCCGAGGCGGTGCATGGCCAGGGCCGAACCGAGCAGCACGGAGCAGTCGCCGCCCAGCACCACCGGGAACTCGCCCCGGTCGATGATCGAGCCGATGCGTTCGGCGAGGGCCAGCGAGTAGTCGGCGATCTCCCGGGCGTGACACACCCCGTCGCCGGGCCGCCAGTCGCCCGGGTCGTACCGGGCGGGGGTGACGCAGCCGGCGTCGCGGGCGCGGAGCCGGGCCAGCAGGTCGTGGTCGCGCAGTGCCCCGGGCGCCTTGGCGCAGCCCGGGACCGACGTGGGCGTCGGCGGCCGTAGACCGAGATTTGTCGGCGCGTCGAGGACGGCGATCCGGCGCATCATGAGCTCCCGTCCTCGATGGTCGGGCGGGCCGGCCGGAACGCCGGCCCGCGCTGGCGTGCTACGAACTCAGAACAGGGCGCTGGCCAGGGCCCGGCGCGCCGAGGCGACCGCCGGATCGTCTGGGCCGGCGATGGAGAAGAGCGAGACCAGGTGCTGGCGCACCGTCTCACGGTCCTCACCGGCGGTGCGCCGGACCAGACCGACGAGCCGCGCGTACGCCTGCTCGGCCAGGCCGCTGAGCACCTCGATGTCGGCGGCCAGCAGTTGGGCGGCGACATCGTCGGGGGCGCTCTCGGCGGCGGCCAGCGCGGCGGACGGGTCGGCGCCGGCCACCCGGCGGGCCACCCCGACCTGGGCCAGCCCTGCCGTGGCCGCGGCGTCCGCCGGGGCGTCGGCCAGGATCTTGCGGTACGCCTGCTCGGCGGCGTCCAGATCGCCGCTCATCAGCGCGTCGTCGGCCTCGTCGAGGCGGGGGTCCTCCGGCTCGGCGACGGTCACGCCACCGGCCTTGAGGACGGCCTGGATCCACTGCCGCAGCTGCGCCTCGGGCACCACGCCGGAGAAGGCGTCGACCGGCTGGCCGCCGACGACCGCGTAGACCATGGGGATGCCCTGCACCCGGAACATCTGGGCGATGCGGGGATTTTCCTGCACGTCGACCCGGGCCAGCACCCAGGTGCCGCCACCCTCGGCGTTGAGTCGCTCCAGGACCGGGGCGAACTCGTCGCTCTCCGGGAAGCCGGCCGCGCCGAAGAACACGATGACGGGCGTGGCCATCGAGCGTTCGAGGACATCGGACTGGATGGTCGCCTCGGTGACGTCCACGATGGCGGTGTCACCGCCGGCCGTGGGCGCACCGGGTACGCCGTTGGACGGGCCGCCCTGCGGGGGCGTGCCGGGGCGGGAACTTGCTGGTGCGGGGCCGCGCAGCGTGCTGAGGTCGACCGCGCCGCGGGTGAAGATCGACGAGGTGATCCGTGGGTCGCTCATGGTTACCTAGTCTCGCACGTGAGCCCCCGATCTCAGCTCACCCGCAACCCCGACGTTGCAACTCTCACGCCACCGCCCGCACCCCCGCGACCTTGCACATTCTGTTGCCGAAACGCCACATTCATGCCTTATGTCGACACAGAATCCGCAAGATCGACGGGGTGGGGGTGTTGGGCAGGAGGTCAGAAGCGTGCTGGCTCCCGGTAGGTGCCCCACTCGGCGCGCAGGGCGTCGCAGATCTCGCCCAGGGTCGCCTCGGCGCGGGCCGCGTCGAGCATGGCGGGGATCATGTTCTCGTCGGTACGGCTCGCCTCGATCATCCGGGCCAGCGCCTCACGGACCGCCGACTCGTCCCGCGCGCTCTTGCGCTCGGCGAGCACCCGGCGCTGCTCCAGCTCCACCTCGTGCGAGATGCGCAGGATCTCCAGCTCCTTGGCGACCGTGCCGGTGTGGCAGTTGACCCCGACGATCTTCTTGTCGCCCTTTTCGAGGGCCTGCTGGTAGACGAAGGCCGACTCGGCGATGTGCCCGGTGAACCAGCCGTCCTCGATACCGCGCAGGATGCCCGAGGTCATCGGGCCGATCTGGTGCGGCCCGTCCCCGCCGAGCTGCCGGATCCGGGCGAAGATCTCCTCCGCCTCGGCCTCGATCTTGTCGGTCAGCGCCTCGACGTACCAGGAACCGCCGAGCGGGTCGGCCACGTTGACCACACCGGTCTCCTCCATCAGCACCTGCTGGGTACGCAGGGCGATCTCGGCCGACTCGTCGGTGGGCAGCGCCAGGGTCTCGTCGAGCGCGTTGGTGTGCAGCGAGTTCGTGCCGCCGAGCACCGCCGCGAGAGCCTCGACGGCGGTGCGTACCACGTTGTTGACCGGCTGCTGCGCGGTCAGCGACACCCCGGCGGTCTGCGTGTGGAACCGGAGCCAGAGGGCCTTCTCGCTGGTCGCGCCGTAGACGTCGCGCAGCCAGCGGGCCCAGATCCGGCGGGCGGCCCGGAACTTGGCGATCTCCTCGAAGAAGTCGAGGTGCGAGTCGAAGAAGAAGCTCAGCCCTGGCGCGAAGACGTTCACGTCCAGCCCACGCGAAAGACCCAGCTCGACGTAGCCGAAGCCGTCCGCCAGGGTGTACGCCAACTCCTGCGCGGCGGTCGAGCCGGCCTCGCGGATGTGGTAGCCGGAGACCGACAGCGGCTTGTAGCGCGGGATCTCCCGGGCGCAGTACTCCATCAGGTCGCCGATCAGGCGCAGGTGCGGCTCCGGGTCGAAGAGCCACTCCTTCTGCGCGATGTACTCCTTGAAGATGTCGGTCTGCAGGGTGCCGTCCAACTTGGACAGGTCGGCGCCCTGACGCTCGGCGGCGACCAGGTACATGCAGAACACCGGCACGGCCGGGCCGGAGATGGTCATCGAGGTGGTGACGTCGGCCAGGTCGATGCCGTCGAAGAGCGTCTGCATGTCGGCGGCGGTGTCGATGGCGACGCCGCAGTGGCCGACCTCGCCGAGCGCCTGCGGGTCGTCCGAGTCGCGGCCCATCAGGGTCGGCATGTCGAACGCGACCGAGAGGCCGCCGCCACCCGCGCCGAGGATCATCTTGTAACGCTCGTTGGTCTGCTGGGCGTTGCCGAAGCCGGCGAACTGCCGGATCGTCCAGGTCCGCCCGCGGTAGCCGGTCGGATACAAACCCCGGGTGTACGGGTACTCGCCCGGCCAACCGATCCGTTCGAAGCCCGGATAGGTGGCGCCCTCCGGCGGCCCGTACACCGGCTCCACCGGCATCCCGGAGAGCGTGGTGAAGTCCGCGTCCCGCTTGCGCGCGGCGTCGTACCGTGCCTGCCAGCGCGCCCGTCCGGCGTCGATCTCGTCGGCGTCCATGAGCAGGGCTCCTCCTCGGGTCCTCGACTGCACGTCGAGTGTAAGGCCCCCACCTGAACGATCGCTAAGTCACGCCCTACCGACGGGTAACGGCAGACCTGAACCCGATCATGGAGTTGTGGTGTCGCGCGTTGTGGTGCCAGGCCCACCAATCGCCACGTCGTCGACCCGGATGTTGACCTCGTCGACCCGCAGCCCGTACGCCTCGACAGCCTCGGTCACCTGGGCGCGCACCTGACTGGTGATCGCCGGCACCGGCCGACCTGCCTCGATCACCAACACCAGGTTGACCACGGCGGCGTCCCCGGTCACGTGGGCCGAGCAACCCCGCCGCGCGTCACCCACCTGGTCCAGCCCGACCCGGTCGAGAACCGCGTTGAAGAACCGGGCGACGTCCCCGCCCAGGTCGGCCACGCCGGGCACCGCACGGGCAGCCACCACGGCGATTTTCTCGATCACCTCGTCGGCGACCTGCGTCGTCCCGCCAGCCGGCACCGACGCCCTGGTCAGCTCCTGCGTTGCTTCCAGGTCCACAGTCGCTCCCTGCTCCTCGCACCACCGCGTCTGGGCACGTCCGGCCCCCGGTGAAGGTGGGCGGTGCGAGCCTACTAGGACGGTGCGGCCCGGCGATGTCCCCGGTGGATGGTCAACGGGCAGCCCGGCAGCCAGCAGACCGCCGGGCAGCTACACCTCAGGCTCCGACTGCCGACCCCGGCTGGTTCAGCTCGATGTCGTCCACCGTGACGTTGACCTGGGTGACCGTCAGGCCGTACTTCTCCACCGCCTCGATCACCGCGGCCCGCACCGCCTCGGTCACATCGGCCACGACGTGCCCGGCGTCGATCACCAGGACCACGTTGATGACGACCGAGGTGCCCTTCACGTCGGCCGAGACGCCCCGCCGAGCGTCGCCCACCTGGTCCAGACCGACCTTGTCAAACACGCTGTTGAAGAACCGGGACACATCACCGCCGAGATCGGCGACACCGGGCACGGCACGGGCGGCCGCACCGGCGATCTTCTCCACGACCTCGTCGGAAACCGACGTGGCACCCCGGGCCGCGCCCGTCGCGGGCGACACTGCGCCGGCGTTCTCCACCGCGTCCGTCATGATCACATCTCCCCTGGTCCCGGTGCGTTGTGGACCGACCGTCTCGTCAGCCCGCCGCGCGGCGGGCTGACCGCCGGCCACGCGCCGCGAGCCTACTAAAACCGGAGCCACCTTCGCTTCCGGGCGCGTGGTGCAGGGGATCAAGCCGGTGGCTTCCGGTCAGCGGGCGAGCTGGGCCAGCAACTCGTCCGCCGCCGTGTACGGGTCCGTCGCACCCTCAGCCACCTGTGCGGCGAGAGTGGACAACTGCGTACCGTCGCGAAGGGAGCCGATCCGGGCGCGGAGAGTGCCGAGCGCGATCGCCTCGATCTCGGCGGCGGCCCGCGCCTCCTGGCGGCGGCGCAGCTCGCCGTGCTCGACCAGCCAGCCCCGGTGCTTGTCGATGGCGGCGGCGATGTCGTCGATGCCCTCGCCGCGCGCGGCGACCGACCGGACCACCTGCGGCCGCCACTGCCCCGGCCCGCGCTCACCGAGAGCGATCATGCCCTGGATGTCCCGGACGGTGGCGTCGACGCCGTCCCGGTCCGCCTTGTTGACCACGAACACGTCGGCGATCTCCAGGATGCCGGCCTTGACCGCCTGGATCGCGTCCCCCATCCCGGGCGCGAGCAGCACCAGCGTCGTGTCGGCCAGCGAGGCGACCTCCACCTCGGCCTGCCCGACGCCAACGGTCTCCACCAGCACCACGTCGCAGCCGGCGCCCTCCAGCACCCGGACCGCCTGCGGCGTCGCCGCGGCCAACCCGCCGAGGTGCCCCCGGCTGGACATCGACCGGATGTAGACGCCCGGATCGGTGGCGTGGTCCTGCATCCGCACCCGGTCACCGAGGATCGCCCCACCGGTGAACGGGCTGGACGGGTCGACCGCCAGCACACCGACCCGGTGCCCCTGCGCCCGCAGCGCCCGGACCAGTTCGTTCGTGGTCGTCGACTTACCCACCCCGGGCGAACCCGTCAGCCCGACCACCTGGGCCTGCCCGGCGTACGGCGCCAGCGCCGCGGCGATCGCCGGCAACAGGGCGTCACCGTTCTCCACCAACGTGATCAGGCGGGCCACCGCCCGGGGGTCACCCGCGCGGGCCCGCTCAACCAGCAGCGGTACGTCCCGACTACGGCGCACCGACGTGGTGCCCGCTGCCGGAACCTGCTCGGCCGCTCCGCTCACTGGCCCGGCACGTGGATGATCAGCGCGTCGCCCTGGCCACCGCCGCCACAGAGCGCCGCCGCGCCGGTGCCACCGCCGCGCCGCTTCAGCTCCAGGGCGAGAGTGAGGACGAGACGCGCACCGGACATGCCGATCGGGTGGCCCAGCGCGATCGCGCCGCCGTTGACGTTGACCTTGTCCGGGCTGATCCCCAGGTCCCGGGTCGACTGGACACCCACCTGAGCGAACGCCTCGTTGATCTCGATGAGGTCCAGGTCCGCCACGCTCAGGCCACCCTTCTTCAGGGCGTGGTTGATCGCGTTGGACGGCTGCGAGTGCAGGGAGTTGTCCGGGCCCGCCACGTTGCCGTGCGCGCCGATCTCGGCAAGCCAGACCAGCCCCAGCTCCTTCGCCTTGGCCTTACTCATCACGACGACCGCGGCGGCGCCGTCGGAGATCGGCGAGGAGCTGCCGGCGGTGATGGTGCCGTCCTTGGCGAACGCGGGGCGCAGCTTGGCCAGCGACTCGACGGTGGTGTCCGGGCGGATGCCCTCGTCCTCGCTGATCACCAGCGGGTCACCCTTGCGCTGCGGGATGACCACCCGGGCGATCTCGTCGGCGAAGTGGCCGTTCTTCTGCGCGGCGGCGGCCCGCTGGTGGCTGGCTGCGGCGAAGGCGTCCTGCTCCGTGCGGGAGATGCCGTGCTTGACACCGAGCCGCTCGGTCGACTCCCCCATCGAGCAGCAGTCCCAGGCGTCGCTGAGCCCGTCATGTGCCATGTGGTCCTTGACCACCACGTCGCCGTACTTGTAGCCGGTGCGCTGGCCCATCAACAGGTGCGGGGCGTTGGTCATCGACTCCATGCCGCCGGCCACCACGATGTCGAACTCGCCGGCGCGGATCAGCTGGTCGGCCAGGGCGATCGCGTCCAGGCCGGAGAGGCAGACCTTGTTGATGGTCAACGCCGGCACGGACATCGGCACACCGGCCTCGACCGCCGCCTGCCGGGCCGGGATCTGACCGGTGCCGGCCTGCAGCACCTGCCCCATGATCACGTACTGGACCTGGTCCGGGCTGACGCCGGCCCGCTCCAGCGCCGCCTTGATGGCGATCCCGCCGAGCTTGGTGGCCGGGAGGTCCTTGAGGTTGCCCAGCAGCCGGCCCATGGGGGTCCGCGCGCCGCTGATGATCACCGAAGCCATGCCTGCCTCCGAGGGGGTGCCGCGCTGTACGCCTGAACGATGGTTCGGCCAGACTAGCGCCATGGCAGAGAACTCCCCCGTCGAGCCCGGTGCGGACTACGTCACAGACATCGGGCTTCGCAAGATTGACCACGTCGGGATCGCCGTGGCCGACCTGGACGCCGCGATCGACTTCTACCAGCGGACGTTCGGGATGCGCTGCGTTCACGTGGAGACCAACGCCGAGCAGGGCGTTCGGGAAGCGATGCTGGCCGTCGGGCCGACCACCGAGGGCGGTTGCGTGCAGTTGCTCGCCCCGCTCACCCCGGAGTCGACGATCGCGAAGTTCCTGGACCGCAACGGGCCGGGCGTGCAGCAGGTCGCGTACACCGTGGTGGACATCGACGCGGCCTGCGCGGCGCTGCGGGAGCGCGGGATGCGGCTGCTCTACGACGTCCCGAGGCGTGGCACCGCGGACAGCCGGATCCTGTCTCTTATACATATCTCCGAGCCCACGAGACGCG
>NZ_QGSZ01000228.1 GCF_003857055.1 Micromonospora inaquosa | reverse complement strand
CCGCCGGCCGCCGCGCCGCGGACCCGGTCGTGTCCCCGTCACCCGCCACCCGGCAGGAAGGCTGAACGATGCTCTCACTGGTGGTGGGCACTGGTCGCTGCGGTTCGACCCTGGTCCAGGAAGTGCTTTCCCGACATCCCGCGGTCGGCTTCGTCTCCGGCCTGGACGACAAACTGGCCCGGCTCAACCCCAAGGGCAGGTTCAACGGGCCGCTCTACCGGCGGTCGGCGCCACGCCCGGCGGGGATGACGTCCCTGCGACACAGTCGACGGTTGCTGGAGCGGGGCCGGCTCCGGGTGGCGCCGTCGGAGGCGTACCACCTGCTCGACAGGCAGGTGCTTGCCGGCTTCTCCCGACCGTGCCGGGACCTGGTGGCCGAGGACCTGACGCCGTTCGTCGCCCGACGGCTGCGGGCCTTCTTCGACGAGCGGATCAGGCGGCAGGGCTGCCAGCAACTGGTGCAGCACGTCACCGGGTGGCCGCGCACCGGTCTGCTGCACGCCGCGTACCCGGATCTGCGGGTGGTCAACGTGGTGCGCGACGGCCGGGCGGTGGCCAACTCGTGGCTCCAGATGGGCTGGTGGGACGGGTGGCGCGGGCCGGACAACTGGATCTATGGCCCGCTCCCGTCCGACCTGCGGGAGGAGTGGACCGAGTCCGGCCGTTCCTTCCAGGTGCTCGCCGCGCTGGGCTGGAAGATGCTGATGGAGGCCTTCGCGCAGGCTCGGCTGCGTCACCCGGCCGACCAGTGGCTGGACGTGCGTTACGAGGACCTGGTCGAGCGGCCGCGTGAGCAGGTCGGCCGGATGCTCGACTTCCTCGGTCTGGGCTGGTCGGCCGCCTTCGAGAAGGGCTTCTCCCGGTACGACTTCACGGTGGGCCGGGCGGAGGCGTACCGGGACGAACTCAGCCCGGCGCAGCTCGGCGCGATCGAACGGGTGCTGGAGAAGCCGTTGGCCGAGTGGGGCTACCCGGTCTAGCGGTTCCGGCCGGCGTGAGCGCGCCGTCGCGC
This sequence comes from Micromonospora inaquosa, assembly GCF_003857055.1. GTDB lineage: Bacteria > Actinomycetota > Actinomycetes > Mycobacteriales > Micromonosporaceae > Micromonospora > Micromonospora inaquosa. Next base: position 57,252 of record NZ_QGSZ01000228.1, on the reverse strand, counting down.
CTATCCGCGGCGCTATCGACGGATCTCACGAGGGGCGGCTAGTCTTTGGCCCCACACCATCGATGTGAGGAGATGCGATGGCGCGCCGTACCGGTCGGCCCTCCTACCAGTTGGACAAGGCCGATGTGCGTCGTCGCCGCACCGTGCGGTACGCGGCCGTCGCGGGCGTGATCGCACTGGTCACCGGTGTGCTGGGTGGGTTGGTCGGCTACCAGGTGGGCCGTCCGGACGCCACCGAGGCGACCATCGCGAGCATCAAGCAGGCCGAGGCGAAGCGGGACGCCCAGCAGATCACGGAGTTGATCGGGACGGCCCGTCGCGTCCGCGACCAGGTCGCGCCGGTCCTGGCCGCCATCAAGGCGGAGACGACCGGCGGCCGCGCCCCGGACGCGGCGAAGGCTCGCCAATGGCAGGAGGTCATGCGTCAGGCGGCCGAGCCGTTCGCCGATCCGCCGTCGGGGACCACCGCCACCAACGTGGCGCGCGGCGGGTTGCGCGGTGCGGTCCAGCAGGCGTCGCTGGCCGTCGACGCCTACGCTCTGGCCGCTGCCGTTCCGGCCGCGCAGCGCGCGGCCCTGCTGGACGTGACGGCGCGGCAGGCGGCCGAGGCTGCGACGATCTGGTCGGTCGCGGCGACCCAGCTCGACCAGATCAGCGTTGATGCCGGGCAGGGCCACCAACACGTGTTCCTGGACACAGACCCCGACGGTGGGGCGCTCACCCCGGACGGGGCGGCCGAGGGAACCGGTGGCTGAGGCACGTTGCTAGGCAAGTGTCCGGTTTGCCGGCGAGGGCCGGCGTGTCGTACCGGCCGGTTGTTCGCAGCGTGATCTAGGGACGTCGGGCCAGATCGGGTACGGTCGCTTATCGCAAAGTCTTATGAACCAGATTGGCTTCTGTGCGTCTGAAGCCGAATCGGAGGGACACAGCCTTGAGGTTCCCAAGCGCCGTCCGTCAGGCCGGCCTCGTCGTGGCCGTCGCCGCTCTCGCGTTGACCGCGGGGTGCGCGAAGAAGGACGACAGTGAGGTTCAGGCCAGCGGCGTCAAGCTGGTCGCGGCGGGCAAGCTGACCGTCTGCACCCACCTGCCGTACCCGCCGTTCCAGTCCAAGGACGCCAGCGGCAAGGTGACCGGCTTCGACGTCGAGATCATGGACCTGGTCGCCAAGGAGCTGAGTGTCGAGCAGACGATCGTCGACACCCCGTTCGAGGGGATCAAGTCCGGCCAGGACCTCAACACGGGCAAGTGCGACGCAGCCGCCGCCGGCATGACGATCACCGAGGAGCGGCGGAAGGTCCTCGACTTCTCCGACCCCTACTTCGACGCCACCCAGGCGATGCTGGTGAAGACCGGCAAGACGTACAAGTCGCTGGATGACCTCCGGGGCAAGAAGCTCGGCGTGCAGGCGGCCACCACGGGTCGTGACTACGCCAAGAAGCTCGAGGCGGAGAAGGGTCTGAAGCTGGTCGAGTTCGAGGATCTCGCCGCCCTTCAGCAGGCCGTCGCCAACGGCCAGGTCGAGGCCGCCATCAACGACCTGCCGGTCTGGACCGAGTACCTGAAGAAGAACCCGGGCGGGTTCGAGGTGGCCGCCGAGTTCGACACCGGCGAGAAGTACGGCTTCCCGGTGAAGAAGGACGCCAACCCGGAGTTGCTCAAGAAGATCAACGAGGTGCTGGCCAAGGCCAAGGCCGACGGCACGTACAACACGATCTACGAGAAGTGGATCGGCAAGCGGCCCAGCGCCTGAGCATCGCGTAGTACCGGAGGGCACGCGTTCCGCGTGCCCTCCGGGTCACCAACCTCCGGGAAGGCAACGAGCGAACGTGAAGTTGCGACGCCGCCAGCGGGAGCGGCTGTCCCTCGGGCTCCAGTACCTGGTCTTCATCGCCATCATCGCCGCGGTGCTCTTCGCCGCGGACTGGGACAGGCTGGCCGACGCGTTCTTCCGCGTCGACATCATCAAGTCGATGTTCCCGACGATCATCACCGTCGCGTTGCGTAACACCATCCTCTACACGTTGGGCGCGTTCGCCTTCGGCCTCGTGTTCGGCACCATCCTGGCGTTGATGCGGCTGTCCCGGGTGGCGCCGTACCGCTGGGTGGCGACGGCGTACATCGAGTTGTTCCGGGGTCTGCCCGCGCTGCTGGTGCTCTTCCTCGTCGGGTACGGCATCCCGATCGCCTTCCCGGAGCGCGAGCTGCCGGGCGGGGTGTTCGGTTCGATAGCGATCGGCCTCGGTTTGACCGCTGCGGCGTACATGGCGGAGACGATCCGGGCCGGCATCCAGGCCGTGCCGAAGGGGCAGATGGAGGCGGCGCGGACCCTCGGCATGTCGCACTTCACCGCCATGCGCACGATCGTCATCCCGCAGGCGTTCCGGATCGTGATCCCGCCACTGACGAACGAGCTCATCCTGCTCACCAAGGACTCGTCACTGGCCTACGTGCTCGGGGTGACGGCGCAGACCATCGAGATCACCAAGTTCGGCCGGGACATGCTCAACGACCGGGTGAACGCGACCCCGCTGCTGGTGGCCGGCCTGGCCTACCTGGTGATCACCCTGCCACTGTCGCAGGTGGTACGACGCCTCGAACTCCGCTACGCCAAGGCTCGGTGACCCCGATGACGACCGCCCCCTCCCGCCCCGCCGTGGAGATCCGCGACCTGCACAAGTCCTTCGGGCCGCTCGAGGTGCTCAAGGGCATCGACTTCGAGGTCGGCCAGGGCGAGGTGGTCTGTGTGATCGGGCCGTCCGGCTCCGGCAAGTCGACCCTGCTGCGCTGCGTCGACCTGCTGGAGCAGCCGACGGCCGGCAAGATCTGGGTGAACGGGGTCGAGATGACCGACCCGGACGTCGAGATCGACGAGGTCCGTCGCGGCATCGGCATGGTCTTCCAGTCGTTCAACCTGTTTCCGCACCTGACCGTCCTGAACAACCTCACCATCGCCCAGCGTCGGGTGCTCCGGCGGGGTCGGGCCGAGGCCGAGCGGATCGCGCGGGCCAACCTGGAGCGCGTCGGGCTGATCGACAAGGCCGACGCCTTCCCGGCGCAGCTCTCCGGCGGCCAGCAGCAGCGGGCGGCGATCGCCCGGTCGCTGTCGATGGAGCCGAAGCTGATGCTCTTCGACGAGCCGACCTCGGCGCTCGACCCGGAGTTGGTCGGCGACGTGCTCACCGTCATGCGCAAGCTGGCCGAGGACGGCATGACGATGATGGTGGTCACCCACGAGATGGCGTTCGCCCGCGACGTCGCCGACCGGGTCGTGTTCATGGACGGTGGGGTGGTGGTCGAGCAGGGGCCGCCGCAGGAGGTGCTCGGCGCGCCGAGGCACGAACGGACCCGCGCGTTCCTCTCCCGGGTCCTCGACCCGACCCACGTCGCGCAGCTCGGCCAGCCCGACCAGGCGTCCGAGCCGCCAGCGGCTCCCAGCCTGCCGGCGGACGACCGCCACCACCTCTGACGACAGCTCTCGTACGTCCCTTCCGCCGGGTTGCCTCATCGAGGGCAGCCCGGCGTCGTTCTGTGTGCGCCGCTGCGTTGTCGGTTCGAGGACCGGGCCGCCGACGGTCTGTGTGTCAGCTTCATGTCAATCGACGGACGTCGTGATGTCAAGGTAATCTTTTTGCAATCAGAGCTGTACTTTCGTCGATGGATTAAATAAGTTTTTCTCATCCATTGAAAGTTCTGAGTCTTCCGAGCAAAGTTCGCGACGAGCCTCACCCTCAGTCGTGCCACCGCCCCATGCTCGGCGGTCGATGCACCCTGTCCTCGTCGCGTCTTCGCCCGGTCGGGAACGGAGACCCATGGACGATCACGCTGGTGGCCCTCACCGCCACCTGTCCCGTAGATCGCTGATCGCCACCGGCGCGCTCGCCGCCGGTGCGTTGGGCGCGTCCACCCCAACGATCGGCGCGGCATTCGGAGGCAGCCCCGCCCGGGCCGCCGACGGTGTCACCAAAAAGATCACCATCTACGCCGAGCAGTTGCCCGGCAACCTGTACGGATACGGCCTGGCACCCGGCCAGGCCACCGTTCCGGGCCCGATCCTGGAGATGTACGAGGGTGACACCCTGGAGATCACCCTGGTCAACACCACCAGCCAGCGGCTGTCCATCCATCCACACGGGGTGGACTACAGCACCGAGTCCGACGGCAGCCCGTTCAATGCCTCGTTCAACAACCCGGGTGAGACACGGACGTACGTCTGGCGCTCCCACGAGATGGTGGCCGCGGCGGGTCGGCGGTACATGCCGGGCAGCGCCGGCTACTGGCACTACCACGATCACGCGATGGGCACCGATCACGGCACCGGTGGCGTCGCGAAGGGGCTGTACGGGGCGCTCATCGTCCGGCGGCGGGGCGACATCCTGCCGTCGAAGCAGTTCACTGCCGTGTTCCACGACATGATGATCAACAACCGGATGGCGCCGGCGACCCCGATGTTCGAGGCGAACCTGGGCGAGCGCGTCGAGTGGATCGCCATCGGCCACGGCAACCTGTTTCACACCTTCCACCTGCACGCGCATCGCTGGGCGGACAACCGCACCGGCATGTTGGAGGGGCCGAGCGATCCGAGCCTGGTGATCGACAACAAGGACCTCAATCCCGGCAGCTCGTTCGGTTTCCAGGTGCTGGCCGGGGAGGGCGTCGGACCCGGCGCGTGGATGTACCACTGCCACGTGCAGACGCACTCCGATGGCGGCATGGCCGGGATCTTCCTGGTTCGCAACGCCGACGGCAGCATGCCGCCGGGTGCCGAGGAGGCGATCCACCGGTTCCAGGGCCACACCCACACGCACGGAAGCTGACCGAACCGAAAGTGGGGACGGGCATGACCAGAAAACTACGACGAACCCTTGCCGCGGTAGCGGCGTTCGCGACACTCATCCCGGCAACGACGGCGGCTGCGGCCGCGCCACGAACGGCGGCCGCCCCACCGGCGGCGCAGCCGCAGCAGACCGCGGTCCTGGTGTTCCACGGTCCGGTTGCCGAACAACAGGACCCGGTTTCGCGCGCGGTGGACACCATCAAACAGCTTGGTGCCGTTCATGACATCGATGTCACGGCCACCACGGACCCGGGCGCCTTCACCGCGGCCGGGCTGTCCGCGTACCGCAGCGTGGTCTTCCTCTCCGCGACGGGCGCGGCGCTCAACCGCGATCAGGAGTCGGCGCTACAGAGCTACGTCAAGGCCGGCGGCGGCTTCGTCGGCATCGCCGACGCCGCCCGCGCCCAGGTCGACTCCACCTGGTTCACCGGGCTGATCGGCACCCGCCCGGCCGGCGCCATCCCGGTGGCCGAGCCGGTGACCAGGGTGACCGCCAGCGGCGAGAACCCGCCCAACGAGACCAAGGAGAAGCTGACCGACGGCGACGGCAACACGAAGTGGCTCGTCCGCACGCCGACCGCCTGGGTGGCGTACGAGTTGAGCGCACCGAAGCGGATCACCGGGTACGCGCTCACGTCGGCCAACGACTCCTCCGGCCGGGACCCGAGGGACTGGACCCTGCAGGGCTCCACGGACGGGCAGAGCTGGACCGACCTGGACCGTCGCACCGGGCAGACCTTCCCGGACCGGTACCAGACCCGGCGGTTCGACATCGCCACCCCGCAGGAGTTCACCCGCTACCGGCTGAACGTCACCGCGAACAGCGGTGAGCCGCTGGTCCAACTCGCCGACCTGCGCCTGTTCACCGGAAGCACCACCGCCCCGGAGCCGCCCGCGGTGAACCGCGCGGTGGTGAACATCCTGGACCGCAAGCACCCGGCCACGGCGTCGCTGCCGATGACCATCACCCGGTCGGACCGCTGGGAGAACTGGGACCCGAACCCGATCGGTAGCGTGCACACGCTCGCCCAGGTCGAGGAGCGGCACTACAACCCGGGGGCGGCCGCCAACGGCGCGTTCCACCCGGTGTCCTGGTGCCGGGACTACGACGGCGGTCGGTCGTTCTACACCGGCATGGGCCACACCGAGGGCAGCTACGGTGAGGAGGCGTTCCGCGCGCACCTCGCCGGAGCTCTCAACTGGACCACCGGTCGGGTCCGTGGCGACTGCCAGGCCACCATCGCCTCGAACTACAAGGTGGAGCGACTCACCGCCGCGAACCAGACCGGGCAGCTGGACCAGATGGGCGAGCCGCACGGGCTGACCATCGCCCCGGACGGCACTGTCTTCTACGTCGGCAAGGCGGCCTGCCCGAGCGGCCCGGTCGCGGACTGGAACGACCCGAAGGTCGGCCTGGGCTGCGGCACCATCCACTCCTGGGACCCGCGTACCAAGCAGGTCAAGCTGCTCACCACCCTGGAGGTGATGGGCAACCGGGGCAGCGGCTCCGAGCTGGTGAAGAACGAGGAGGGTCTGCTCGGCATCGTGCCCGACCCCGCGTTCGCCGAGAACGGTTGGCTCTACGTCTACTGGATGCCGCACGACTCGGTCGACCGGGTGAAGCGAATCGGTCAGCGGACCGTCTCGCGGTTCACCTACGACAGTCAGGCGCAGACCATCGACCAGGCCACCCGCAAGGACCTGTTGCAGTTCCCCGTGCAGATCCACAGTTGCTGCCACGCGGGCGGCGGCATGGCGTTCGACGCCAAGGGCAACCTCTACGTCGGCTCCGGCGACAACAACTCATCCGAGGGATCGCAGGGCTACGCCGGCAACAACTGGACCCAGGAGTACCAGGGCGTCTCGTTCCAGGACGCCCGCCGCACCTCGGGTAACACCAACGATCTCGCCGGCAAGATCATCCGGATTCACCCGGAGGCCGACGGCACGTACACCATCCCGGAGGGCAACCTGTTCCCACCGGGCACCGAGAAGACCCGCCCGGAGATCTACGTGATGGGCATGCGCAACATCGCGCGCCTGCAGATCGACCCGGTGCACCAGTGGCTGACCGCCGGCTGGGTCGGCCCGGACGCCTCGTCGCCCAGCCCCACCCTCGGCCCGGCCAAGTACGAGACGGCCACCATCATCACCTCCGCAGGCAATCAGGGCTGGCCGTACTGCATGGGCAACCGGCAGCCGTACCGCGACCGCAGCAACACCGACGCGACAGTGCTGACCGGCTGGTACGACTGCGACAACCTCAAGAACGAGTCGCCGCGCAACACCGGACTGGTGGACATCCCGGCAGCCCGGGACAACATGATCTGGTACTCGCCGGACGGCGGCGGCCCGGTGTTCCCGAAGCGGACCGACGGCAGCGGCCTGCCGACCTACAACGCGGCCGACGCCACCTACACCCAGCCGTACCTGCGCGGCGGCGGGCAGGCCATCATGTCCGGCCCGACGTACCACCGCAGCCTCGTCGACACCACCAGTGGCGTGGCGTGGCCGGAGCACTGGGACGGCAAGTGGTTCATCGGTGACCAGTCGAACGCCGCCAACCGGGTCGCGGTCACCGTCGACCCGGCCGGCGTGCCGCAGGCCGCCCCACCGGTGTACGCCGAGTCGCTGCGGGCCATCATCCCCGGCGGCAACGGCGACACCAAGTTGCAGAGCTGGATGGACGCCAAGTTCGGCCCGGACGGCGCGCTCTACCTGCTCGACTACGGCGGCGGGTTCTTCAGCCTGCACGCCAACCAGAAGCTGATCCGGATCACCTACACCGGCGGGGCGCCCACCCCGGCACCGGCGGCGACCTCGGTCGCCGTGCAGAACAAGCCGCTGACCATGGCCTTCACCGGCTCCCGCGCCGGCGGCGTCAGCCACCGGTGGGAGTTCGGCGACGGCGCCACGTCCACCGAGGCGGACCCCCGGCACACGTACGCCACGGTCGGCACCTACACCGCGAAGCTCACCGTCACGTACGCCGACGGGGAGAAGGCGACGGTGCAGACCACGGTGACGGTGGGCTGCGCGGTGCCCGACGACCGGCCGACGGTGTGGCTCGGCGACACGGACACCGGGGTGCCCAGTCGCACGGTCGGGCAGGGCTGCACGGCCAACGACCTGATCGACGACGAGAGCACCTGGGCCGACCACAACGGTTTCGTCCGGCACGTGACCGCGGTGGCCCGCGGGTTGCAGGACGACGACCTGCTCAGCACCCGCGAGTCGGGCACCCTCACCCGCCTGGCCGCCGCGTCGGAGATCGGCCGGGACGGCCACACCGGGTACGAGCCGCTCTTCGACGGCACCGCCGAGTCGCTGCGCGGTTGGCAGCAGGCGCCGGCGGGCGAGTTCGGCATCCAACCGGACGGGTCGCTGCGCTCCAGCGGTGGCCTGGGCATGCTCTGGCACACCAAGGAGCTGGGCGACTTCTCGCTGAAGGTGCAGTTCCGGGACATCGCGCCGGGCACCGGCCGGGCCAACACCGGCGTCTTCATCCGGTTCCCGGACCTGCGAACGCCCCTCGACCAGCGACCACCGGACAGCTGCGGCACCGTCGGGTCGGCGCGGACCTCGCAGGCCTGGATGGCGATCTACTGCGGACACGAGATCCAGATCTACGACGGTGACACCGGTGAGCCGCAGAAGACCGGCTCGGTCTACAACTTCGACTCGGTGCCGCTGGCCCAGGCCGGGGTGACGCCGAAGAACGAGTGGAACGACTACGAGATCCGCGTCGTCGGGCAGCACTACACGATGATCCGCAACGGTGTGGTGATCAACGAGTTCGACAACACGCCCGGCAAGCAGTCGTCGCGTGCCGGCGACCCGCCGACCGACCTGCGGCAGTTCCTGCGCGGCTTCATCGGCCTGCAGAACCACGGTGACAACGACCTGACCGAGTTCCGCAACATCCGCGTGCGGGAACTCTAGGAGTGACGATGACCCGACGACTGAAAGCAGCGCTGGCGGCGCTCCTGCTGACGGTGATCCCGTTGGCTGCGGTGCCCGCCTCCGCCGCCCCCCGCGTCGCCGCCGACCAGGTGTTGACCTGGACCGCCGACGACAGCATCACCCGCTACAAGTCCGCGCCCACCACGGCGGCGGCCGGAGCCACCACGATCATCTGGGAGAACAGCGCGGCCACCGGCAACACCACCGGGATGCCGCACACCCTGACCTTCGACACCAGCACCGAGGGCTACAACCACGACGTCACAGTCAACATCCTGGCCAGCCCGTTCGACGCCACCGACGGCCGCCACGAGGCGACCGTGACGCTGACCCCGGGCCGGTACCGGTACTTCTGCTCGATCCCCGGGCACAGCTCGATGGTCGGTGAGCTGGTGGTCACCGACGGCGGGGGAGGCGGCGACACCACCGCGCCGACAGTGACCGGCGCGGTCTCCGGCGACCAGGACCAGGATGGCAACTACCTCGGTGCGGCCACGGTGACCGTGACGGCCACCGACGCCGACTCCGGGGTCCAGACCGTCGAGTACCAGGTCGACGACACCAGCTTCCAGCCGTACACCGAACCGGTGCGGGTGACCGCGATCGGTGACCACTCGGTGCAGTTCCGGGCCACCGACCAGGCCGGCAACACCAGCGCCGTCGGCTCGGTGCAGTTCCGGATCGTCGAGCCGGGGGAGGAGGACACCACCGCGCCGGTGGTCACGGCCGCGCTGGCCGGCGACCGCGACGGCGACGGCAACTTCATCGGTACGGCCACCGCCACGTTGACCGCCACCGACAGCGGATCCGGTGTCGCCACCATCGAGTACGCGCTGGACGGGGCGGCCTTCACCACGTACGCGAACCCGATCGTGGTGAACACGGCCGGGATGCACATGCTGCACTACCGGGCGACCGACACCGCCGGCAACACGTCGGCCGAGCAGATGGAACACTTCACCGTCGTCGAGCCGCAGGCCGAGGACACCACCCCACCCACTGTCGCCGCCACGGTGGCCGGTGACCGCAACGACGATGGCGCGTACGTCGGCGGCGCGACCGTCACCGTCACGGCCACCGACGCCGAGTCGGGCGTGGCGACGATCGAGTACGCGCTCGACACCGGCGGCTGGACGGCGTACGCCGCTGCGGTCGTCGTCCGCACGCCCGGCGCGCACACCGTGCGCTACCGGGCGACCGACACGGCGGGGAACTCCGCCACCGAGCAGTCGACCACGTTCACCGTGGTGACCGACGGCAGCGACCGCTGCCCGGACTCGGACACCCGGGCCACCGTGATCATCGACGGCAGTGACACCGGTGTGGCCAACGTGGACACCGGCGACGGCTGCACCATCAACGATGTGATCGACGAACACGCCGACTACCCCGGCCACGCCGAATTCGTCCGGCACGTCGAGGCGGTCACCGCCGCGCTCGTGACCGGCGGCACGCTCGACCGGCGGCAGCAGGGCGCCATCGTCCGGGCCGCGGCCCGATCGGACGTCGGCGCATGAACCCTCGAACCTCATCGACAGGGAGTACAACGATGCCCGGACGTACCGTCGCCAAGCTGGCCACCGTGAGCGCCGTCATCGCGGCCTCGGTGCTGGCCGTGGCGCCCACCGCCCACGCCGATCTGGTCACCCACTGCATCGGCACCGGCGGCGCGGTGACCGTGCCCAACGACCTGCTCGTGCCCGCCGGTGAGTCCTGCTCGCTGACCGGCACCACGATCACCGGCAACGTCACCGTCGCGGCCGGCGCCAACCTGGTGGTGAGCGGTGGCCGGGTCAGCGGTGAGGTACGCGTCGCCGCCGACGGGTACCTCGACGCGACCGAGACGACCGTCGCCGGCCAGGTGGTGCTCGCCGCCGGGGGGTACGGGATCTTCCTGAAGGACGCCCACACCGGCACCGTCATCGTGCGCCCGAAGGGATCCACGACCATCGACAGCTTCCTCTTCGCTGAGGCGTCCACGGTCACCGGGCACGTCAACGTCAGTGCCGGTGAGGTCCGACTCGACGGTGGCACCCAGGTGCAGCGCAACCTCAACAGCACCGGCACCTACTACACGGACCTGCACGACTCGTTCGTCGACGGCACGCTGTCGGTGCTCAACAGCGCCACCGGCAGTGTGGTGTGTGGCAGTGCCGTCCAGGGTCGGGCCACCTTCGCCGGCAACCTGGGTGGTGTGCAGCTCGGCCCGAACGGCTCCCTCGACAGCTGCGCCTCCGGCGGTTACTGGGGTGGGGACGTGAGCATCACCAGCACGACCGGCGGGGTCACGATCGACGACAACATCATCAACGGCCAGTTGGCGGTGACGTCCAACGATCCGGCCGCCCAGGTGGCCGCGAACAACCGGATCCGTGGCGGCGTGACCGGCGACCAGGCCGCGGCGACCACCAACCGGTCCGCCCGGATGGCCGTCCCGGACCGGGAGGACGCCGGCGACCAGCGGGCCGAGACCCGTCGTACCTCGGCGGTGCAGGAAGCCACCGAGGCGGGCGCCGCCCGGCTCTAGCTGATCGACGCGACGGCGGCCGGTCACCCCGGATCAGGGGCGACCGGCCGCCGCCGTCCTCAGTCTGCTGCGCGAGTGGGTCGTCGAGTCGACGAGGCCGAGGTGAACCGGCGGCGGGATAGCCTGACCCGTGGTGTCTCGAAGCGGGTGACCTGAGGAGTCGATGCGGGGATGACGGCTGGGCGAGCGGTGCCGACGCAGGACGACGTGCTCGGATACTTCGACACGTTGTCCAACTGGGGGCGGTGGGGTGACGACGACGAGCTCGGAACGCTGAATCACATCACCGACGACGTACGGCTGGCGGCGGCGCGGGCGGTGCGCCACGGCAGAAGCGTGTCCTGCGCGTGGGAGGTCGCCGTCCCGGGCGACATGGAGCGGTCGACGACAGCCTTCCCCCGCGCCGTCGACATGCCGGGTGCCGAGAACATGCCGGCGCACTTCCACGCCGATCGGCGCTGGGGTTTCTCGTCCGAGCGGCTCGGCATCTCGTTCCACGGCAACACCCTCACCCACCTCGACTCGCCGTGCCACATCTTCTGGGACGGCACGATGTACAACGGGCGGTCGCACTCGTTGGTCGACGCCGCCACGGGTTCGGCGTGGTCGGCCGTCACCGCGGCGGCGAACGGGATCGTCACGCGTGGTGTCCTGCTGGACGTCGCGCGGGCCCGCGATGTGCCGTGGTGGGAGCCGGGGCAGGGGGTGTTTCCCGACGACCTTGAGGAGGCCGAGCGTCGCCAGGGTGTGCGGGTGCGCACCGGCGACGCGGTGCTCCTGCGTACCGGCTACGGCCGCTTCCGCCACGAGCGGGGTGCGGCGGGCGGTTTCGCGCAGGCCGGGTGGCACGCGTCCTGCCTGCCGTGGCTGCGGGAACGCGGCGTCGCGCTGATCGGCGCGGACACCTCCCAGGACGTTCAGCCGTCGGGGTACGACGACGTGTTGATGCCGGTCCACGCCGTGAGCCTGGTGGCGATGGGTCTGTGGATGCTCGACAACTGCGACCTGGAGGCGTGCGCGACAACGGCCGTCGAGCTTGACCAGTGGGACTTCCAGTTGGCCGTCGCGCCGGTCCGCTTCGCCGGCACGTCCGGCAGCCCGGTCAACCCGATCGCCACATTCTGACCCGGCCGCGCGAGGTCGCCGGCGTGCGGTTCGGCCTGATCGCTGAACCGTCCGCCGGAGACCTCGCCGCTTCCGATCGTCGACCCGCGACGATCCGCGGGCCAGGTCAGCTCAGAAGTTGCCTGCCGAGTTGCACTTCACGCCCTGGTCGAGGCAGTTGCGCACCCGTGCCGCGAGCGCCTCGTCCTTCCACGCGTTGAAGAAGTCCGCGTGCATGGAGAACGACGTGCCGGACGCGAGGGTGATGCCGTCGGTGTTCGCGCTCAACGGGTACGAGATCACGAAGGACACCGAGGGGACGGGCACCGGGTGGCTCTTCGGGCACGCCCCGGTGTGGTCACCGTTGGCCATGTGGGCCTTGTGGTCGGGGCTGTCCAGGTGCTTGCCGTCCCAGCAGTCCGGGAAGGTGACCTGCCGGACGATGTTCGCGGTCTTGGCGCAGACCGGGAACGTCTTGTCGGCGCTGCGGCCGACCTCGCCGCCGATGCCGGCGCACCAGAAGTGGTTGCCCTGCTTGTCCGGGGTGTCGACCTGGTTCTTGGCGTTACCGGTGATCATGCGCAGGCCGAACGGGAAGGGCTGGGTCTTGCTCGGGTCCTTCAGCCGGGAACCGTAGTAGACGGTCACCTCCTTCGGGTCCACGACCTTGCCGTTCTGGTACATCGTCGGCACCCAGTAGGCGGACTGGTCGTCCGGCGAGTTGCAGGTGGTCGCCTTCGATGCCCGCAGCGACTCGGCTGTCGAGTTGGCGTCGGTCGACTTGTTGCCCCAGAACGTGTGGTTGTGCGAGCCACCGACCAGCTTGGGCAGCACGATCGGGTCGTCGCTGTTGTGGTGGCTGGTCTGACAGCCGACGTTGAATTCGGGCACCTTCACCGGGTTGCCGGTCACCGCCTTGGGCTTGCGCGCGAAGAACGCCCTCGTCGCGGCGGCCTGCGCGGCAGCGTCGATGGTGATCCAGCCACCGGAGACGGTGGGCGGGGCGGCGCTGGTCGCCGGGGTCGCCGGCTTGCCCGAGGCGGGCGGTGCGGACGGGGTGACCGACGTGCCCGGGGCGCTCGGCGTGGCCGACGGGTCGCCCGGGGCGGTGGCCGTCGGCGCTTCCGGGCCGGGCGAGCCGATGCCGGTGTCGCTGGACGGGCCGGACGCGCCGGTAGTGCCCGGCACCTCCTTGCATCCGCCGGCGAGCGCCACGCTCAGCAGCAGCAGGGCGGTGACGGAACGCCGGTGGCGAGGGGTCAATCGAAGATCTATCAACGGGGGAGCACCTTTCTTCCGAGCCCGAAGAATACGAGTCGGCCCCCTGTTCGTTTCCAACTGAGACGATTAATTCTCCCTTAAATATCGCTCAGCGATTGCCTGGTCGGCTTTGTGGAGTCGCTGTGATGTCGACTCAATCTCAATTCTCTGATTGTCGTGCAAAAACTGTAATCGGCGACCGCGGCGGCACTCCACTTTCTCGGGCGGCCCCACCGTGTCGGCAGCATGCCACAACAGCCGCGCGCTTCGATGCCCCGAGGATCACGAAAGGGCAGGCGCAACCGCCAGACCTGCGTTGGGGCCCTACCGGGCATTCCCACCTTCGTTTCGTGATTCCCGAGAAACAGCGCGAGGTGCCGTCGGCGCGGCGAGAATTGCCGCCACGGAGCACACGGGAGTCGGGGGACGTCGCATGGGGTTACGAAGGCGCATGGCGCTCGTGGCGGTGACCGTCGCGGCGACACCGCTGCTCCTCGGCGGGTGCACCGCCGAGCGGAAGCCTGCCGCGCGGCCCGCCGAGCGGGTGGTGCCGTCGCCGGAGTTGACCCTCACGCCGGCCGACCTGTCCCGGAACGTGCCGCTCAGCGCCGAGGTTTTGCCGCTCGTCACGGGCGGGAAGATCACCGCCGTACGCCTCGTCGACGACACGGGCACGGTGGTCAGGGTGGAGCCACGGGAGGACGGCTCGGCCTGGGTGCCGACCGCTCCGTTGCGCCCGCAGCACACCTACACCGCGACGGTGACCGCCGCCGCCGACTCCGGGCGGACCACCACCCGCACCACCACCTTCACCACGATGCCGACGTCGACGAGGCCGCAGGTGACCAGCACGCTGTACTTCGCCGACAAGCAGACCTACGGCACGGCCATGCCGGTGACCATCGGCTTCGATCCCCCCATCGCCAGGGCCGCCCGTGCCGACGTGCAGCGCCGGTTGTTCGTCACCACTAACCCGCCCCAGCCGGGCGCCTGGTCCTGGGTGGACGACGGCAGTCAGGTCTACTACCGGGCTCCCGACTTCTGGCGGCCGGGCACGACCATCAGTGTCCGGGCCGGCCTGGAGGGTCTGCCGATCGGCGGGAACCACATCGGTGACGCCGACCGCACCGCGACGTCCCGGATCGGACGGCAGGTGGCGCTCGAAGTCGACAACGCCACCAAGCAGATGCGGGTGCTGCGTGACGGGAAGCTGATCCGCAAGATCCCGGTCAGCCTCGGCAAGCGCAGCACCCCCACGTCCAGCGGCAAAATGGTGATCATGGAGAAGCACCGGCGGACCACGTTCGACACGCGCGGCGAGCCGAACGGCGGCTACGTGGTGAACGTCGCGGACGCGCAACGGCTCACCTGGGGCGGCGAGTTCATCCACGGGGCACCCTGGTCGGTGTCGGACCAGGGGCACCGCAACGTCTCGCACGGGTGCACGAACATCTCAGCGGCCAACGCCGACTGGTTGATGGGCGTCACCCAGGTCGGTGACCTGGTCACTGTCACCGGCACCGAGGTCCGGCTCGAGTCGGGCAACGGCTGGACGGCCTGGAACACCAGTTGGGGCCAGTTCGTCAAGGGCAGCGCACTGCCCGTACCCGCGGATCTTCGACCGGCTCCGGCGTCGGCGTCGCCGGCCCGCGCGGTCGCGGACGCCGCGCCGACGCCGGGGCCGTCCGCCTCGGCCGGCTGAACCACCGGACGCCCGGCCGGCAAAGGAGGACGGCGAGTGGCGCGTCTGTCAGTGTGTCAGCGCGCCGTCGCGGTGTAGAAGGCGCTCGGGTCGTTGGCCAGGGACGCCTTGACGTGCGTGCTCCACTCGTCGGCGAGCACCTCGAGCCGACCGGCCTCGATGCCGTCCAGGGCCGCGCGGACGACGTCGGCGGGGTCCATCTTGGCGCCCTCGTAGCTGGCCATCATGTCGGTGTCGGCGGCGCCCAGATGAAGGCCGGTCACCAGGGTCCCCTGGCCGGCGAGTTCCAGTCGGACCCCGTTGGTCAGGCTCCACTCGGCTGCCTTCGCCACGCCGTAGGCGTTGGCCCCGTCGTGGGAGAACCACGACATCGCTGACAGGACATTGAGGATCGCCCCTCCGCCGTTCGCGCCCAGCACCGGTGCGAACGCCCGGACCATGCTCAGGGTCCCCCAGAAGTGGGTGTCGAGCTCGGACCTGATCGTGCTGAGATCACCGTTGACCAGGTTGGTGAAGGTGGCGATTCCGGCGTTGTTGACCAGCAGGGTAACGTCGGGCGCGGCGGCGGCCGCCTCCTCGACGGAACGCGGGTCGGTGATGTCCAACCGGAGCCGCTCGACGCCGGGGATGTCGATCTGCTGCGGGTTGCGCGACGTCGCGTACACCTTGGCCGCCCCACGCTCCAGCAGCTGTTGGGCGAAGTGTCGACCGATGCCACGGTTGGCGCCGGTGACCAGTGCGATCGAACCGGAGATCTGCATGACTGCCTCCTGGCGGGTTCGGGAACTAGCGGTACGCGAGCTACGCTAAAACCTGACGTTCACGTGAGGGACAAGGTTGTGTGGCTGGCGTCACCAATCGGGGGAGGGGTCCATGCGGATCGGGGAACTCGCCACGACGACCGGGGTGTCGGTGCGCGCCCTGCGCTACTACGAGGAGCAGGGCCTGCTGGCCGCCGCCCGCAGCAGTGGCGGGCAACGCCACTACGGCGACAACGCGATCGACCGGGTGCGCCTGATCCAGACGCTGTACGCGGCCGGCCTCTCCAGCCGGACCATCCTGGACCTGCTGCCCTGTGTCGACGCGCAGGTCAACACTCCGGAGTCCCGCGCGCTGCTGCGTGCCGAACGTGCCCGCATCGACGAGCAGATCAGCCAGCTCCGCAACGCGCGGGACCGGCTCGACGCGGTCATCGCCTCCAGCGAGAGCCCGGCCAGCGGATGCGCCCACGTGACATCCGACGCCCTGGTGCCGTAACGGCCCGACGGGCGCGGCACGGTCTCCGCCCACCGCCGACCGATCGCCGCGACCACTTGCGGCCGGCGGCCGCCGGCGGTCAGATCGGGGCGAGTTCCGGGATGCCGTAGTGCTGGTCGAGGACCTGCATCGCAGCGCCAGCGGCGATCACGTCCCCGCCGAGGCTGGACAGGGCCACCCTCGTGCTGAGCCAGTCCGCGCGTCGGGCGTCGGCCCGCACCGCCTCGGTGACCGCCGAGAGGTAGGTCTGCGGGTGCCGCAGGAGGTCCGCGCCCGCCAGCACCACGTGGGCCAGGTCGAGGGTCTGCAGCAGATTGACCACGCCCACGGCCAGCACCCGGGCGGCGTGTGTGATGTCCCCGGCCTCGGCGGCGTGCTGGTGCACGATCTCCAGGCACCCGTGCCGGCCGCAGACACAGCGGGGGCCGGTCAGGTCGACGACCGTGTGGCCGAATTCGCCAGCGTTGGTGTGCGCACCCCGGTGGGCCGCGCCGCCCAGCCAGAAACCTCCGCCGATACCGGATTCGACCATGATGAGGGCCGCGTCGCCGAACGTCGCGCCGTGTCGCCAGGCCTCCGCCGTGATCCCCGCGGTGACGTCCTTGTCCAGGTGGACGGGGAGACCCAGGTGCTTCTCGGCGATCTCACGCAGCGGTACGTCGTGCCAGTGCCGCAGACCGTGGGCGTCCCGGACCAGGCCGTTGGCGTGGTCGAGTGGGCCGATCATGCCGATGCCCAGCCCGGTGAGGCGGCCCCGCAGGTCGCCGATGCCGACCATCGTGTCGATGCCGGCGGCCAGGGCGTCGAGGAGCTGCTCCGGGGTGAAGTCGCGGGGCAGCGGGCTGACCGCCGAGCGGTGCACGGTGCCGGCCAGGTCGACCAGGACGAGCCGCAGCGTGCGCCGGGCCACGTGCGCGCCCATCGCGTACCGGCTGTCGGGGACGAGTTCGTAGACGACCGCGGGCTTGCCGATGCCGGGACGTCGGACGCCGGCGGGGCGGATCAGGCCGTCGGCGGTCAGCCGGGCGATGACCTTGGAGACCGCCTGTGGTGTCAGGCCGGTGGCCTCGACCACCGTCGCCCGCTCGAACGTGCGAGCGGTACGCCCAACCGCCATGACCAGTGCCTGGTTGTAGCCGCGCAGGAAGGTGACGTCGGCAGTGACGCGAGTCATCTCACCACCCTATTACGCAACGCTGTTGCTAAATTTTTTCGGTGATCGAGTTGAGTAGAGGTCGACGGCTGGCGGCGCTGGCCGCTCTGGCACTGGGCGGCGTCGCGGTCGGCCTGACCGAGTTCGTGGCGATGGGGCTGCTGCCCGACATCGCACGAGGTCTACTCCCGCACGAGTACGCGCAGTCGTCGTCGGGCGCGGTCGCCCGCGCAGGCTGGATGATCACCGCGTACGCCCTCGGCGTGGTCGTCGGCGCGCCGCTGATCGCCGCGTTGAGCGCGCGCCTGCCCCGCAAGAAGCTCGTCCTCGGGCTGCTCGTGCTGTTCGCCGTCGGTACTGTCGCATCCGCGATCGCCCCCACCTTCGACCTGGTGCTGCTGGCCCGGTTCGCGGCGGCGCTGCCGCACGGCGCGTACTTCGGTGCGGCCGGTCTGCTCGCGGCGACCCTGATGGGCCCCGGTAACGAGGCGCGTGGTTTCGCCACGGTGCTCGGCGGTCTGACCGTGAGCAACCTGGTCGGCGTACCCCTCATCACCCGGCTCGGGCAGGCGGCCGGCTGGCGGGTCGCGTACCTGGTCATCGCCGGCTTCTTCCTGCTCACCCTGCTGGCGGTGCTGGCAGTCGTCCCGGAGGTCGCCGCGGCGGTCGACGGCTCGCCGGCCGCCGAGTTGCGGGCGCTGCGGACCTCGCAGGTCTGGCTGGTCGCCGCGACCGGCGCTGTCGGTTTCGCCGGGTTCTTCGCGGTGAACACCTACATCGCGCCGGTCACCACCGACGTCACCGGCCTCTCCGCCGCGATGGTGCCGTGGGCGTTGGTCGCTGTGGGTCTCGGAATGACGGTCGGCAACGCCCTGGGCGGTTGGTTGGCGGACCGCGACCTCCAGCGGAGCATGGTCATCGGCTTCGTGGCGATGATCGTGAGCATCGCCGTGTTCAGCCTCGTGGCGTCGACCCGCGTCGGCCTGTTCGTGGGCGCGTTCCTGGTCGGCGCGACCAGCCTCTATCTCGGTCCGGTCCTGCAGGCGCGGCTGATCACCGTCGCGCCGGGAGCGCAACTGATGGGCGCGGCGCTCAACCAGTCGGCAATGAACATCGCGAACAGTCTCGGCGCCGCCCTGGGCAGCGTCGCCATCGCCGCAGGCCTCGGTTACCTCGCGCCGGCCCGGGTGGGCGTCGTCCTGGCGGTCGTCGGGTTGATCCTGGGGCTGGTCAGCTTCGCCGTCGGGCGACGACTGCGCGAGCGCGTCCCGGCCACCGTCTGACCGCGCGGGCCGGTCCCGGCCACCGTCTCGACCTGGGGTGGCCGGGCCGCTCCGCGAGACGCGGTCAGTAGTCGTCCACGTTGACCGTCACCCGGTCGGTGCTCGACCTCCAGTTGGGCACGTTGATCACCTCGTGGCCGCCGCCGCGTTGGCCCACGGCGATCCGTACCAGGCCGAGGCGGGCCGGTGCCGCCGGGATGAAGACGTCCATGCCGGTGATGAAGGTCTGACTGAAGAACTCCGGCAGCGGGGCTGTCAGGTCCGTGACGCCGTCGCTGCCGTCGTCGAAGGCGAAGATGCCGATCGTCCG
Organism: Micromonospora inaquosa; assembly: GCF_003857055.1. Lineage (GTDB taxonomy): Bacteria > Actinomycetota > Actinomycetes > Mycobacteriales > Micromonosporaceae > Micromonospora > Micromonospora inaquosa. Next base: position 37,859 of record NZ_QGSZ01000228.1, on the reverse strand, counting down.
TTTGGCGCGCGGTGTGTTCGCCGGGTTCAGGACCTCCCTGCCGTTGATCCAGAGGTGGTCCCCGGCATCGCCCTGGTCGCCCCACCACTCCTTCTGGCGTTGGATCGTGAGCGCCGTGTGCCGGTCGCTGGTGTCGACCAGGGCGCTGAGGCCCTCGCCCGGCACGCTGGTCGCGAGGCGTACGAACGAATCCGAGCGGAGGAACGGCTGGAAGTAGAAGTGGTGGGTCGCCGCGCCGGGGCGCACGATCGCGAACTCGTAGCGGGCCGTGGCGAGCACCGGCAGGGGGCCGAACGAGCCGTCGCCACTGAGCGACAGCCGATGCGCGGGCCGGTGTGACAGGCGACCGCCGGTCAGTGGGCTGACCGGGTAGACCTCGAGAGTGGCACCGGTGACGCCGACGTTGCTCGGGAAGAGCACGGCCCGACCGGAGACCCGGGCGGTGCCGAAGAGTTGGGGCACGATCCGCGTCGTGTGTGGCGCGCGGCCCCGGAGGAACCGGAAGATCTCGGTGAACGACTCCGCCGACGACACGGTCTGGGTGTGGGACTGCTCCGGCAGGTGCACGTTGGTCGCGCCGACGATGGCGCGGGCCGGGTCGCCTTCGCCCCAGATCGCGAGGGTGGGCACGCCACCCGGTGGGGAGGCGGCGGTGCGCCCGTCCAGGTTGACGTAGTGCGCGACCCGGGCGGCGCGCTCCGGAGAGCTGGTGAGGTAGCCCTGCGTGACGAACGTGCCCAGCGAGTGCGCGAGCAGGTCGACCCGGTCCGCGCCGGTGGCCGCCAGCAGGCGGGAGATCCGCGCGTCGAGCCCCGCGTACAACTGGGGCAGGATCGCCGCGACGTTCGGGGAGTCGTACTCGTGAGCTTCGATGATGTCGATCGGGTAGCCGTTGCTGGCCAGCCGTTTGGCCTGGGACTCGAACTGGGCCGCCGATCCCGCGCTGCCGTGCACGAAGATCACCGGACGGTACGTCGGTGTGGCGGCGGCTTCGGCGGCGCGTGGAACGGCGACGGCGGACAGGCTGGCGGCGAGGGCGGCCCCGACCAGCAGGGAGAACAGCCTCCGGCGAGATGTGTGCATGGATCCTCCACCTGGACGGACGAAGTATTTGCACTACTAGCGCAAGTATCGTGTCAGGGTGCGGCGCGATGGTCCACACCTGACGGTCGGTCGACCCTTGTGGTGGGTGCCCCGGTCGCCACGCCGGCTGATCCGTCCGCCCGTCGACCCCGCGAGGCCCATTCATCAACACGACGTCATCTGACAGACACAGTCGGTTGGTGTTCGGGTGGTTGTGCGACGATCGGCGTGCATCATGTCGAACGACCGTCCACCGGTCTGCCCGCGCACGGCCGCGGACAGTGACCGGGGAGGGCACACACCTCGTTACCCCCTTGGAGAGCACGATGTCCCTCTCCCCGTCCCGGGTCTTCGCAGAGCTGAACGCGGCTCGACCCCCTGAGCAGCCGTCCCCGACGATGGGAACGGCCGTCGTGGTCGGCGGCAGCGTCGCCGGTCTGCTCGCCGCCCGGGTGCTGTCCGACCACGCCGACACCGTCGTCATCATCGACCGGGACGACCCGCAGATGACCGGCGCGCGACCCGGCGTACCCCAGGGGACGCAGCTGCACGCGCTGCTGCCCGGCGGCCTCTTCCAGTTGGAGCGGCTGTTTCCCGGCTTCCGCGACGAGGCACTGGCGCGCGGAGCGATCGAGGCTCCGCCCACGGCCCGACGCAACTACCTTGACGGGCAGTTGAAGGTCGTCGTCCCCGACGACGCCGACAGTCTGGCGGGCAGTCGGCCGCTACTGGAGGGTCTGATCCGCCAGCAGGTGCTTCGACTGCCCAACGTCAAGACGATCACCGCCCGCGCCACCGGTCTCGTGGTCGACGGCGCCGCGGTCACCGGGGTCCGCTGTGAGGTCGGTGGGATGCCCGGTGTCGAGCGCGGCGACCTCGTGGTGGACGCCATGGGTCGGTCCAGCAAACTGTCGGACTGGCTGGAGCGGGCCGGTTGGGACCGGCCGGTCACCCGGCGGATGACAGTGCACCTCAACTACGCGACCGCCCTGTTCCGCCGCCCGGAGCCCACCCCGGCCTCGACGGTCGTGCTGGCCCTGAACACGCCGGGAATGGCTCGCGACGTGGCCGGAGCCGCGTTCTTCGCCATCGAGGACGGTCGGTGGATGGCCATGATGGCCGGTTACGGCGACGACCGCCCGGGTCGCACCGCGGAGGACTTCGTCCGCCGCCTGCGGGAGCAGTTCCCACCGGAGTTCGGCGAGGTCGCCGACCAGGAGATGATCGGCGACGTCCAGACCTACCACCATGCCGACAGTCGGCGACGGGACTTCCACGAACTCAAGCGGTTCCCGGCCGGCCTGATCAGCGTCGGCGACGCCGTCGCGTCGTTCAACCCGGTGTACGGGCAGGGCATGACGGCGGCGGCCCTGCACGCGGCCTGCCTGTCGACGTACCTCCGGTCCGGCCCGGATCTGCGGGCACCCGCGCGCCACTACCTCGCGCTGCAGAAGGTCGTGGTCGACGCCGCCTGGTCGCTCTCCACCTCGGCGGACCTGGCGCTGCCCCACGTCGACGGCCCCTACCCGCGCGGCTACCGGCTCTCCAGTTGGGCCAGCAGGCAGATCATCACCGCGACCGTCACGGACGTGACGACCGCGCGACGGTTCAACGACGTCGTCTCCATGCGCGAGCACCCGCGCTCACTGGCCCGGCCCGGTGTGCTCCTGGACGCCCTGCGGGCCAACCGGCGCGCACGCTGACTGGGTGACCCGGCGGCCTCGTCGCGAGGCCGCCGGGGCAGCCCCTAGCGGGGGAGCTTGCGAAGGATGTCGACCACGAAGCGGTGGTCGTCCAGCTGCGGCAGCCCGGAGATGCCGACCCAGCCGACCACGCCGGTGCCGCGTACACGCAGTGGCAGCGCGCCGCCGGCCGCCGCGTACCGCGAGGCCGGCAGGCCGAACCTCTCGGCCAACGTCACCTGCTTGTCCTGGCACAGCCGCGCCATGTAGAGCGAGGAGTGCTCGAAACGCATCACCACCCGCCCCTTGCGGCGCAGCCACGCGTCGTTGTCCGCCGTCGACCCCGGCAGGCCACAGTGGAAGAGCTGCCGTCCCGCCCGCCACACACCCACCGAGACCGGCAGCCGCTGCTCGGTGGCGGCGGCGACGGCGAGCATCCCCAGCTCGTACGCGTCGGTCTCGGACAGGCCCGCGAGCTCCAGCTCGCTCTCCTCGCGCAGCAGCTCGTCCAGCGTCGGCCACGAATAACGGTCAGCTGACAATGTTCTTCTCCTCATCGTGCGGGGCTCGCCCGGGTCGGGCGTGGTGATCACCCGGGTCGGGCGGGGCGATCACCACGCGCAGGGCGCGTAGTCCTTCAGGAAACAGCCGTACAGGTCCTCGCCCTGCTCGCCGCGGACGATCGGGTCGTACACCCGGGCCGCGCCGTCGACCAGGTCAAGTGGGGCGTGGAAGCCCTCGTCGGCCAGCCGCATCTTCGTCGGGTGGGGACGTTCGTCGGTGATCCAACCGGTGTCGACGCTGGTCATCAGGATGCCGTCGGTCAACATCTCCTCGGCGCTGGTGCGGGTCAGCATGTTCAGCGCCGCCTTGGCCATGTTGGTGTGCGGGTGCCCCGGCCCCTTGTAACCGCGGCCGAACTGGCCCTCCATGGCCGACACGTTCACCACGTACTTGCGGCGGGCCGATGCGGCGGCCATCGCCGGGCGCAGCCGGCTGACCAGCACGAACGGTGCGGTGACGTTGCACAGTTGCACCTCGAGCAGCTCGACCGGGTCGACCTCCTGCACCCGCTGGACCCAGCTGTTGACCGAGTCGAGGTCGGGCACGAGACCCCCGGCGTCGATGGCCGTGGCCGCCGCGATCCGGGCCGGTGAGGCCGAGCCGCTGGTCAGGGCCAGCGCGGTGAGCGCGTGCGGGGTGAGCGCGGTCGACTGTGGCCCGGCGGTCAGGCTGCCCACCGGGCCACCCGCGCCGTCCGGCTTGGCGAACGTGAGCAGCTCCGGCAGCGGGCCGTCCGGCAGGGCCGCGGCCTCCGCGGCGATGAGCTGCGCGTACGCCCCGGGAGACCGGCGGACGGTCTGCGCCGCGTTGTTGATCAGGATGTCCAGGGGGCCCTGGCTGCTGACGTCGTCGGCGAGGGCGATCACCTGGGCGGGGTCGCGCAGGTCGATCCCGACGATGCGCAGTCGGTGCAGCCAGTCCCCGCTGTCGGGCATCGCGGTGAAGCGGCGGACCGCGTCGTGCGGGAACCGGGTCGTCACCGTCGTGTGCGCGCCATCGCGCAGCAGCCGCAGCGCGATGTACATGCCGATCTTGGCCCGGCCGCCGGTGAGCAGCGCGCGCCGGCCGGTCAGGTCGGTACGGGCGTCGCGGCGCTCCCGATTGAGCGCGGCGCAGGACGGGCAGAGTTGGTGGTAGAAGGCGTCCACCTCGCGGTAGCGCTGCTTGCAGACGTAGCAGCCGCGCGGGTTGTGCAGGAAGCCAGCCGTCTCGCCCGCGACGGAGGACGCGAGCGGAATGCCCTGCGTCTCGTCGTCGATCCGCCCCGGAGCGCCGGTGGCGGTGGCCTCCGTCACCGCGCGGTCGGCGGCGAGGATCGCATCCCGCCGCTCTTCCCGTCGCCGCTGCTTGATCACCTTGTAGAGCCGGGCGGTGGCCCGCTGCACCCGCACCACGTCGGGGTGGTCGGAGGGGAGCGACTCCAACGCCTCGAAGACGCTGAGGCAGGCCTCCAGCCGGCTCCGGTCAATACCGTTCTGACCGTTTTCGGGAATGTTGTCCACCGTCATGCGTCGTTGTCTCGTCCCGTATCCCGTGCCGGCTCCAGCCGGTCCGCCCCAAGTCCGACCCGAAACGGTACGCGCCTCACGGCCTCCGACGCACCTCGCGTCCGTCCGGGCGCGGTGCGCCTCGCGGCACCGTCAGGCGAGGTCGGCCTGGCCGAGCCGCCAATAGCCCATGAAGGCGACCGCCCGCCGGTCCAGACCCCGCTCGGCGACCAGGTGCCGGCGCAGGTTGCGGATGACGCCGGCCTCCCCGGCCAGCCACGCGTAGAGCGGCACCGGGGCCACCTCCTCGGGCACCTCCCACAGCATCTCCGTGTCCACGTCCACGTCCGGCACGTGCTGCGCGGCCGTCGGCGCGTCGGTGGCCAGCAACTGCCCGGCCGCGGCGACGACGCCGGGCACCAGTCGGCTGCCGTACCCGTCGGTGCCCCGAGCCAGCCAGCGGACCTCGACGCCGGGCGGCGCGACCAGCGGCAACACGTCGGCCGCGTCCGGCACCTCCAGCACGACGGTGCCTCGGGCATCCAGGGGGAGTCGCGCACAGATGCTGCTGATCGCCGGCACGGCGGTCTCGTCCCCGGCCAACAGCAGGCCGCCCCCGGCCGGCGGTCGAAACTCGACCCCGCCGTGGTTGCCGTCGTAGCCGGCGTCCGGCCCGACCAGGGCGATCTCGTCGCCGACGCTGGCCCGCCGGGCCCAGCGCGTCGCCGGACCACTGTCGCCGTGCAGCACCAGGTCGACGTCGACCTCGGCCAGGTGGGGTCGGACCGCTCGCACCGTGTACGTACGGATCGGGCTGCGCAGGTGCTCGGGCAGGGCCCGCCACTTCGCGTACCAGTCCGCTCCGTCGGGCAGGGTCGCCCCGCGCTGACCGGCCAACGGCAGCGCCAACTTGATCCGCTGGTCGAAACCGTTGTCGGCGAAGCGGTCCAGGTCCGCCCCGGTGAAGGTCACCCGGACGAAGGACGGGCTGAGTCGGCGTACCGCGTGGACGGTGGCGGCGAAGACGCGCCACGGGGCGATGGGCAGGGTCTCGGTCATGGTGCCTCTCTTGACTCGGGTCGGCGTCTACCGGGTGCTGCTCGCCACGGCGCGGAATCGCCGGAGTACATGAGGTTAGGCTAGCCTAACCAAACAATGGACTGTCAAGCCGGTCGCGAGGTCGTGATCAGCCTGGCGGCCCGGTGGTCGTCGGGCCCGTGCGCCGGTGGGGGATGCTGGGTCCGTGCACATCGCGACCCTCCGCCCCCTCGCCGTCGACGGCCAGCCGGTTCGGGGTGAACGGCTCGCGGCGGTGCTCCGCGCGCTCGTCGACGCGCGGGGGCGGGCGGTCTCCGTCAGCCTGCTCGTGGACGCCGTCTGGGACGGCGCGCCACCCGACGACGCGACCGGCGCCGTCCAGGCGCTCGTGTCCCGGGTGCGTCGCCTCGGGCTGCCCGTGGTCGCGGTGCCGGGCGGATACCGGCTGCCCACCGAGGAGATCGCCGTCGACGCGGTCGAGGCGCGCACGCTCGTCGATCAGGCGGGCACCGTGCTCCGGTCTGGTGACCTCCGTGCCGCCCGCCGCCTGGCCGATCAGGCGCGGGCCCTGTTCCCCGAGGTTCCGGAGTTGGTCACCGCCGAGGACACCCGCCTGTTCGCGGAGGTCGCCGCGCTGCGCGCGCAGGCGGCACTCGCCGGCGAGGGCCCGTTCGACGAGACCGACCTGGGCCGACTCGTCGCGCGTACGCCGCCGGACGAACCGTCCGCCGCCCTGCTCGTCCGGGTGCTGGCCGCGCAGGGGCGGGAGGCGGAGGCGCTGGAGGTCATCGAGCGGCTGCGCGCCGACCTGGCCGACCGGTACGGCACCGACCCGTCGCCGGTCATCACGAACGTCCACCTGGCGTTGTTGCGTGGTGAACTCACCGCACCGCCCGTCGCGACGCCGCCCCGGCAACCGGCGCGGATCACGCTGCCCGCCGCGTGGCGCCGCCCCATGGCCGCCCTCGTCGGGCGGGAACGGGACGTCGAGGCCGTCACCGGCGCGCTCGCCGAGACACCCGTCGTGACGATCGTGGCGACCGGCGGGGCGGGCAAGACCCGCCTCGCCGCCGAGGTGGCGAGGCGCACGGCGGCGGCCGGGCAGGCGGTACGCGTGATCGAACTCGCTGGTCTGCGCTCGCCCGACGAGGTGCTGCCCACGGTGCTCGCCGCGCTCGGCGGCGCGGACACCACGGCGACCGGGGGCAACCTGGGTCTGGAACGGCGCGTCCTGAGCCCCGAGGAGCGGCTGCGCGCCGTGGCACCGGACCTGGACGGGTTGGTGGTGCTGGACAACTGCGAGCACGTGCTCGACGCGGTGGCCGTCGTCGTGGCGGACCTGGTCGCGGCCGCCGCGCCGGAGGTCGCGGTGCTCGCGACGAGCCGCGCCCCACTGGGACTGGTCGGCGAACTGGTGCACCGGCTGACCGCGTTGCCGGACGCCGACGCGCTCGCGCTGGTCGAGTCCCGGGCACGGGCCGGTGGGGCCGTGCCCACCTGGGACACCGAACGGGCGCTCGCCCTGTGCCACCGCCTCGACAACCTGCCGTTGGCGCTCGAACTGGCCGCCGCGCGACTGCGGCACATGCCGATCGACGATGTCCTCGCCGGGCTGACCGACCGGTTCGCGCTGCTCGACGACGCCCTGCGCGGCCTGCCCGAGCGTCACGCGAGCCTGTGGGCGTTGGTCGACTGGAGCAGGGAACTGCTCGCCGAGGACGACCGCGACCTGCTCCAGCGCGTCGCGGTCATTCCCGCTCCGTTCACCGCGGACCTCGCCGCTGCCGTCGCGCAGGCCCCGGACGTGCGTCGCGGCCTGGCGACCCTCGTGGAACAGTCCCTGCTGACCCTGGTCGAGGGGGACGGTCCGCCGCGCTACCGAATGCTCGAAACGGTCCGTGAGTACGGCGAGGCTCGGCTGGACGCGGCCGGCTCCCGGGAGCAGGCCATGGCCGGCCTGGTCGGCTGGGCGCGGGAGCAGGCGGTGGCGCTCGCCGAGCGGTTCATCGGACCGGAACAGGTCGATGCCCTCACTCGCTGCGCCGCCGAGCAGGACAACCTGCTCGCCGCCCTGCGCTGGACGCTCGAACAGGACGACGAGCCGGCCACGATCGACGTCGCGACAGCGCTGTTCCATCTCTGGACAGTGCGTGGCCTGCACCTGGAGGTCCTCGCGTGGGGGCGGGGGATGCTGGGTGTCGACGACCCGCAGCGGCGCCGCCGCTCCGCGATCGTGCACGGTCGTAAGGTCGGCAGACCACTACCCGACGCTGACCGGCTCGCCTGGCTGTGCCTGTTGACCGGGCTCAACTCCGGCATCAGCGGCGAACTCCGGCTCGCGGTGCTCTCCCGGCGGGCACTTCGCACGCTGCTCGCCGAGCGTCCCGACGAGGTGTCGTCCCGGTTGAGCACGCTCGCGTCGGCGCTGCCCGAGTTCGACGCGTCCGATTCGGAGCGGAGCGTGAAGGCCGCCGGCGAGATGATCGCGCACCCCGACCCGTACGTGCAGGCCCTCGGCCTGTTCGCCCGCGCCGCGGTCCGGGAGAACGGCGGCATGCCCGAGGTGTCCGTCGTCGACGCCGAGCAGTCATACCACCGCTTCGCGGTCGCCGGTGACCACTGGGGGATGGCGATGGCGGCCGGCGCCGTCGGGCAGTTCAGCGATCCGCGCGGAGACACCGCGTCGACCGACTGGCTGGCGCGCAGCGTCCACCACATGGAGATGATCGGGGCCACCCAGGACGCCCGGTCGATCCGGGTACGGCTGGACGTGCAGCTTGCCCTGACGGGGGACGGGGAAGCCGAACGACGGCTGCTGCAGACGGCTGCTCCGGGCGACGGCGAGGCGGTGGACGCCGCTGTCGCATGTCTCGGGCTGGCCCACCTGGGCTGGCAGCGTCGGCAGTACGACGAGGCCCGCGGGTACGGTGCCCGGGTGACCCGGATCCTGGAGGGGTGGACGGGCCCGCAGCCGCAGCCGCGGGCCATGCTCCGGGTCTCGGTGGCGGTCCTCGACCTGCGGGTGGCGCAGGAACGGCCGGTGCCGGGGGAGAACGCCGACGCCCACGCGGTCGCCCTGTTGACCCTCGCCCGAGACGACGCGCTCAGCTCGAAGGACCTGCCGGTGATCGGGGCGTGGGCCGAGGGCGGCGCCGAACTCGCGGCGTACCGGGGTGAGGTCGAGACCGCCCGGGAGTTGTTCGCGCTCGGGACGCGTGTCGGCACCCACGTCGGGACGTTCTTTCCGCCCGGGAAGGCGGAACGGCTCGACGCCGCCCTCGGGGACGAGGAGCAGCGTGAGCCGTTGCTGGCCGTGTGGCGTGAGCGGTCGGTCGCCGCTGCCGCCTCCCGGATCCGCGAGCTGATGAACGACCTGCTCGCGTAGGTCAGATCTTCTTCCGGTACGCGCGCATCGCCAGCGGCATGAACACCGCCACGAAGCCGGCGCACCAGGCGAGCGTCCACCACACGTGGTTGCCGAGTGGGGTGCCCAGGAACAGCCCGCGTACCGACGCCACCAGGTGGGTCATCGGGTTGACGTTCACGAACGCCTGCATCCAGCCCGGCAGGGTGTCGGCGGCGACGAACACGTTGGAACCGAAGCTCAGCGGCATGATCAGCGAGAACATCAGACCCTGCACGGCACCCGCGGTCCGCACCTTCATCGACACGAGCACCGGCAGCCAGCTCAGGCAGAGCGCGAACAGCACCGCGAGCAGACACCCGGCGATCGCCCGGAACAGGTCGGTCTCGATCCGGAAACCCATCACGTAGCCGATCGCGAGGGTCGACACGGTGACGATGACGTACCGGACGACGTCGCCGAGGACCGCGCCGACCAGTGGTGCGGAGCGGGGGATCGGCAACGACCGGAACCTGTCGAAGATGCCCTTGGCGATGTCGGTGTTGAGGTTGACGCCGATCGCGATGGCGCCGGTCGCGATCGTCTGCGCCAGGATGCCGGGCAGCAGGAACTGAAGGTAGTCGTGGGTCGATCCGGCGACCGCGCCGCCGAAGACGTACACGAAGATGATGAGGAACAGCACCGGTTGCAGGGTGACGTCGATGAGCGCCTCGGGCGTACGCCAGGTCTTGATGAGGCTGCGCTTGGCGAGCGCCGACGAGTGCCGGACCAACCGGAACGGTCGCGGATTCGGGGTGGTTGTCGACAGCCCCTGGCTTCGTGTGGGCGCTGTGTCGATCAGGGTGCTCATGCCGCGACCTCCGTGGGGCGGGTGGTGTCGTCTTCTGCCGCCGTACGCCCGGTGAGGGTGAAGAACACCTCGTCGAGGCTCGGCAGGTGCAGGGAGAGTTCGGTGACCGCGATGCCGGCTGTGGCGAACCGCGCGACGCTCTCGGTCAGGGCCGCGTCGTCGGTGACCGGCACCGCGAGCACGCCCTTGCGGATCTCGTCGGCGTGCGCGCCGGAGCCGACCTGGGTCAGGATCTCCGCGGTGCGGGGCAGTTGCGCCGGGTCGGACGGCCGGACCTCCAGCGTCTGCCCGCCGACCACCCGCTTGAGCCCGTCCGGGGTGTCGTGCGCGATGACCCGACCGTGGTCGATCACCGTGATCGCGTCGGCGAGGGCGTCGGCCTCCTCCAGGTACTGGGTGGTGAGCAGCACCGTCGAGCCGTTGTTGACCAGCGACCGGACCACGTCCCACATGGCCTCGCGCTTGGCCGGGTCGAGCCCGGTCGTCGGCTCGTCCAGGAAGATCACGTCGGGGGAGCCGACCAGGCTGGCGGCCAGGTCCAGCCGCCGCCGCATCCCACCGGAGTAGGTCTTCGCCGGCCGGTTAGCGGCGTCGGTCAGGTCGAACCAGTCGAGCAGTTCGGCGGCCCGCCGCCGGGCGCCGGTGCGCCCCAGCTCCAGCAGGGTGCCGAACAGCTCCAGGTTCTGCCGCCCGGTCAGGTCCTCGTCGACCGAGGCGTACTGGCCGGTGAGGCCGATACTCTGCCGAACGCGCTCGGCGTCCCGTACCACGTCGAAACCGCTGGTCCGGGCGGTTCCGCCGTCCGGGGTGAGCAGGGTGGAGAGGATCCGCACGGCGGTGGTCTTGCCGGCGCCGTTGGGCCCGAGCACCCCGAGCACCGTGCCGCGGGGGACGGCGAGGTCCACGCCCTGTAGCGCCCTCGTCTTCCCGAATGTCTTCACGAGGCTCTCGGCCTCGATCACCAGGTCAGCTGTCATGCGAACAGTCTGCGCAGGCCCGCTGACACCGCCCCGACACGCCACCGACACGGGCTGACAGGGGCTGATATCGGTGCCGTGAGGGAGAGCGGCCAGGGTGTGCACATCCACACCGACGGTCGGCGTCACGATATGCTGGCCACGGCAGAGCGCCTGCCAGCGCCCGATGTGGTGGCCCACGCCTGACCGCATGCTTGGGGCCAAGAGTCTCCGACTCCGCGCCGATATGTCGACTCCCGGCGTGCCGGCCACGCCGCCTGTTCGGTGGAGTGCGTGGGGCTGCACCGGAGGCGTCATGTCTGATTCCACCCCCCGGCGGACCCCAGCCCCGGGACGCGCCCGCAAGCGCGCCATCCGGGACCACGCCGCCCGGGCTGGCGTTGCCTACTCGGAGGCTGCCCGGCAACTCGAATCGGTCGGCCTTCGGCCCGGCGAAACCCTCTCCAGCTACGGGCGGACGATCTATCCGATCGGGTCTGATCCGCATCGCCAGCTGCTCGTCGAACGCCGTGAGCGGCGGTCGTTCGAGGAGCGGGTGTCGGACACCAGGCGAGCCGCGGTCCTGCCTCATGGCCGCGCGCAGCACCTCGTCGAGCGGTTCCCGCCCAGCCGTGGGCGTACCGGCAGCGGGGTGGGCACGCTCTACCACGGCGAGGGCCGTGAGGAACTGCTCGCGATGCTGTACATCGTGACCGTGGCCGAGTCGCCAGGGTTGCTGCCCGAGGTGGGGGACCTCACCTGGATCGCGGAACTCGGCGAGGACACCGCGCTCGACACGGCCTGCGCCGACATCGACCGCGAGGCCCGCCGCCTGCTCGACCAGGAGCCGCTGGTGCTCTGGTCGGGCATCCAGAAGGCGCTGGACCTCGCCGTACACAGTGCGGACGGACAGGTCCGCCAGGAGGCGATCCGGCAGACCGCCCTGTTGAGCACGATGATGACGCCGCGTCTGGGATACGCGGGCGAGCCGTACGTTCCGGGGTTGCCCGTCGTCGGGGTCCGGCAGACCCTCGACGCGCTGCTGATCGTCGCCGACGACGGACACGCGCCCGGCACCCGGGTACGCCTCACGCCGCCGCACGACGGACGGTGGGCCACGATCATCGGTGCCCGGTGGGGTTCGTCCGGTCCGCCGGTGGGCTATCTCGTGTGGCTCGACGGGGCGACGGCGTCACTGTCGGCCCGTCCCGACGACCTGATCGTGCTGGCTGACCAGGAGACCATTCCGCGCTGAGTCGGGGCCTGGCAGGGTGGCGCCCGCATCGTCGCCTCCGGCCCGGTCAGATCCTCCCGTACATCTTCGTTGCCTAAACCACCGTCGAATGGATCAGGCGACGGCCAGGCGGAAGACCTGCCGGGAACCGCCCTCCGGACCGGGATCGACGCCAGGGGTGACCACGTCGACGGAGCCTGAGCCCGGCACAAACATGCGCATCGCCGCTGTCATCAGTGCACGACCCCGGGCAGTCTGACAGCAACCCCCCGCGCCAGGTGGAGTAGTTGTCCATCAACCCCGCACCACCTCGTCGATCATGGAGTTGTGGTGGGCAACAAAAGCCCTGAATGGCACTAATCCAGGCACCACAACTGCATGATCCACGAGACCAGCCCGCCCTCGCGCCGCGATCTTGCGCTTTCTGTCCCGACATAGGAACCATTCCACGCGTATCGGCAACCGAAACTGCAAGATCGGTGGACGCGGGCGCGGGCGCGGGCGCGGACGCGGGACACGGACACGGGCCGGCCGGGCTCCCTCGCGGGGAGCCCGGCCGGTGCGGCCGACGCCGTCGTAGAGCCCCGGCCCGCGGCGGGGGGCGTGCTGCGGCGGGAGAGGTACGCGCGACGTGACCGCGCTCCGCGCGGTGGTCCACCTGCTCAGCTCGGCAGGCGGCCCCGCGTGGAGACGAAGTGGTACGACATGACGGCGAACCCGGGGTCACGGAGCAGCCGCCGGAAGGCGTTCAGTTGACTGGGCGACAACCCCGCCGCCAGCAGGTCCGGTTCCAACTGGCGGGAGTTGGTCTCGTAGAGCGACGTTCCGGTCGACCCGCCGGCCCAGCTCTGCGAGTGGGTGACGGTGTCCAGGTCGGTCAGACCGGCGAGGGCCATCTCGGTGTGCACGTCCTGCGCCCAGCCCAGGTCGGCGCCGTGGTCCTCCAGGACGCCCATCATGGCGTCCATGACCTGCGCGAAGAGCTTCGCGGCATCGTCGGTGGGCGCGGTCAGCACCCGCTGCGGGGCGGTGCAGTCGAACTCCTCGACCACCAGCCACCCGCCGGGCGCCAACGCGCCGCTGAGGGTGCGCAGCACCCGTCGTCGATCGGGGAGGTGCAGCAGCACCAGCCGGGCGTGGATCAGGTCGAACGCGTCCCCGGGTGGCGGTTCGCTGCGCACGTCGTGCTGGCGTACCCGCAGGTTGCCCTCGGCCAGCAGGTGGGTGGGGTCGATGTCGGTGGCCAGCACCTGACCGTCGTCGCCGACCGCGCGGGCGATCCGCCGGGCCATCGAGCCGCCACCCGCCCCGACCTCCCAGCAGGTCGCTCCCGGTCGCAGCACCGGGCCGGCCAGCCGACGTGTGGTGATCGGATCCAGGAAGGACTCCAGCGCGTGCATCTGGGCAACGGCGTCCGGTGCGCCGTTGTCGAACGTGTACGTGTCATCGCCGGTAGCGGTCGTCATCGGTGTCTACCTCTCCGAGAAGGGTCGGGTGACTACGGGGTGTCGGCCCAGAGCCGAGGCGTCGGCCGGTTGGCCGGGCGCGGGGCGACGGCGGCGACGCTCAACATCGCCGCCAGTGGGGCTGGATCGCGGCGGGCCTCAGCTGTCGGCCGGTCGTAGACCACCCGGCCGTACTCCAGCACCGCCACCCGGTCGGCGATCTCGATGGCGTGCTGGAGCTGCTGCTCCACCAGCAGCACGGTCAGGCCGTCGGCGGCGAGACCGTTGACCAGCTCGCGGACCCGCGCCGCCAGATCGGGCGAGAGGCCCTCACACGGTTCGTCGAGCAGCAGCACCCGGGGTTGGCCGAGCAACGCCCGGGCTATCGCCAGCATCTGCTGCTCACCGCCGGAGAGTTCGCAGCCGCGGTGTCGCAACCGCACCGCCAACCGGGGCAGCAGTTCCAGGGTCCGGGCGACAGTCCAGCCCTCGCCGCCGGAGGTGGGGGCCCGCCACGGCGCGGCCGCCAGGTGCAGGTGCTCGGCCACTGTCAACCGGGAGAAGACCCGTCGGCCCTGCGGGACGAGACCGACGCCGGACTGGGCGATGCGGTGCGGTTGTCGACCGGCGACGTGCACGCCGCCGATCTCGACACGACCGCTGGACGCGCGAACCAGCCCGGCGATGGTGTGCACGAGCGTGCTCTTGCCCGCCCCGTTGCGGCCCACAACGGCCTGGATGCTGCCCGGGCGCACCCGCAGGCTGACCTCGTGCAGGACGATTCCACCGGCGTAGCCGGCGCAGAGACGATCCACAGTGAGCATCAGGCCACCCCGTCGGCGTAGGCCTGCCGCACCAGCGGCGAGGTACGGATCTCGTCCGGCGTGCCGGCGGCCAACGTCTGACCGTCCCGCAGCACCGTGACCGTGTCGGAGAGGGCGTACACCAGGTCCAGTCGGTGTTCGACCAGTAAGACGGCGACCGCCCTGGGTAGCGCCTGGAGCAGCTCGACCAACCGGCCGACCTCGATGGCGGACAGCCCGGACGCCGGTTCGTCGAGGAGCAGCAGGCGGGGGCGACCGGCCAGGGCCATCGCGATCTCCAACTGGCGTCGTTGCCCGTGCGCGAGGTGCCCGGCGGGTTCCGCCGCGACGGCGGTGAGCCCCATCTGCTCCAGCAGCGGACCCGCCAGGTGTTGCGCGGCGCGCCGACGTCCGCCCGGCCACCAGCGGCGGCGCGCGATGACCCGCGGCAGGGCGGCCACCACGACGTTCTCCGTCGCGGTGAGCGTCGGAAAGACCGCGGGTCGCTGGTGGATGCGGTTGATGCCCCGCCGCGCCCGGGCCCCCGGCCCGAGCCGACCGACGTCCCGTCCGTCGAATCGCACCGTGCCGCGTTGCGGCCTCGTGGACCCGCCGATCACGTTGAGCAGTGTCGTCTTGCCGGCCCCGTTCGGGCCGATCAGCGCGTGCCGCTGGCCGTCGTGGACGCACAGGTCCACGCCGTCGAGCGCGGCGAGTGAGCCGTACCGCACACTGATCTCCTGGGCGTTGAGCAGGGTCATCGGCGCAGCTCCGGGACGGTGGCCTGCTCAGCAGCGGTGGGCTGGTGTGCCGGGGCTGCCGGTGGGCGCAGCCGACCCCGGGCCCGGGTGACGCCGGTGGGCAGCAGGTAGACCGTCGCCACGAACAGCGCGCCCAGCACCAGCGGCGCGTAGCCGGGCAGCACCCCGAACAGCCAGTCCCGGACGGCGATGACCAACGCCGCGCCCACCAGGGCGCCGCCCACCGACGCGGTGCCACCGATGACGACACCGAGCAGGAGCAGGGCCGACGTGTCGAAGCCGAAGTCGGCGGGGGAGATGTACTGCTGGGCGACGACCAGGAGCGAGCCGGCGGCACCGGCTATCGCCCCGGCGGCGATGTGCGCGCCGGACAGGTGCAGCGCCACCCGGTGACCGCTGGCGCGCAACCGCGTCTCGTCGTCGCGGCCGGCGCGCAGCACCAGCCCGGCCCGGGTACGCAGCAGCACCAGCACCACGCCGATCAGCGTGGCCACGACGACCAGGGCGTACAGGTAACGCGCCTGGTCGCTGGCGAGCGCCGGGAGCCCCCAGAACGGGCGGACCGCGGGAATGCCGGCCAACCCGTCCGTGCCACCGGTCACCGACCGCCAGCGCCCGAGGACGGTGACCACGAGTTCGCCGATGGCCAGGGTGATCATCAAGACGATCACCCCTCGGGCGTGCACGACGAGCGGCACGGTGAGCGCGGCCAGCAGCGCCCCGGCGCCTGCCGCGACGACGAGCTGCACGACGCCGACGTCGGAGATTCGGCTGCCGACCACGGCGCAGGCGTAGGCGCCCGCCGCGTACGGTGCGGTCTGGCCGAGGGTGGGCAGGCCGGCGACGCCGGTGAGCAGCGCCACGCTCACCCCGACCAGGGCCAGCGCCAGCGTCCGGGCCAGGAGCGCCGTGGTGTAGTCGTCGACCACCCAGGGCGCCACGACCAGGCCGGCCAGGACGAGCGCCGCGACGGCGCCCCGGGCCCGCCGGATCACCTCGCCGCTCATGTCGTCCGCCATCTGCCGGCCAGGCCGCGCGCCCGCACCGCCAGCACTGCCGCCATGGCGGCGAACAGCAGAAACGGCGCGGCGGACGGCAGCAACGCCACGCCCAGCGTCTGGATCTCGCCGATCGCGAGCGCGGCCAGCAGGGTGCCCGCCATCGACCCGAGACCACCGAGGACGACGACCACCAGGGACAGCAGCAGCACGGTGTCGGCGGTGTCCGTGCCGGGGCCGATGATGGGCGCGCCGAGGACCCCGGCCGCGCCGGCCAGCGCACCGGCGGCGGCGAGCACACCGGCCCGGATCCGCGCCGGACTCACGCCCAGACAGGCGACCATCTCCGGGTCGTCGACGGCCGCCCGGACCAACATCCCGGCCCTGGTGCGTCGCACCACCAGGTAGAGGGCGACGGCGAGCACCGCGGCGACGACGATGAACACCAGCCGGTACGCGGCATAGCGGTGACCGGCGACCATCACCGACCCCTCCAGCGCGGCGGGCACCCGGACCTGCGGGTCGTCCGGCCCGAAGCCGGCGACGAGCAGGCTGCCGCCGGCCAACGCCACCCCGAACGTCAGCAGTGCCTGACTCAGGTGATTACCGGTGGCGACCGGTGTGAGCAGGCCGGCCAGGAGCGCCCCCGCCGCGGCGGCGGCCAACACGCCGACCGCCAGCGCCAACGCCAGGCTCGCCCAGCCGCCGTCGAGCACCGCCGCGGCGGTGTATCCGCCGATCGCGTAGAGCAGGCCGTGCGCCAGGTTGAGGATGTTGGCGACGCCGAAACAGAAGACCAGGCCCGACGCGGCGACGAACACCAGCAGCCCGTAGGCGACTCCGTCCAACGCCGGGATCAGGTACGGGTCGATCCGGTTCGGCCCGGCCGCCACCGCTATCACCGGCCGACGGTCGCGAGGTCGCCCACGACGGTGTTGGACAGGGCCCGACCGTCCTGGCGGACCTGCCGCAGGTACCACTTCTGCACCGGGGAGTGTGTGGTGGTGGAGAACTGCCAGGTGCCGCGCGGGCTGGCGATCTGGCCGAGTTGGCCGATGGCCGTGTTGATGGCCTCGGGGGTCGGGTCGCTTCCGGCGGCGCCGATCGCCCGGTCCAGCACCGCCGCCGCGTCGTACGAGGCGAGCGCGTAAGTCGTCGGTGAACCGTCGTGCTTCGCCTTCCACGCGGCCACGAAGGCGCGATTCTCCGCGTTGTCCAGGTCGGGCGAGTAGTTGAGCACCGAGTAGATGTCCCGGGCGGCCTCGCCCTGCGCGTTGAGCACGCCGCCCTCGGTGAGGAAACCGGCCGCGTACAACGGGATGTCCTTGATCTCGGACTGCGCGTACTGCTTGACGAAGTCGACGGCGGCGCTGCCGGCGTAGAAGGTGTAGACGGCCGCCGCGCCCGAGGCCTTGATGCGGGCGAAGTAGGGGAGGAAGTTGGTGGTGGCCGGGAACGGCGTGAAGGTCGTCTTGCCGTCGGGGTTGGCGAGCTTCCCACCGATCTTGTCGAACGCGTCGGTGAAGCCGCGCAGCTCGTCCCAACCGCCCTGGTAGTCCGGGCCGATCGCGTAGACGGAGCCCTTCACGTTGTCCCGCACGTGCTGGGCGATCGCCGCCCCGGGCTCGTCGGAGAGGTACGAGGTGTGCCAGATCCGGGACACGTCCTTGAGCTCCGGCCGGCCGTTGGAGCCGACCAGTGGCACCTTGGTCTCGTTGAGCACCGGGGTGACGCCGGCGACCGAACCGCCTCCGACGATGCCGGTGAGCGCGGACACCCGGTCCTGCTTGAGTAGTTTGGTCGCCGCCGGGACCGCGGTCTGGGCGCCGTTGCCCTCGTCCGCGACGACGAGGTCGACCTGCCGGCCGCCCAACTTGCCGTCGTGGGTGTCCAGGTAGAGCTGGAAGCCGTCGCGAATCTCCGTACCGACCGCCTGGTACGTCCCGGACAGCGACGCGAGCAGGCCGATCTTTATCGAGCCGCCGGCGCTCGTGCCCGGCGCGTCGTCACCGCAGGCCGTGCTGGTGGTCAGCACGGTCGCGAGCAGCGCGGCGGTGAGGGCACGGCTGCGCCACGGGGTGGTGAGAGGCATGTCCAACTCCAGAGGAAAGGGAAGGGTGCTCCGGCGTGGGGGCGCCGGGATGGTCAGCGGCTGCGGGCGAGCGCCGCTCGGGCGGCGGGGGTCAGTGCGTCCCCGATGCGGTTGGCCAGCTCGGTCATCTCGTAGGAGACCTTGCCCACGTCACACTCGGGGGCGGCGAGCACCAGCAGCGAGGCGCCGTCGTTGAAGGCCATCGAGAACATGAAGCCGCCCTCGAGCTGCGTGACATTGGAGATCACCGCGCCGGCGTCGAAGAAGGCCGCCGCCCCTCGCAGCAGGCTGACCAGCCCGCTACCCGTGGCGGCCAACTGGTCGGCCCGGTCCGGTGGCAGGTCGCGGGTGGCGGCCACCATGAGGCCGTCGCTGGAGATGGCGATCGCGTGGCTGACCTCGGTCGCGCGCGCCGCGAAGTTGTCCAGCAGCCAGCCGAGATCCTGTTGGTCGGTCACGTGCTCTCCTGTCCCGTCATTTGTTGCCGAGGTTGATCGGGGTGCGCCGTCGGTTCGCCACACCCCGCGCGTACGCGGCCATCGCGGTCGCCACCTGCGCCGGGTCGCGGTACTCGGACCGTTGCTGCTGCTGGGGCACTGTCACACCGCCGGGCACGAGGTGTCGTTGCGGCTGGCGTTTGGGCAGGCCGGAGTTGGTGGTCGTGGCGACCTCGGGGGTGTGCGCCTGCGCGGCCGTACGCCAGGCGTCGTCGGCGGGGCTGGACCACTGCTGGCCGTTCTGGTCGTCGGTGACGTCGTTCTGGAACCAGTGGTTGACCTGTTCGAAGATGAGGAGCTCCTCGGTGGGCGCGTCACCCCGGTCCGGGGGTGGTGGAGCCGGCCGGAACACCGGCGCCGCCGGCAGGGTCCGCGCGGCCGTCGGGCGTCCGGCGGTGGGTTCGGGACGCGGCTGGTACGGCGGCGGGGGGCTGGGCGTCCGCGCCGCCCGTCGTGACAGCCGGCCGGGTGCGAGGAGGT
Organism: Micromonospora inaquosa; assembly: GCF_003857055.1. Lineage (GTDB taxonomy): Bacteria > Actinomycetota > Actinomycetes > Mycobacteriales > Micromonosporaceae > Micromonospora > Micromonospora inaquosa. Next base: position 18,525 of record NZ_QGSZ01000228.1, on the reverse strand, counting down.
ACTCCTCCGGTGGCAGGGACCGGATGATCGCCGCGGGCAGAGTCGCCTCGGCGAGGATGCCGCGTCGGGGGCCGCGTCGCAGTTGCACGGTGGCGCCCAGCCGAGCCGCGAGCTGGCCCACCACGACCAGACCCATCGCCCGTACGGCGGCCACGTCGATGGCCGGTGGGCGGGCCAGCAGCTCGTTGAGCTGCTGCATCCGCTGGGCGGACAGCCCCACACCCTCGTCGCTGATCTGCACGATCACGCGGTCACCCAGGCTCCGGCCGCTCACCCAGGTCTCACTGCCCGGCGGCGAGTACGTCGTGGCGTTGTCCATGAGTTCGGCGAGCAGGTGCACGACCTCGTCGACGGTCTTGGCGGCCACTGCGACATCCCCGTCGATCATGCCGAGCCGGACCCGTGCGTAGTGCTCGATCTGGGACAGCGCCGCCTGGAGCACCTGTTGCAGTGGGACGTCCCGTTGGCGTACGCGACCCACGCCGACGCCGCCGAGCACCAGCAGGCTGGCGTTGATCCGGCCCATCCGGGTCGCCAGGTTGTCCAGCGTGTACAGCTGGTCGAGCCGGTCGGGATCGGTCTCGTCCCGCTCGACCAGGTCGACCTGGGCCAGGACGGCGTCGACGAGTCGCTGTTCGCGGCGGCTCAGGTGGATGAAGATGTCGGCGGTGTTGGCGCGCATGACGGCCTGTTCGGCGGCGGTCCGCACGGCGGCCTGGTGCACGGCGTTGAACGCCTGGCCCAGTTCGCCGATCTCGTCGTCGCTGGACGGTTCGAGGGCGGCACTGGACTGTTCGTGGGCCAGCTTCTGTGGGTCGACGGTGGCGCTGCCGGGCTGTTGGAGTTGGGCCACCACGGCGGGGAGCTGTTCGAACGCCACGGCGTTGGCCGCGTCCCGTAGGCGGCGCAGCCGGCGGGTGATCTGCCGGGCGACGGCCCAGGTCACCAACGCGGTGAGGATCAGGGCCAGGATGACGCTGGCCGCCTCGGCCACGGCCCGACGACGCTGGTCGTCGTGCGCGGCCCGAACGTCGTCGCGGACCGCGGCGTCGACCCGGGCGCGCAGGTCGGCCAGGCGGGTGGCGCGCGTCTGGGTGGTGGACACCCACGCGTCGGTCTCCAGTTGCAGCCGTGACCCCGGCTGGGCCCGGGACACCTCGTCCTGCATCCGTTGCAGGGCGAGCGCCTCCTTGCCGGTGCCGGCCTGCTCCCACCAGAGGCTCCAGGCGGGTGGGGCCAGGGCCAGAAACGACAGGCTCGACTCGGTGTAGCTGGTGCGGGCCGCGGTGATGTCCTGCTGCATGGCCGGCGTCAGCTCGCCGCCCGCGACGGCGCGCAGCACGGCCACCTGCTGCTGACCGATGGCCTCGGCCGTTTTCGACAGCGCCGCGGAGGCCCGGATCCCGTCGGCGAGTTGGGCGTCCACCACGCCGTGGGAGACGTTCTCCCGGAGGTTGATGAGGTCGGCGATCGCGATGCGGTAGCTGAAGGTCATCGCCGACACCGACGCGTGCGTGGCGGTGCGCACCTGGGTGCGCAGCGGGGCGAGGCCGTCCAGCGCCGCGTCGATGCGCCGCATCAGCGCCGGGTTGGCGTCGTTGTCGGTGGACAGTCGGTCACGCTGCCGGCGGTAGCGGGCGACGGCTTCGTCAGTGGCGGCCATTTCCGCGCCGAAGGCGTCCTGCTGCTCCGGCTGGGCGTAGGTGAGCAGGTCGGCGGCGGCGATGCGTTCGCGTTGCAGCCGGTACGCCAGGTCGCCGGCCTCGGCGCCGATCTGTGCCAGGAGCTGCAGGTCGCTGGCGCGGGCCGTCTGGCGTGCGCTCTCGGTCAGGGCGAGACCGGCGAAGCCGATCACGGCGACGAGCGGGGCTGCGACGATGAGGCGCATCCGACCGGCTATCTTCCAACCGCGTCGGCGCGTCGGGTAGGGTCTGGCCGCGTGGGACCGGGTGCTCGACGCCAAGATTGACTCCCACGACTCGTCGATGACGGTCTATCCGCACGTTGCCGAATGCAAGTCCCATTCGGCCGGAAGCGACGCTCGTAGACCAGACCTGGCCGTGGTACAAACTGCCCGTACCAGCATCTGTACCCAACGTCAGCGACCGGTGACGCCGCGCGGTCGTACCGGATCGGTCGGGTCAGCGCTGGTTGTCGAGGGGCCCGGCCGGCGGGTGTCGCCGCTGCGGGTCATCCGGTTCGGGCTGGCCGTTGAGCACCTGGCCGATCAGTTCCCGCAACTCGTCGATCGCGTCCACGACGGCGCCTGGGTCGCGCGCGTCACGCCGCCCGCGCTGACGCGGCACCCGCCGATCCAGCCGAGCCGGTTCCGGCGCGCGCGGGCCCCGGCGACCGTCGGCCGCCAACTGCTCGGCCGCGACCTGCGGCCACAGCGCGGCCAGCCGGCCGCCGGTGGCGAGCACGTCGTCGCAGCGCTGCGCGAACTCGTGGCTGCCGAACCGGCGGCCCGACTCGACCGCCGCGACCGTCTCCCGGCTGAACCGCACCAGATCCGCCAGGGCTCGTTGGGTCAGGCCCCGTTGCACGCGGCAGTTGCGCAACTCCCACCGGAAGCGCTGACTGGCCGCGGAGTGAGCCGAGCTCGACGGGGACGTGTGCTCCATGCGCTCACCTTCGTGGAACGGAGATTCAGCAGCGGGTGCCAGATCGAGATTGGCTAATGGGCCGAACATTCACAGAGAGCAATTCTTAACCCAGGATGCGATGGGTGTGAAGACGTTCGCCGGCATGGATCGTCGGGCAAAGCGCGAACGGTGCGTGCCGGACCCGACGTCGAGCACCGAGGTGCGCCGGGTGGAGCGGGCAACGCGGCACATCCCACCCCTCAACCCGTCCACAGGTCAGCAACGCTGGCGCTCGCGGCGCTCAGCCGGCGTGCACTTCGGCTGTCGCGCCACCTCGTGCCGCCGGCCCCTCTGAGGACGCCGGGATATCGACTATCGCGAGCAGTCTGTGGTGAGCGCGAAACGCGACATTGGGCTTGTATGAGCGATGTTGCTCCGGTGACAGCCGTAGGCCGGGAATGGCTTCGGCGAGCCGGCTGAGGGCGATCCCGGCCTCAAGTCGCGCCAATCCCGCACCGATGCAGAAATGTGGACCGTGACCGAATGACAGGTGATTGCCCACATCGGGCCGGTGTGGGTCGAACCGGTCCGGGTCATGGAATGCCTCGGGGTCCCGGTTCGCCGCTCCGATCAACAGCAGGCAACGCGCCCCGGCGGGGATCGTCACCGCTCCCAGGGTGACCTCTCGCGTGGTCACCCGGAGCCAGCCGTCGATGGCGGGCGCGAACCGGAGCGTCTCGCCCACGAAGGCAGGGACGAGCCCCGGGTCCGCAGCGATCGCCGACCAGCGCTGGGGAGTGGACAGGGCCTGGTCGAGAGCGTGCGCGAGCAACCCGGCGGTGGTCTCGTGGCCCGCGACCAGGAGGTTGAAGGCAAGGCTCGCCACCTCGGGCACCGTCAGCACGCTGTCGTCGTCGTCCCGGTACGTCAGGGCACGGCTGATGAAGTCGTCGCCCTGGTGTCCACTCTCCATCCGTTGGCGGACCAGCTCCTCGCAGTAGTGCCAGAACTCCAGCAGGCCCTTCGCCAGGCGTACCTGCTCGGCCGGGTCCGGCTGCCCCCAGATGAGGGCGATCTGGCCGTCCGCCCACCTCCGGATCTGCCCGATGTCCGCGTCGGGCACCCCGAGGATGTCCAGGACCACCAGCAGGGGCAGCTCGGTCGCGAAGTCCGGGATCAGGTCGACCTGGTCGCCCTGGCGGGCGACGAGGCGGGACACCAACTGGTCGACCCGGCGCCGGACGATCGCCCCGTAGTCGGCCTCGACCCGCTCGGCGGTGTTCGCGAAGGTCGCCCGCAGTGCCCGGCGGGTGCGCGGGTGCGTCGGTGGGTCCGCGGCGGCCGTCGTGGGTGGCGCGTCGATCTGCATGATCACGCTCAGCGCCGGTGGGCACACCTCGTAGACCGGGGCGAGGGTGAGGGCGTTGGCGAATGTCGCGGCGTCGGCGAGGGCCCGCCGGACGTGTGCGTGCCTGCTGATCAACCACAGACCCAGATCTTCGGCGTAGTGCACCCCGTCGGGATCGTCGAGAATGCGTCGCCACATGCTCGCCGGGTCAGTGAGATAGACCCTGCTGAACGGATTCATCCGCATGGAAAGCCTCCCGATGCACGTGGCGCGAAAACCGGCAGCGCCTCCATTTGGCGATCCATCTCAGCTGGGCCGATAATGGCGCGCATCTGCCTCTGGCTCTTTACGGTGCGCTGGCCAGCCGCACAAGTCAAGATTGACCTTCGCCTATTTATTGATCGGCCTAATTGCGCGTTGCAACAGCCGAGCGGACCTGGCCGGATGCAAGTTGCGGCACGGTCCTTGCCCGGAAAGGTCGATCCGGCCGGACGGTGCAATCGACTCGCCGATTTCCCTCATGACCGGGGAAACGACCCCCGAGGCGGTGAGTGACGCCGCAGGGTAGACGGGCATGATCCACTCGGCTTTCATGAAGTCGGGGTGTCTCCGGGCACCGGAAACCGCGACTTTCAAAAGCCGAGTGGATCACCCGAGTCGCGCGGTCAGCGCGCCCCGGTCAGCGCACTGGGGTCAGGGCGCCCACGGAGCGGCGATGCCCCACGTGCTGTCGGCGGTCCACAACGTCGGTGTGTTGTACGCGTCGCCGCCGGTGCCGTTGCTGAGCCAGACCTCCGAGTTGTAGTGCCGCAGGTACTTACCTCGGAAGTTGTACGACTCCAGCGACACGCCGGTGCCGGTCAGCCCGGTACGGGCGCACCAGGTGGCGTCGGCGCGCAGCAACGCGGAGCCGTCGTCCGGCGAGTTGCGGACCCGGGAGTTCTGGTGGCGCAGGTACTGCCCGGGAAAGTTGACCGACTCGAACGAGTAGCAATTGGTGCCGGCCAGACCGGGCCGGATGGTGTACGTGGCGTCGGCCTTGAGCAGGCTGGGGCTCGCGGCGTCGACCACCTCGGTGTAGGCCAGGCCGTCCTGGTGGCGTAGGTAGCGGTTGGTGAAGCCGGGCGTGGTCACCTGCAACGATCGGCGGGTGTTGAGCGGCAGGGCGACGGGCGCCGAACTGCCGATGGTCTTCGAGGCGTTGATCAGCGCGGTGTTGGCGGCGCGCACCCGCGCCTGGTCCATCTTGATCACTCGCCGGTCGTAGGTGAGGAAGCCGTTCAGCTCACCCTCCAGGTCGGTGATCTCGGTGTAGATGGAGGCACTGAGCCCCTTGCCGAGCATCAGGTTCTGGGTGCCCTGCACCAGCCCCACATACCGGTCCGTGAGGACTGTCGAGTTGGCCTGCCATTCGTAGGCGAAGAACTGACCGTTGGGGCTGTACTCGTGGCCCGGCGTGTGCAGGCCCAGGCCGCCGAACTCACCGAGCACCGCGATCCGGCTGCTCGACGGTACTGGCGAGTCGGGCCCGAGGTAGACGTGCCAGTCGTCGATGTCGCCGTTGCCGGGGTTGCCGAGGGACTGGCAGCAGTTGTGGCCGCTGTGCGGGTTGACCAGACGGGTCGGGTCCTGGTTCTTGATGTTCTGCGCGACCCGTTGGGTGTCGGCGAGGGACCGCTCGCCCCAGCCCTCGTTGTAGGGCGTGTACGCGATCACGGCGGGTGAGCTGCGGTGCTCGTCGACGATCTCGCGTGCCTCGGCCTCGAACTGCGCCTGCTGCACGTCGTTGGGGTCGATTTCCTGCGCGGTCAACGATGGGATGTCCTGCCAGACCAGCAGGCCGAGCCGGTCGGCGTGGTAGAACCAGCGCTGCGGTTCGACCTTGATGTGCTTGCGCACCATGTTGAAGCCCAGGTCCTTGTGCTTCTGCAGGTCGAAGGCGAGCGCGGCGTCGGTCGGCGCGGTGTAGAGCCCGTCCGGCCAGAAGCCCTGGTCGAGGGTGCCGACCTGGAACACGAACTGGCCGTTGAGTTTGGGGCGCAGCACCCCGTTGACGAGGCCGGTGGTGATCTCCCGCATCCCGAAGTAGTGCGTGGTCCGGTCTGCCGTGGCGCCGGCGGCGTTGCGCAGGGTCACCCGGAGGTTGTAGAGGAACGGGTCGTCGGGTGACCAGCGGCGCGCGTTGGGCACCGGCACGCTGAAGTCGGTGAAGCCGCCGGTGGCCGAGCCGACCACTGTGGCGCCGTTCAGCGCCTCGGCGAGGACGCTGTGGCCGCTCACGTTGCCCCGCGTGAAGACCCGGACCCGCAGTGTGTTGTTGCTCAGGTTCGGGTAGACGTCCACGCTGCTGATCGAGGCGGCGGGCACCGGTTCCAGCCACACCGTCTGCCAGATGCCGGAGCTGGGGGTGTAGAAGATCCCGCCGGGTGTCTTGGTCTGCTTGCCGATGGCGGGCAGGCTGCCGTTCTGGCGGGTGTCGGTGGGGTCCCAGACCTTGACGACGATCTCGTTCGTCCCGGCGGTGAGCTGGGGAGTCACGTCGAAGGTGAAGGCGTCGTAGCCGCCGGTGTGCGCGCCGACCCGGACACCGTTGACCCAGACGGTGCTCTGCCAGTCGACGGCGCCGAAGTGCAGCAGGGTCCGCCGACCCGACCAGGTGGGCGGGATGGTGACGGTGCGTCGGTAGAACAGGTAGTTGCGGTTGTCGTTGGCGGCCCGTTGGATGCCGGACAGGGCGCTCTCCACCGGGAAGGGCACGTTGACCCGCTCGGGCAGGTTGGTGCCGAACTGCGGGGCGTCGTCGGTCGCCGACTGGCGTAGCTGCCACTCGCCGTTGAGGTTGAGCCAGTCCGGCCGCGTCATCTGCGGCCGCGGGTACTCGGGCAGTGGTGTGCCGGCGAGGGCCTGGCTGGTCCAGGGGGTGGTCAGTGGCGGCGTCTTGGCCGGCGCGGCGTACGCCGACGAGGAAGGCGCTACGAGGACGCCGGCTACCAGGGCGAGAACGAGCAGCAGTGGCAGGGCGGGGCGGATGGGGACGTGACGTGTCATGCCGTCTCCGAGGGGGCGAGTCGCCGCGGGCGGTGCAGCCAGGCCCGAAGCGCGTGGGTGGTGGGCATCGGGTGGTCCTTGACGGGGGACGGGCGTCAGCGACGGATGTCGGGTGGGATCTCCACCGGCCAACAGGCATATTGACATCTGTCATCGCCTGTATAACGTTATAGAGCCGCGCTGGGCGTCCCGTCAATGCCTGTTCGTCAATGCCCTGTCGGCCCGGCGGCCCGCCGGTCGGATTCGCGAAAGGTTGGTGGATGGTCGTCAGCCTGAAGGACATCGCCCAGCGCGCCGGTGTCTCGCTGGCCACGGTCTCGAACGTGGTGAACGGCTACCGGCCGGTGGGGGAGCGGACCCGACAACGGGTGCAGCAGGCGATCGACGAACTCGGCTACAGCCCCAACCTCGGCGCCCGGCACCTGCGCCGAGGTCGTACCGGCCTGATCGCCCTGGCCGTCCCGGAGCTGACCAACCCCTACTTCGCCGAGCTCGCCGAGATCGCCATCTCCGAGGCGGCCGGGCTCGGCTACACCCTCCTGATGGAGAACACCGCCGCGGACCGGGACGCGGAGTTGGCGCTCCTCGACGGCTCCCGGCAGCGCGTCATCGACGGCCTGATCCTCAGCCCGGTGCGGATCGGCCGGGAGGAGGTGCTGGCCCGCACCGCCGACAGTCCACTCGTGCTGATCGGCGAGGGCGTCTACGACGTGCCGCACGACCACATCGCCATCGACAACGTCGCCGCCAGCCACGCGGCGATCCGGCATCTCGTGTCGATCGGCCGTCGTCGGATAGCGTTCATCGGCGCCACCCAGGGCGGTGACCGGCAGTCGGCCCACCTGCGGGTCCAGGGGTACCGGGAGGCGCTGGCGGCCGCCGGCCTGCCGTACCGACCGCGGTTGGTCGCCCGCACCGACGCGTTCGGTCGGCTCGACGGCAAGCGGGCCATGCGTGACCTGCTCGCCCTCGGTGACCGGCCGGACGCGGTGTTCGGTTACAACGACCTGGTCGCCATCGGCGCGCTGCGGGCGCTGGCCGAGGCCGGCCACCGGGTGCCCGAGGACGTCGCGGTGGTCGGGATCGACGACATCGAGGAGGGGCGGTTCAGTGCCCCGACCCTCACCACGATCGCCCCGGACAAGAGGGAGATCGGTCGTCTCGCGGTACGCCGTCTCGTCGCTCGCATCGAAGGCGCGGAGGTCGCGGGGTCGCTGACCGTGCAGACCCCGTTCCAACTCATCCGCCGGGAGAGCACCGGCGCCCGGGGCGGCTGAAGACCGGACGCCCGCGCGCCGGGCGAGATCCATAGCCCCGGTGGTACGACCCAGAGAGGATGACCCGCTAGATCCATGTGCCTCAATATGATGACCGCTATCTCGACTGCGGTGCGCTCACGAGGCGTGCCACCCTGATGCGGAGGAATGCATGGTTCGCTGGCGTACCCTCACTGGCCTGCTGGCCACCGCGTTGGCCGCGGTGACCGCGGCCAGCCTCACCCTCACCGCGCCGGCCGCCGCGGCCGACAGCCCCATGACGCCGAACGTCGTCGGCGGCACCCGCGCCGCGCAGGGCGAGTTCCCGTTCATGGTCCGTCTCTCGATGGGCTGCGGCGGGGCGCTGTACAGCCCCCGGCTGGTGCTCACCGCGGCACACTGCGTGGGCTCGACCGGCACCAACACCAGCATCACCGCGACGCTCGGGACGGTCGACCTCCAGTCGTCCAGCCGGATCACCGTCCGGTCCAACTACGTCTACCGGGCCCCCGGCTACAACGGCGCTGGCCGCGACTGGGCGCTGATCCGGCTGGCCAGCCCCGTCACCGGGCTGAGCACGCTGCCGATCACCACCACCACCGCGTACGACAGCGGCACCTTCACCGTCGCCGGCTGGGGCGCCGCGCGTGAGGGCGGCGGCCAGCAGAGGTACCTGCTCAAGGCGACAGTGCCGTTCGTCAGCGACTCCGTCTGCAACGCCAACTACGGTGGCGACCTCATCCCCGCCCAGGAGATCTGCGCCGGCTACGCCAGCGGCGGCACGGACACCTGCCAGGGCGACTCGGGTGGCCCGATGTTCCGCCGCGCCGCCAACAACGCCTGGATCCAGGTCGGCATCGTCAGCTGGGGCAACGGCTGCGCCCGGCCCAATTACCCGGGCGTCTACACCCAGGTGAGCTACTTCGCCTCGTCGATCGCCTCGGCCGCGGCCAGCCTCGGCGGCTGACCGCACCCCCCGCTCGGGCGGCCCGGACGACACGGTCCGGGCCGCCCGTTCACGCCGTCCCGACGGGGCGACGCCGGCCGGGTCACCCGACCCCGACGGGGCGACGCCAAGTGGGCCACCCGACAGAAACGGCGGGCCGTCCCTGCGGCACCGGCCGCAGTGGTGATGATGAACCGGTGAAGATCCTGTCCATCCAGTCGTCGGTCGCCTACGGTCACGTCGGCAACTCGGCGGCGGCCTTTCCGCTGCAACGCCTCGGGCACGAGGTCTGGCCGGTCCTGACCGTGCACTTCTCCAACCACACCGGGTACGGCGCATGGCGGGGCCCGACGCTCCCGGCGGCGGACGTGGCGGAGGTGATCAACGGAATCGAGGACCGTGGGGTCCTGGGCAGCGCCGACGCGGTGCTCTCCGGCTACCAGGGCGACCCGGCCGTGGGCGCGGTGATCCTGGACGCGGTGGCGAGGGTGAAGGCGGCCAATCCGGCCGCCGTGTACTGCTGCGACCCGGTGATGGGCGACGCCGGTCGGGGGATGTTCGTCCGCCCGGGGATTCCGGAGTACCTCCGGGACACCGTCGTACCCCGTGCGGACATCATCACGCCGAACCACTTCGAGCTGGACTTCCTCGCCGGCCGCACGACGAACTCGCTCGCCGAGGTGCTCGACGCGGTCGACGTGGTGCGCGCGACCGGGCCACGGCACGTCCTGGTGACCAGCGTGCTGCACGGCGACCTGCCGCCGGACTCGCTGGAGGTGGTGGCCGTCTCCGACGAGGGCGCCTGGGCGGTGACCACGCCGCTGCTGCCGATCAACCCGAACGGTGGCGGCGACGTCACCGCGGCGCTGTACCTCGCGCACCTGTCGACGACCGGCTCGCCCGCGACAGCGCTGGAACGCACCATCGCCTCCGTCTACACCGTGCTCGAGGCGACTCTCGCGGCGGGCACCCGGGAGATCCAGCTGATCGCGGCGCAGGACGTGATCGCCGACCCGCCGACCCGTTTCACCGCCCGCCGGCTGCGCTGACGGCGGGTCGCGCCGCACGGGTCGGCGGCGGCGGTCAGCGGCCCTCGGGGACGGCCATCTCGCCGAGCAGCGACCAGTCCTCCTGCGGCACCGTGACGTTGACGATGCGCGGCGTCTCGGCCAGGTGCGGCGGCAGGGTCTCCTGGGCCGCGCGGAAGTGGGCGGACTGCACGTGGGCCGCACCGGCCTGGTCGTCGCGGAACGCCTCGACCAGCACGTACTCGGTAGGGTCGTCCACGCTGCGGGACCAGTCGAACCACAGGCAGCCCGGCTCCGCCCGGGTCGCCTCGGTGAACTCGGCGGCGATCTGCGGCCACCGGTCGGCGTGTTCGGCGAGGACCCGGAACTTGGCGGTTATGAAGATCATGGGCCCAGGCTACCCAGCCGGGCGGGCACGCGCGACGACCTCCTCCGGGGTCAACGGCGCCTTCGGGTGGTGGGTCAGGCACAGCGGGGTGCGGACCTTGACGAACGAGAATCCCTCCCCGGCGGCGTAGAACTCACCGCTGTTGAGCAGGCCGATGTCCGGCAGCCGGCCGCCCTTGGCCTCGGCGAGTTGCCGGGCCGCGTCGATCTGCGCCGGCGCGTTGAGCAGCCCGAAGAACTGCGTCGTCGCGTTGCCGGAGATCTGGTTGTGCAGACCCTTGGGCGCCTGGGTGGCGAAGACCAGCCCGAGACCGTACTTGCGGGCCTGCGCGGCCAGCGCGATCGAGCTGGCGGTGCAGGCCGTGGTGCCGGTCGAAGGCGCGAGCGTCTGTGCCTCGTCCATCACGAACAGCCCACCCAGCGGTCGGTCACCGGCGGGATGCCGCTTGATCCACGCGAAGAGCGCCATCTGCAACTGGTTGACGAAGCTCTGCCGCTCCTGGTCGGAGGTGAGGCCGACGAAGCTGATCACCGACACCCGGGCCCGCCGCCCCGCCGACGGCGTCAGCAACAGCCCCGGGTCGGCCGGCGCACCGACGCCGCCGAAGAGCGGATCGGTGACCATCGCCGCCTTGAGCGCCTCGGCCAACTCCTCGGCGAGCTTCCCGGCGCGGGCCAGCCGACTGACCCCCTCGGGCAGGTCGCTGAGGAACTCGGTGAAGCCGGGCAGGCCCACCATCCCGCTTCGCGCGTACGCCTGGAGGGCCTCGGTGAGGACGGCCTTGCCCTGCTGGGCGAGCCGGCTCGAACGGTCCACGCCGGCCCGGGGCGCGAGGGCCTCCACGGCGGAGCGGACGGCCTGGTCGAACTCGTCCGGCCAGTCCCGCAGGGAGGTGAAGTCGGGCAGCGGTTGGAAGCTCAGCGGCCGACCGGCGCTGACCCGGGGCGTCCAGACCACCACCTCGGTGTGTGCGAGATAGTCGGCGGCCCGGTCGGCGTCGCCGGGGCCCCACCCGCCCGGTGGGTCGGGCCACGCGTCGCCGAGCCGGGCGAGGTCGTTGTTGGGGTCGAGCACGATCGCGGAGACACCCTCGCGGGCGCACTCCTCGACCAGGCGACGGATGAGCACGGTCTTGCCCGAGCCGGACCCGGCGAACACGACGGCGTGCCGGCGCAGCGACTCCAGCGGCACAGTGAACGGGTGGCCCCCGTCGACGGTCCGCCCCAGCCCGACGGGCCGACCGCTGGCATCGACCGCGAGGTCGACCGGGTCGGCGGGTACGGGCGCGGGCGCCGCACCGGTCGACGGACCACCTGCCACGTCGGCGACCGGCACGTTCGTGGGGTCGGGACCGCTGTCGGGCGACGGTGGCTCGCCGTCGTCGGGCGTCGTCGGCGGGGCACCGCCGCGCGTCCCGTCCGGACCGGGCAGGACCGTGCGGAACAGTTCGGTGCCGCTGGCCGGGCGACGGGCCACCAGCCACTCCTGCAGGGCCGTGGACGGCTCGGCCGCCATCACCCGCAGCGCCGCGAAGACCCGCAGGTCCGCCTCCGGCACGGCGCACCGCAGGCCGCCGGCCGCGTCGAACCCGTTCAACACCTCGGTCGTACGCTTCCCGGTCGGCCACGGACCGTTACGCAGCAGGATCAACCGCCGTTGTGGCAGGTCCCGGTCCAGTCCGGCCAGCGTGCACGCGGCCTTGACCCGGGCGGTGACGGCGATGGCGTTGGGGTGCGCGATGGCCCGGAAGCACCAGTGCGCCTCGTTCTCGGTGGCCTCGTCGAGCACCTCGATCAGCCGCCCGTGCAGCGCGGGCTTGCGCCCGGGCGGCGGGTCGTACTTGTAGGTGGCGCCGGTCGGTGACTGCTCGGCGATCCAGGCGGCCAGGCCGGCGGCGAGCAGCGGCGGCAGGTGTTCGTCCTCGCCCGCCGGGTCGACGGCGGCCGACACGTCCGCGGCCTCGACCAGCTCGGCGAACCGCGCGTCCAACTCGTGCAGGCGTCGCTCGTCGGTCGTCGGGTCACCGGTACCGCCACGGACGGCGCTCACCGTCGGCGTCGAGTCGGCGCCGTCGATGAGCCGGTCGAGCTCGACCACCTCGTCGCGGTCGCGGCACCAGGCGATGTGGCGGTCCACCCGGCGCAGCAGGGCGCGTGGTGTGAGGGTGGGTGCGTCGGCGAAGGCGGCGGATGCGATCGGCCAGGTGGGATGTGGCGGCTCGAAGCGCGGACCGGCGAACGCGGCGGCGAGACGCTTCGCCACGATGGCCTGCCCGATCTCCGGGGTGGGGATCCGGTCCGGCAGGGTCGCCGTACGGAAGCGGTCGCCGACCGGGGTGGGCGCGGTGCGGGTCAGCAGCACCCAGGTGTCGGGCAGGCACGAGACCACGACCAGCGTGCGGCGGGTGATGTCGCGGAGCTTGAGCAGGCCGTCGGCGATCGGGCCGAGCACCTTGGCCTGGCCGTCCTCCAGCCCCTGATGGTGGTTGAGCAGTGACGTGCTGGTCTGGGCGAACAGCGTGTCGAGCTGGTCCACGGCGATGACCGTGGGGTCCAGGGTCAGCGCCATCAGCCGGGAGATGTCCTGCACGACCTGCTGCGGAGTACGGATCGCGGCGCTCAACCCCCACTGTGCCCGCGCCGCCGGGTCACCCGGTTCGGAGATCAGGTGGGCGTAGCCGACATCCTGTGCCTCGAAGTCGATGGCACCGTGCAGGACGAGCGCCCGTGCGGTGTCCTGGGCGTCCCGTCCGACCTCCCGGTCGCGCTCGCGCAGCGCCCGGATGAAGGTGTCGAGTTGGGCACGGGTCACCGGTTGGGCACCGGCGATCGCGTCGCGGACCTCCACCGGCAGGCCGAGCTGCGGGGTGAGTCGACGCAGAAAGGTCTTCAGTTGGGTGCCCCAGCCGACGTGGGCGCGGCCCATCCCCTCGACCAGAGCCAGGGCCACGCTCTCCCAGAACGTCTTGCCACTGACCATGTCGACCAGGAAGAAGTAGCCGCCCTCGCGCTGGATCCGTTCGCGGACCGCCCCGAGCAGGTGCGTCTTGCCGGCGCCCGCGCGGCCCTGCATGGCCACGCCGAGCGGCATGCTCGTGTCGTCGGTGCGGGCCCGCGCCACCCCGCGCAGGATCTCCGCGGCCACCTTCTCGTGCAGCTCCGGCACGTTGTGCGGGCTGGGTCGCCAGACGTCGTCCGGGGTGACCGCCGGGTTGAGACTCACCGCTTCCAGCGCGGCCCGCTGGTCGTCGGAGATCATGCCGGGCCGATCGCCAGGGCGTGGTTGTCCTCGTTCCCGATGCGGACGGCCGCGGCCCGGTCCCGTGCGGTCAGCGACTTGGTGTTCGCCACCGGGATGATCCGGACGTCCTCCCGACCGACCATCGTCCGCAACGCCGCGTCCAGGGCGGCCCGGTCGGTGTCGGCCAGCCGGTCCCGGACGTCGGCGAGGCCGACCCAGGCGCCCGGCGCGGTGGCCAGATCCCGGTACGCCGAACGCACCAGCGCCTCCACCTGCGCCGCGGACACGGGTGCCGCCGCTGCGGGTGCCGGTGCTTCGTGCCGAGGCTCGCTGACCGCCGGCGCCGTCGCCCCGGTCTGCTTGAAGAAGTCGCCGTGGCTGACCCGCAGCCGGTCCAGCGAACGGTGCAGGTTGGACAGGACGACGAACAGCGACCGAGTGGTCGAGCCGCCCTGCTTCGGCGGTGCGGTGGCGTGCAGCTGACGTGCCACCCGCCAGCCCTCATCGGTCAGCTCGTGGGCGAACGGCCGGTGCGTCCGGTCGGTGTCCACCAGACCCAGGTCGACGAGCTTCGTGTTGTCCTTGCCGGTCAGCGTGAAACCGGCCAGCTCTTTCAGCTCGACGTTGGTGAGTCGGCGTGCCTCGACCATCAGCACCACGAGGGCGTTGATCTGGTTCGGCGTCAGGTGCGGGACGTCCGCCGGGCTCGTCATGATGTCTCATCTCCGTGGGGGTGCGTGCCGACCGCGCGTCGCCGGGCCAGCAGCCGACGGATTCCGTCGACCACCGCCGGCGCGTCGGTGAGCACCTGCTCGTTGGTGAAGCGGAGCACGTCCAGCCCGAGGAGTTGCAGCTGCACGTCTCTCCGCCGATCGTTGGCGAAAGCGATTCGCCCACGATGCTCCGGGCCGTCCACCTCGACCGCAAGACCCTCCGTGGGCCAAAACAGATCCAGACGGTACGCCGTACCCAGCACGTGCCACTCGTAGGTCTGGTTCCACAGCCGGCCGCGCGCCCAGTCGTGCGGCGCGAGCGCGCGTTCCAAGGCCTGCTCGGCGGCGCTGTCGCCGCGCGGCACGCCAGCGAGCGGCGGCCAGGCCAACACCGTCGCCCCCGGCTCGGCGGCGGTGGCCGGAGCCTGTTCGATCGTGCTGGCCAGCCCGGCGAACCGGGTGGGGAGCAGCACCGGTACCGAGCGCACCCGGTCGGCGTGGCACAGCGGCCCGCCGGCCAACCACACTGTGAAGCCGCCGTGCCGCACCAGCCACTCGGCGGCGGCCACCAGCGTCCGCTCGGCGTCTACCCCCAGGTCGGGCAGGGCCACGACGAGTACGCAGTTCTCCCGGTCATACGCCTCGGCGATCACCCGGGCGAGCCCGGCGGCGCGTACCCCTGGGGCGAAGCGGGACCGGCCGCCGGGGCGGCGTGGGCCGCGCAGCCCTCGCTCGGCGAGGTCGGCCAGGAACGGGCCGAAGTGCCGGGAACGGGCGGCGGTACGGGCCGCGAGGGCCCGTACCGCCGCCACGCCGAGCGTGCCATCGCTGTCGAAGCGGTCGGCCCCCGTCAGCCAGCGGGGGAACATCGCGAGGGCTGCGGTGTCGAGTTGGTCGAGCAGCGCCTCCACGAGGTCACTGAGGGGACCTACCAGCGTGGGCCGGTAGTGCAGGATCGCGGGCGCGGCCGGTGGCAGCGGGTCGAGTGCCACCCGCAGCAGCTCCGGGTCGACGCCCGGCAGGTGACTCACCTGCCGGGTCGGCGGGACGGCCCACCAGGCCCCGTTGGCGTCGCCGTTGGCCCGGACGGGGTGCGCCATGCCGGCACCCTACGACACGGGCCGGCGCGGCCGGGCCCCTCGGTGCGAGGCGGTGTGCCCGCCGTCAGCGCAGACGGCGGATGTCGCCGTACGCGCGGTAGTAGCCACCGCGGCTGGACTCGCGCACCTCGGTCACCAGGTAGCGGGCGCCCGGCTCGCGAATTCCCTTGGGGAACTGCACCGACCAGTCGCGCCGAAAGCCCTCGGACAGGACCTGAACCCGCAACCGCCCTCGATCGTCAAGGCACTGCACGACCACGCCCGCGCCCGAGTCGCTGGTCACCTCGACGATCGTCGGTTGCACCGGCTGGGGTGCCTGGCGGGGGGCCTTGATGTCGCGCACCTGCGGCACGTCCCCGGCCTGCGCGGCGCGGATCGCCGGCTCGCTCGCGTCGATGCAGGCCAGTTGGCCACCGGTGGTGACGACGTAGAGCCGGTTGTCGTGGTACTGCATGGAATACGCCGAGCCGCAGCCGGTGCCGAGCTTCCACAGCCGGGTGCCCGCCGAGTCGAAGCAGTAGATCGAGGACTGGCTGTCACCGGCGAAGACGTACCGGCCGCCCTCGGCGGTGGCGCAGGAGAAGACCGGGGCGTCGCAGCGGTAGGTGCGTTCGTGTCGACCCGTCTTGGACAGCCGCACCACCTCGCGGCTGCCCGTCCCGGCGAACACACTGCCGTGCTCCTGCCAGCCGAAGAGCACCGAACCGGTAGTGGTGTGCCACAGTTCCCCGCCGGTACGCCACTCGTAGCCGGTCACGCCCTGCGAGTGGCCGTGGTAGATGGCGTTGTCGTCGCAGCGCACCATCCAGGCCGATCGCCCCCGGCCGGGGCGACGCCACAGGAACTCGTCCTCGTGGTCGACGGCGGTGATCCCGCCGTCGGCGTCGGAGACGCCGAGGACGCCGTCGTGAATGTCGAGCCAGTAGATGTCGATCTCCGGGGCGATCGCGTACGCCACCCGGGGCACCTTGCCGGACAGGTCGTAGACGTTGCCGTCGTCGCAGCCGGCGTAGATCCAGGCGTCGTCGGCGACGATGCACTTCACGCCGTCGGGAAGGCGGACCTGGCTGCGCACCCGGGCGTCGTGGTCGAGCGTGGTGATGACACCGTGCTCGTTGCCGACCATGCAGTGCTGCCCATCGACGAAGATGCCGAAGGCGGGGGCACCGGAGTCGTAGCGCCAGAGCGCCGGGGCGGTGCGGGCGGTGGAGCGGGTGCTGACGATCTGCCGCCGCGACACGGTGCGCTTCTGGCGGACGCCGGGCACCGCCGGCGCATAGCCCTTGCGGACCTTCTCCCCGATCTTCTTCGCCGCGGCGGCCCGGGCCCGCGCGTTGTCCGGATAGGCGCTCGCCTTGACCTGCCCCTGGTCGCCGATCCGGCCGTAGCGCACCGTCAGCGTGGCATTGTCGACGATGACCTCGTAGAACTTGTGCGCACCGTCTACTTCGGACAGTTCGAGGTAGGTCGTCTCCTGGGACATGGGGGGCCTCCGAGGGTCAGCGAGCGGCGCGATCCGGCCGGCGCGGCGACAGTGACCACACGCTAACGGCGGCCTCCGACAGAATCGGCGTCCGGCCAGCCCAGCGCGTCGTCGCGGAGCACCGCGTGCGCGCCGACGCTCTGGTTGACAATCTGCGTCACCCGCACGTCGACAGCGATGCTGGCCAGCGCCACCGCGTCCGCGCGGCTGAGGCCGTGCAGCCGCTGCATCAGCGTCAGCATCGACTCCAGGGCGGTGAAGGTGGCGTCGTCGAGGGAGGCGCCGACGCCCAGCGTCAGCCACGCGTCGGGGGTGCGGGCCACCGGGCCGGTGACCGGGAAGTCGTCGCGCACGTCGAAGGTCAACGTCACCTCGTCCATCGGACACTCGATCGCGGTGCCGCCGACCTCGCCGTCGCCCTGTGCGGCGTGCCCGTCCCCGACGGAGAACAGCGCGCCGTCCACCGGGATCGGCAGCAGGAGGGTGCTTCCGGCGGTGAGGTCCCGGCAGTCCAGATTGCCGCCCCAGGGGCGCGGCGGGATCGTCGAGTGCCGTCCCGGCTCGGCGGGTGGCATACCGAGCACTCCCATGAAGGGCCGCAGCGCGACCGTGTGGCCATGCTGGTTGCGGCCGGCCATCGTCACCGGGTCCAGCGTCCAGGCGTGCACCACCGGTTGTTCCTGCACGCCGTAGCGCTGGTTGAACTCGCTCGGCCAGCCGCCGGCAACTGTGGTGCCCCAGGTGGCCGGCACGACCGCGTCGATGCGTACCGCGAGGGTCTGCCCGGCGCGCGCACCGCGGACCGCGACCGGACCGATCAATGCGTGTCCGTGCTCGGGCCGGTGCTGCGCGACCCGCGGGCGGTCCCGGTTCGACCCGCCCGGGTACGGGCCGGCGGACCACCAGCAGTCCAGGGTGCGATAGGTGACGGTGTCGCCGGGGTCGATGGTGAGCACCGGCGGGAGATCGGGGGAGAAGTGCCCGTGCAGGCTGTCATCCCCGGGGATGAGGGTGTGTCGCATCAGTGCAGGCTAGTGGCGACTGGTCCGCGCGCCGGGTCGCCAGGTGCGCGGTGGGTGCCGGGCGCACCCACCGCGCACGTCTCAACCTGGGCGATGTCAACCCGAGGTGCAGGAGCGGATCTGGGGGCGGGCGCTGCTGTTGCCGTTGGTCATCGTGGTGAAGCCGAAGGTGTTGCCGCTGCCGTTGGACCGCATGGTCATGACGGTGCCGCTGCTGTCCCAGGTGGCGGTGCCGTTCCAGATGGTGGAGATCCGCTGGGGTGCGGTGATGGCGACGACAACCGTCCATGTGCTGGCGCCGCTGACCGTCACCGACGTGTTGTACCGGTCGCCCCAGACGTTGGTGGTCGCGGCGGTCGCGGTGCAGG
>NZ_QGSZ01000091.1 GCF_003857055.1 Micromonospora inaquosa | reverse complement strand
CCTCCAGGCCCCAGGGGGAGCCGTAGCCGGTGAGCAAGTCGAGGAAGGGCATCGGGGGCAACGCCTCCGGCCCGAGCACCCCGACACCGGCCCACGCGCCGCCGGCGAGCAACTCCAACGCGACGACCGGGTTGACTGCGGTCTGCCAGACCACCGCCTGGTGCCCGTACTCCCGCATCGACCACTCGTTGTCGACCACGTGGTACAGGTAGACCTCGCGGGGCCGCCCGTCCGGCCCGAGGCCGCGCACCCAGGTGCCGGCGCAGGTCTTGCCGCGCATCCGGGCGCCGAGCGTGGCCGGGTCGGGCAGACTCGCGGCCACCACGTCGCGCGGGGAGACCTCGACGCCGCGTACCCGCACCGGGGAGACCGCGTCCAGACCAAGCTTGTGCAGCGTCTTGAGCACCTTGATGAACTCGTCGCCGAGGCCGTACTTGAAGGTGACCCGCCGGGCCTTGACCCAGCGCGGGATGAGCAGCACCTCCTCGTGTTCGACGTTGACGCACTCGACCGGCCCGATGCCCTCGGGAAAGTGGAAGATCTCCGGTTCGGAGAACGGTTCGGTGGTGAACCAGCCCCGGTCCCGCTCCCAGACGACCGGCCGGTTGAGGCACTCTTCGATGGTGGTCCAGATGGAGAACGAGGGCGCGAAGTCGTACCCGTCGACTGTGAGGTTCGCCCCGTCCCGGACACCGATCTCGTCGATCTCACTGAACAGCTCGTCGGCGGCGTAACGGGCGAACACGTCGGAGAGGCCCGGCTCGACGCCGATGCCGCACAACGCCAACCGACCGGCCGCCGACCAGGTGTCGGCCACGGCGAACTGTTCGTCGCCGAGCTTCACCCCCGTCTCGGCCTGCGACAGCGACATCGCCATGTCCAGGTAGTCCGCGCCGGCCGTGAACGCACCGTTGAAGATCGGCATGACGAACCGCGGGTCGACGGCGTTGAGCACGTGCGTGATCCGGTGCTCCCGGCACAGCGCGGTGACCGCGTCGGCGGAGGCGGCGTCCACCTGGGCGGCGACGAAACGGTCACCGTGGCCGGCGACCGCGCGCTGGGCGCGAACGGGGTCGTGGTCGGCGACCACCATGGTCTCGAAGAAGGCCCGTCGGGCGGCGATGGCTACGGCGGCGGAGCCGACGCCACCGGCGCCGACGAGGAGGGCACGCATCAGGAATCAAACCCCAAACCGAAACGATCGAGAGTACGGAGCCAGAGGTCGCGCCGGCCCTCGCGCGCGTCGGCGCGGGCCAGTGACCAGCGGGTGAGATTGATGCCGACCGCGCGGACGGGTTCCGGTGGGAACGGCAGTGGCTTGCGGCGAACCAGGTCGAGCCGGGTCAGCGGAGTGTCCCCGCCGTCGAGCAGGTCGAGCAGCACCCGGGCACCGAAGCGGGTGGCCCCGACGCCGAGGCCGGTGTAGCCGGCCGCGTACGCCAGCCGACCCCGGTAGGCGGTGCCGAAGAACGGGCAGAACCGGGTGCAGGTGTCGATGACACCGCCCCAGCGGTGGCTGAATCGCACGTCGGCGAGCTGCGGGAACGTGGTGAAGAAGTGGCGGGCGAGGGTGGTGAAGGTGGCCGGTCGTTGCTCCAACTCGGGCGCGACCCGATTGCCGTAGTGGTAGACGGCGTCGTAGCCGCCGAAGAGGATCCGCCCGTCGGCGGTGATCCGGTAGTAGTGGAACTGGTTGGCGGTGTCGGCGAGCCCCTGCCGGTTGCGCCAACCGATGGCGTCGCGCTGGGCGGGGGTGAGCGGCTCGGTCATCAGCACGTGGTCGTAGACCGGCACCAGGTACGCCCGCAGTCGGCGCAGCAACGGCGGGAACGCGTTGGTGGCCAGCACGACCCGACGCGCCCGTACCGAGCCGGGCCGGCCGACGTCCCGATTGTCGGCCCGACCAGGGTCGGCCGGCTGGGCGGCGGGGTCGG
This sequence comes from Micromonospora inaquosa, assembly GCF_003857055.1. Lineage (GTDB taxonomy): Bacteria > Actinomycetota > Actinomycetes > Mycobacteriales > Micromonosporaceae > Micromonospora > Micromonospora inaquosa. The sequence continues at coordinate 6,951 of NZ_QGSZ01000091.1, read as the reverse complement.
TGCCCAGGGTGCTGGCGTGCAGCGCCGCACCATCGGCGCGCAGTCCGGTGACCCGGGTGTGCTCGTGCACGCGTACGCCGAGGTCGAGGCAGGCGCGGCGCAGGCCCCAGGCCAGCTTCGCCGGGTCCACCATGGCCACCCGTTCGGCGTCGAACATCCCTCCCAGGTACGTCGGCGAGTGCACCTCGGCGCGCACCTCGTCCCGGTCGAGCAGCCGCACCCGGTGCCCGTACCGACGGGCCAGGTCCGCGTCGGCGGCCAGCCCGTCGAGTTGGTACGGCTCGACGGCGACGGCCAGCTCACCGGTGCGCTCGAAGTCGCAGTCGATGTCGAACGTGGCGACGGTGGCGGCGATGGCGTCCAGGTTCTCCCGGCCGAGGCGTTCCAACTCGCCGACCTCGTCGGGGAACCGGTCGACGCCGTTGGCGAGGCCGTGGGTCAGCGAGGCGGCGCAGAACCCGCCGTTGCGCCCGGACGCGGCCCACCCGCAGGTCCCGGCGTCGACGAGCAGCACGTCACGATCCGGGTCCGCCTGTTTCGCCAACAGCGCGGCCCACAGCCCGCTGTAACCGCCGCCGATCACCAGCAGGTCGGTGGAGTGCCGGCCGCTCAGTGACGGCAGCGGGTCGGGGCGGTCCGGGCGATCGAGCCAGTACGGCACGGGTGCCGCGTCGGCCAACGCCCGGCCGGTAGGTGGGAGCGTCATGACGGCCCGCTGGTCGGTCGGCCCGGGGACCGCCCCGCGTCCGGGAGCGTCATGACGGCCGACGCAGGTGACCCGCCGGCCCGGCCAGCAGGTTGGCGCGGCGGGCCCGTCGACCGCGCAGCGAGCTGAGCCCCACCAGCAGCAACGCGATCGCGAACATCGCCGTGCCGATCACGTTGACCTGCGGGGGGATGCCCCGCTGGGCAGCGCCCCAGACGTACATCGGGAACGTGACTGTGGTGCCGGCGTTGAAGTTCGTGATGATGAAGTCGTCGAAGCTCAGCGAGAACGCGAGCAGCGCGGCGGCCACGATGCCGGGCAGCACCAGCGGCAGGGTGATCCGCCGGAAGGTCTGCCACTCGCTGGCGTAGAGGTCCATGGCGGCCTCCTCCAGCCGCCGGTCCATCCCGGCGAGCCGCGCCTTCACGGTGACCACCACGAATGACACGCAGAACATCACGTGCGCGATCAGGATGGTCCAGAAACCCTGCGGCACGCCCGCCGACACGAACAGCGCCAGCAACGACGTGCCCATCACCAGCTCCGGGGTGGCCATCGGCAGGAAGATCAGCACGTTGATCCCGGACCGGCCCCGGAACCGGTGCCGGACCAGCGCGAACGCCATCAGGGTGCCGAGCACGGTGGCGATCACGGTGGCGAGGAAACCGATCTGCACGCTGCGGACCACCGCGTCACACATGTCCGAGGTGGCGCACGGCTGCCGCCAGTTGTCCAGTGTGAACTCGTTGAAGTCGTACGACAGCCGGCTCGACGGCCGGTTGAACGACAGCCCGGCCACCACCAGGATCGGCAGCGCCAGGTAGCCGAGCACCAGCAACGCCACGATCATCACCCAGCGGTCCGCCAGCCAACGCGAGAGCCTCATTTACACCACCTCCTCCGTGCCGGCCCTGCGCAGATAGCCGAAGACCACCGCGAGGATCGCCGCCATCAGCAGGAACGACAGCGCCGCGCCCTGCGGGTAGTCCAGTCGGACCAGGAACGCGGAGTCGATGACGTTGCCGATCATGTATTCGTTCGGGGTGCCGAGCAGTTCCGCGTTGATGTAGTCACCGCTGGCCGGAATGAAGAACAGCAGCGTTCCGGCGACCAGGCCGGGCATGGACAACGGCAGGGTCACCCGACGGAACGCCTGCACCGGGCTCGCGTACAGGTCGGTGGCCGCCTCCAGCAACCGGTGGTCCAGCCGCTCCAGGCTCGCGTACAGCGGCAGCACCAGGAACGGCAGGAAGTTGTACGTCAGGCCGAGCACCACCGCGAACGGCGTGGCCAGCAGCCGACCGTCCGGGGCGAGCAGGTGCACGTCACGCAGCAGACCGACGAGCGCGCCGTTGTCCGACAGGATCGTTTTCCAGGCCAGCGTGCGGACCAGGAAGCTGGTGAACATCGGCGCGACGACGCACACCAGCAGCAGGTTGTTCCAGCGGCCGGCCTTCTGCGCGATCGCGTACGCCAGCGGGTAGCCGAGCAGCAGCGCCAGCACCAGGGCCAGCCCGGCGTAGCCGAACGAGCGCAGGAACTGTGGCCAGTACGCCTGCAGCACGTCCGGGTAGTTGCTGACCGCCCAGGTCATCGCGTACCCGGTGGAGAGCGAGCCGCTGGGGTCGTACAGGCTGGCCGCCGCCAACTGCACCAACGGCACGCCGAAGAAGATGAGCAGCCAGGCCGCACCGGGCAGCAGCAGCAGGTACGGCAGGAGTCGGCGCCGCCCGGATCGGGCTGCCGGCGGTGCCGGTGGCGGTTGCCCGGACCCGGTGGGGGCCAGGAGGGTCACGACGACGCACCCACCGGCTCGTCGAGCACCGGCGACGTCCGGTCGGTGTCGGCGGCGTCGCGGGGCAGCAGGAACGCGTGCCGCGGATCCCAGTACGCCACAGCCTCGCTGCCGACCGCCACCCGCGCCGACGTGCCGCTGTTGGCGGCGAAGACCGACAACTCGGTGCCCCAGCCGGTGCGCACCAGGTACTGCGTGCTGACTCCCACGTAGGAGGCGTCGGTGACTATCCCGGTGACGTGCTGATGCCCAGCGGGCACCTGGTCGGCGGAGCCGACCAGTATCAGCTTCTCCGGGCGTACCCCCAGGTGGACCGGACCGTGCTCGGCCCGCGACCGGCCGGCGGGCACCGAGAAGCGCGTGCCGTGCGCCGTGACCGCGACGTCGCCGCCGCCGACGCCGGTGGCCTCCCCGGCGAGCAGGTTGGACTGGCCGAGGAAGTTCGCCACGAAGGCGGTGGCGGGAAACTCGTAGATGTCGGCCGGTGCACCCAACTGCTCGATCCGGCCGGCGTTCATCACCGCGACCGTGTCGGCCATGGTCATGGCCTCCTCCTGGTCGTGGGTGACGTGCACGAAGGTGATGCCGACCTCGGTCTGGATGCGCTTCAGCTCGATCTGCATCTGTCGGCGCAGCTTGAGGTCGAGTGCGCCCAGCGGCTCGTCGAGCAGCAGCACCTGCGGCCGGTTGATCAGTGCGCGGGCCAGCGCGACCCGCTGCTGCTGACCGCCGGAGAGCTGGGCCGGGCGGCGGTTGCCGTAGCCGTCGAGCTGCACGAGCGACAGCATCCGGGTCACCTCGTCGTCGACCGAGCGGATGCCGCGTCGGCGCAGCCCGAAGGCGACGTTCTCGAAGATGCTGAGGTGTGGGAAGAGCGCGTAGCTCTGGAAGACGGTGTTGACGGGTCGTTTGTACGGCCGCAGCCGGGTGATGTCCCGGTCGCCGAGGAGCACCTGGCCGCTGGTCGGTTCCTCCAGGCCGGCGATCATCCGCAACGTGGTGGTCTTGCCGCAGCCGGAGGCACCGAGCAGCGCGAAGAACGAGCCCTGCCCGATGGTCAGGCTCAGGTCGTCGACAGCGGTGAAGACGCCGAACCGTTTGGTGAGGTTGGCCAGGCGCAGGTCGCCGGCCGGTGTCTCGCGCGCCATCCTCGTCACGCCCCGATGACCTGTTGGAACTTGCCCTCGTACTCCCGCTCCTGCTTCTCGTCCAGAGCCATGAACACCTTGGACTTCGACAGCAGCGCCTCGTCGGGGAAGATCAGCGGGTTGGCGGCCAGCTCGGGGTCGATCTTCTCCATCTCGGCCTGCGCGCCCTTGACCGGGCAGATGTAGTTGACATAGGCAGCCAGCTTCGCCGCGACGGCCGGCTCGTAGTAGTAGTTGATCAACGCTTCGGCGTTGCTCCTGTGGGTGGCCTTGTTGGGGACCATCATGTTGTCGCTGAAGAGCATCACGCCGGAGTCCGGCGCGACGAACCGCACCTTCTCGTCCTCACCGGAGAGTTGGATGACGTCCCCGGACCAGCCGATGCACGCGGCGATGTCGCCCTTGGCCAGGTCGGGCGCGTAGTCGTTGCCGGTGAACTTACGGATCTGGCCGGAGTCGACGGCCTTCTTGAGCTTGTTGAGGGCGTCGTCGAACTGGGCGGCGGTGAAGTTGGCCGGGTCGTGCCCGTTGGACCCGAGCAGCAGACCCATGGTGTCGCGCATCTCGCTGAGAGCTGTCACCTTGCCCTTGAGGTCGGGGCGGGTGAGCAGTTCGTCGACCGTCCGCAGTTCCTTCGTGACGTTGCCGTTGTACGCCAGTCCGGCGAGGCCCGACTGCCACGGGATGGAGATCCGGTTTTCGGTGTCGAAGGGGCGGTTGAGCAGCGACGGAAGCAGGTTGGCCTGCACGTTCGGGATCTTCGCCGGGTCGAGCTTCTGGATCCAGCCGAGCCGGATCATCCGGGCCGCCATCCAGTCGGTCAGCACGATGATGTCCCGGTCGGTGCTCTGGCAGGCGGCGAGCTGGTTCTGCACCTTGCCGAAGAATTCGTTGTTGTCGTTGATGTCCTCGGTGTAGGTCACCTGAATGCCGGTCTTCGTGATGAACTCGTCGAGGCTCGGTCGCTTGGACTCGTCCTTCTCGTCCACGTCCATGTACTGCGGCCAGTTGGCGAAGGCGAGTTTCTTCTCGGTGCCGGAGAGGTCCTCGCTGACGCAGCCAGTTTCGGTCTGCTGCGCGCCCTTGGTGCCGCAGCCCGCGAGGCTGCCGCCCATGGTGAGCAGGGTGGCCGAACCGAGAGTGCCGGTGAGCAGTCCACGCCGGGAGAGGGGCCGGAGGGGAGTACGCATGACGACTCCTAGGGGTCATCGTCGGCGGGCGGGACGGGGAGGCGCGCCGGCGGGAATGTAGGGAGGGTCAAGTGCCATGGACGACTGATCCTGACATGAGGTGACCTCCCTTACAAGGGATTCCGTTGCGGGAATAGCGATGTACGACGAAATACGCCAGACTACGCGGGGATACACGCGCGACATCACGATTCGGGATATGGGGAGCGGGCAATGACAAACCGGCAACACGAGAACAGCAACGGCGGTCGACGCGTCGCTGTCCGTGACGGTGCCAATCACGCTCTGCTGGATGACGTGGCCAAGCAGATCATCGAGCAGCTCCAGGAGGACGGCCGCCGCCCGTACGCGACGATCGGCAAGGCGGTGGGGCTCTCCGAGGCGGCAGTCCGCCAACGGGTGCAGCGGCTACTCGACTCCGGCGTGATGCAGATCGTGGCGGTGACCGATCCGCTCCAGCTCGGCTTCCCCCGACAGGCGATGATCGGCCTACGTACCGACGGTGACCTGGAGGCGGTTGCGGACCGGCTCGCCGAGCTGGAGGAGGTCGACTACGTGGTGATCACCGCCGGGTCGTTCGACCTGCTCACCGAGGTGGTCTGCCGCAACGACGACCACCTGCTGGAGATCCTGCAACGACTGCGCGCGGTGCCCGGGGTGCTCTCCACCGAGGCGTTCGTCTATCTCAAGCTGCGCAAGCAGACCTACACCTGGGGTACGGCCTGACCCCGACCCGCCGCTTGCCCCGCCGGCTGCTTGCCCCGCCGGCTGCTTGCCCCGCCGGCTGCTTGGTCCGCTCGGCTTTCAGGGAGTCGGGGTGTCCGGGTCGCCCTGATGCCCCGTTTTCCGTGAACCCGAGTGGATCAGCGGCTGGCCGCGTCGGCCGTGCCCACCGCTTCGACGAACGACGACCAGGCGGTCGGGGCGAAGGTCAGGGTGCCACCGTCACGGTCCTTGCTGTCGCGCACCAGCACCCGGCCGGGCAGGTTGTCGGCCACCTCGACGCAGTCACCGCCGTTGTTGCTGCTGCGGGTCGCGGTGCGCCAGCGGGCGCCGGTCATGTCCATGTCGTGGCCACTTCCCTGATCAACTCGATCGACCGTCGTTGCGGGAGCGCCTCGCCGGTGACGCTCTCCCACCTGCGTCCCAGGCTAGCCACGTCGAGGGGATCGGTCACGACCTGACCGCGGAGCTGATTGTCGAGATACGCCAATTCGGCCCCGTCGGGCAGCCGCCCCAGCACAAAAGGGCCAGCCAGCCCGGTGTGCCACGGACTCTCGGCCGGAATGACCCGGACCTGCACGTGCTCCCACTCAGCCACTCCCGCGAGGTGGGCCAGTTGGCCGGCCATCACGGCGCGGTCGCCGACCGGCCGGCGCAGCACCACCTCGTCGATCACCGCCACAAGCTGCGGTGGAGCATCGCGGCACAGGACCGCCTGCCGTTCGAGGCGGCTCGCCACGATCTGGTCCACGTCGGACGGTGCGACCAGACCACCGGTGCTCAGGATCGCGCGCGCGTACCCCTCGGTCTGGAGCAGACCCGGCACCAGCAGCGGCTGGTAGGACCGGAGCGAGGTGGCGTCCTGTTCCAGCTCGGCCCACGGCCGGAACCACGGCAGGTCACGACGGCGGAACGGCTCCGGCCAGAGATCGGCGGCGTCCCGGCGCAGCACCTCGGCCACCGCCACCCGGGTACGCGGATGCGGGATGCGCCCCGAGGAGAGCCACCGCGCCGCCGTCTTGGGGTCGACGCAGACCTTCTCGGCCAACGACTCGACCGTCTCCCCCGCCTCGGCCATCGCCACTCGTAACGCCTCGTTCGCCACCGGACCCTCCCGCCGCTCCTCCGTGCCGTAGCTCTCGCCAGCTCTCGCCAGTTCTCGCCGCAAGCACACGGGCTGCGACGCCGCTCGATGCACGTTGCGGCGGACGATAGCTACGCTGCGTGTCCCTGTCTGCGACCGACCGGCGTGTTGCGGTGTGACGTGTTGGGGCGCACCCAGGACGCCCCCCGACCGCCCTCGAAGTGTCCCGTCGGCGTCCCAAGGCCCCCGCCTCCCCGCCGCCGGCCCGCACCGCCCGACCCCGCGTCACCTCGCCCACGGCCCAC
>NZ_QGSZ01000306.1 GCF_003857055.1 Micromonospora inaquosa | reverse complement strand
GGCTACGGCCCCGCGTTCCTGCACCGCACCGGCCACGGCATCGGTCTGGACGGGCACGAGGAGCCGTACCTGGTGGCCGGCAACGACCGAGCGTTGGAGGCCGGCATGGCGTTCTCCATCGAACCGGGCATCTATCTGGCGGGCCGCCACGGCGCCCGCATCGAAGACATCGTCGTCTGCACCACGGACGGCGTGCAACGGCTCAACACCACCCCCACGGAGCTCATCGCGCTATGACTGTCGACCGGATCCTCCCCACCGACGAGGCCCACGACCTGCTGGGTCTCGCCACCGAGCTCGCCGACCGCGAGCTCGCGCCGAAGGCCGCGGCCTTCGAGGAACGCGCCGAGTTCCCCCGCGAGGTGCTGCGGACGCTGGGCCGGGCCGGCCTGCTCGGCCTGCCCTACCCCGAGGAGTACGGCGGCGCGGCCCAGCCGTACGAGGTGTACCTGCAGGTGTTGGAGATCCTGGCCAGCCGCTGGCTCGCGGTCGCCGAGGCGGTCAGCGTGCACACCCTGTCCTGCTACCCGGTGGCGGCGTTCGGCAGCGACGAGCAGCGCAAGCTGCTGCCGGACATGCTCGGTGGCGAGTTGCTGGGCGCGTACTGCCTCTCCGAGCCGCAGGGTGGCTCGGACGCGGCGGCGCTGACCACCCGGGCGGACCGTGACGGGGACGCGTACCTGGTCTCCGGCACCAAGGCGTGGATCACCCACGCCCGCACGGCCGACTTCTACAACGTCTTCTGCCGCACGTCAGGGCCCGGCCCGAAGGGGATCTCCTGCCTGCTCGTCGACGCGGGCACCGCCGGCATCACCCCGCAGGCGGCCGAGCGGACGATGGGGCTGCGCGCCTCCCCGGTGGCGCAGATCGCCTTCGACGAGACGCGGGTGCCGGCCGACCGGTTGATCGGCGGCGAGGGGATGGGCTTCACCATCGCGATGTCCGCGCTGGACTCCGGTCGGCTGGGCATCGCGGCGTGCGCGGTCGGGCTGGCCCAGGCCGCCTTGGACTACGCGGTCTCCTACGCCCGCGAGCGGCAGCAGTTCGGGCGTTCCATCATCGACTTCCAGGGCCTCGGGTTCATGTTGGCCGACGCGGCCACCCAGATCTCCGCCGCCCGTGCGCTGACCCTGGCGGCGGCCCGGCTGCGCGACGCCGGCCGCCCGTACGCGATCGAGGCGGCCAAGGCGAAGCTCTTCGCCACCGACATGGCGATGCGGGTGACCACCGACGCGGTGCAGGTGCTCGGGGGCGCGGGTTACGTGGCCGACCACCCGGTGGAGCGGTACATGCGCGAGGCGAAGGTGTTGCAGATCGTGGAGGGCACCAACCAGATCCAGCGGATGGTGATCTCGCGGGCCCTCGCGAAGGGCTGACGACGGCGCGTGGTGGCGCGGCCGCGGTGGGTGCGTCCGGGCCCGTCGCGGCCCGCCACCGGTTACGTCGTCGCCGTGCGGCGGTTTTCCCGGTAGGTTGCACGCCGTGGAGGAGATCGACCGCGCTATCGTCGCCGCGCTGACCGCCGACGGCCGTCTGTCGTACACCGACCTGGCCGAGCGGGTGGGGCTGTCGGTGTCCGCCGTGCATCAACGGGTCCGCCGGCTTGAGCAGCGCGGGGTGATCAAGGGGTACGCCGCCCGGGTGTCGTTCGAGGCGCTGGATCTGCCGTTGACCGCGTTCGTGGCGATCCGGCCGTTCGATCCGTCGCAGCCGGACGACGCCCCGGAGCGGCTGGCCCACCTGCCGGAGATCGACTCGTGCTACTCGGTGGCGGGGGAGGACTTCTACATGTTGTTGGTGCGGGTGGCCAGCCCCACCGACCTGGAGCGGGTGCTGCAGGAGATTCGTACATCGGCGAATGTCACGACCCGGACGACGGTGGTGTTGTCCACGCCGTACGAGAACCGGCCGCCGAAGATCAGCGCTGCGGCACCGAGTCGGTCGCGGTCCCGGGCGCCGGAGGAGCCGGCTGGTTCCACCGCAGGATGACCTGCCGGCCGTGTTCGTGACCGAGCGCGCTGACCGTGGCGGTGTCCAGGCGTAGCCGCCCACCGGCGGACGGGGGCAGGCCGATCCAGCGGGCACCGAGCACCCGCAGGCTGTGCGCGTGCCCGACCAGCGCGACGGTGCCCCGGTCGAGCAGCGGGGTGACCCGGGCCAGCACCCGGTCGAGCCGTTCGCCGACCTGCGCGGGGGACTCCCCACCGGGGCAGCCGTCGGTCCAGATGTTCCAGTGCGGGTCGTCGTCGTGGATGTCGACGGTGGTGCGGCCCTCGTACTCGCCGTAGTTCCACTCGCTGAGGTCCTCGTCGACGCCGTCCACGGTGAGCCCGGCCAGCTGCGCGGTGCGCAGCGCCCGGACGCGGGGGCTGGCCAGCACGGTGACGAAGCGTCGGCCGACCAGGAACGCGGCCAGGGTGCGGGCCTGTCGCTCGCCGTCGGGGGTGAGCTCCAGGTCGGTGTACGAGGTGTGCCGCAGGCTGGCGCTCCAGGTGGTCTCGCCGTGTCGGATCAGCAGGAGCTCTCCCATGCGGTCAGTTAACCATCGTGGGACGGGGCCGACAGGCGACCCACCCACAACCTATCTTCCTAGGACGCCTTACGGAGTGTGCCAACGGGCACCACCGGTTTCGGCACCCGGAGACCGGGCACACGAGCCAGGACAACCGCCAGACCGAGGAGGCGCGATGAGCTTCACCGAGAAGGCAAAGAACAAGGTTGAGCAGATGGCCGGCGCCGCGAGGGAGCGCGTCGGCGACATGACCGACAACGAGCGGATGCGTGGCGAGGGCGCCAGCCAGCAGAGCGACGCGCGCGCCAAGCAGGCCGGTCAGAACGTCAAGGACGCTGGTCGCAACGTGAAGGACTCGTTCACGAAGTGACCTGAGCTAGGCACGGGTCCCCGGACGGCGATGCGTCCGGGGACCCGTGGTTCAGCCGGCGGAACGTTCCGCTACCGGTCGGCGGCGCAGGCCCACGCTGGAGATGGCGGGCGGCACGTAGGCCACGTCGTTGGGGCCGGCGTCGGTGCCGGGCGGGGCGATCTCGTCGATCCGGTCGAGGATTTCGTCGCTCAGGGTGACGTCGGCGCCGGCCAGCAGGTCGTCGAGCTGTGCCATGGTGCGCGGCCCGATGATCGCCGAGGTGACGCCCGGGTGCGCGATCGCGAACGCCATCGCGAGGTGGGTGAGAGGCAGGCCAGCCTGCTCGGCGAGCGGGACGAGCTGCTCCACGACGTCGAGCTTGCGTGCGTCGCTGAAGTGCTGCGGGGTGTGACCGGAGCGGTGGCTGTCGAATTCCTGGCCCTTGCGATACCGGCCGGTGAGCAGGCCCTGACCCAGCGGGCTCCACACGAGGGTGCCCATCCCGTAGCGCTGGCAGACCGGCAGCACTTCGCGTTCGATGCTGCGATTGATGATCGAGTACGGCGGTTGTTCGGTGCGGAAGCGTTCGAGGCCGCGTCGCTCGGCGACCCACTGCGCCTCGACGATGTCCGACGCGGGGAAGGACGACGCACCGATCGCGCGTACCTTGCCGCTGTGGACCAGGTCGGACAGGGCGGACAGGGTCTCCTCCAGGTCGACCGACGGGTCGGGGCGGTGGACCTGGTAGAGGTCGAGGTGGTCGGTCCGTAGGCGGCGCAGGGAGTCCTCGACCGCTGTGGTGATCCAGCGCCGTGAGTTTCCGCGCTGGTTCGGGTCGTTGCCCATCGGATAGTGCAGCTTGCTGGCGAGTACGACGTTGTCGCGGCGGCCCTTGAGTGCCTTGCCGACGATCACCTCGGATTCGCCGGCGGAGTACACGTCGGCGGTGTCGACGAAGTTGATTCCTGCGTCGAGTGCCTTGTGGATGATGCGCACGGAGTCGTCGTGCTCGGGGTTTCCCATGGCGCCGAACATCATGGCGCCCAGGCAGTACGGGCTGACGTCGATTCCGGTCCGGCCCAGGTTGCGGTATTTCACTGGTGTCCTTCGGAGTGGTTTGGTGATTGGTCGGTGCTGTGCCCGGAGAAATGGCACGTGACTCCATGGAAGCGCCGCGGCCGGGGCGCAACTAGCGAAATCGTCTCGCCTGTTTGCACGATCCTGCTCGGGCGGAGTCAGGGGAGGGCGGCGCCGCCGTCTTCGGGTCCGGCACGTATGCGTAGCGCGTCGACGCTGGGCGGAGCACCGAACAGTCGCCGGTATTCGCGGCTGAATTGGGACGGGTTGTCGTAGCCGACGCGATGGGCGACGCGGGTGATTTCGTTGGGGCTGTTTGCCAGCAGTAGTCTCGCCGTCTGCAGGCGGATGTGCTTCTGGAACTGGATGGGGCTCATCGCCGTCACGGCCTGGAAGTTTCGGTGGAACGCGGAGACACTCATCCCGGACAGGTGTGCCATTTCGTTGACACGGAACGGCCTTGGGTAGTTCTCGCGGATCCATTGGACCGCCCGGGCGATGTGGCTCAGGCTGCTGTCGGCGAGGCCGATCTGGCGGACGATGTCACCCTGTTCGCCGGTCATCAAGCGCCAGAGGATTTCGCGTTTGAACAGGGGGGCCAGTGTTCTTCGGTCCTGTGGCTGGTCGAGCAGGCGCAGCAGCCGCACGATGGCGTCGAGCAGTTCGTCCGGGGCGTCGCTGACCGCGATTGCGGGTCGTGCGGCGCCGGGGGAACGTGGCAGATCGCCGGGGCCGGCCTGCAGCAGCAGTTCGGCGATGGTGGTGGGGTCCAGGGTCATTCCGAAGCCGAGGGTGGGGTCGCCCGGGGCGGCGTTGATGACGTGGCCTGTCACCGGGAGGTCGATCGAGGCGACGAGGTACTGGCCGGGGCCGTACTCGTAGATCTGGTCGCCGAGGGCGAGCCGTTTGCCACCGCGGGCGATGACCGCGAGTACTTTGCCGGACATCGAGGAGACCGGGGCGGCGGTGTGGTCGATCCGGCAGACCCGGACGCCGTCGATGCCGGTGGTCAGGTCGAGGCGCGCGTGCCGTTCCAGCAGGTCGCGTAGCTCGTCCAGGGGCATTCCCCGATTGCAGCACGTGCCGTGCGGGGGTCGCTGCTCAGCGGCAGGATCGTGCTAGGACTCGCGAGTTTCGGGTGGGCGGCGGAAGGCGTGGGGACAACGTTTCGCCTTCACGTTTGCGATGATCACGGCCGTGACTCGATCTTGGGTGCGTCGGCTGTGTGGCGTGCTGGTTGTGGTGGGCGTTGTCGGCGGTGCCGGGTGCACGGCATCCCAGGTGCCGCCGTCGGACGAGCCGGTCTTCGTCGGCTCGTCCGACGCTGTGCCCCTGCCCTCGGCCGGCGCGATTTCCCCGGGTTCGGTGGCGACGTCAACCGGCTCCGTCGCACCGTCGGCTGGTGCCGCGCCGATAGTTCCCACTGTGCCGGGGGCGACGCGGGTGGGGGCCCGGGCTGCGGTGGTGGACCACGGCCCGCGCACTGGCGCCAAGGTCGCGTTGACCTTCGATGCGGACATGACCGACGGGATGTTGGCCAGTCTGCGGGCCGGGCGGGTGACGTCGTACGCGAACCTACGCGTCCTGGACCTGTTGGAGCGGGAGCAGGTGCCGGCGACGTTCTTCCTGACGGGCAAGTGGGTGCAGCGGTATCCGGAGGTGACGCGCCGGATCGCTGGTAATCCGCGTTTCGAGTTGGCCAACCACACCTATGGGCACGCGGCGTTCACCGCTGACTGTTATGACCTGCCGCGGCTGCCGGTGGACGAGTTGGCCGGTGATGTGGCGAAGACGTTTGAGGTGATCGCGTCGTACGGGGGTCGGCAGACCCGGTACTTCCGGTTTCCGGGGTTGTGTCACGACGCGGCGGCGCTGGACGCGTTGGCGCCGCTGGGTGTGACGGTGGTCGACGGGGACGTGGTGAGCGGTGATCCGTTCGCGACGGCGTGGAAGCCGTTGGTGCGGGCGGTGTTGGACCACGTTCGCCCCGGGTCGGTGGTGATCATGCATGTGACCGAGGCGAACGCGGCGATGACCGATGAGGCGTTGCCGCACATCCTGGCCGGCTTGCGGGAGCGGGGGCTGGTGCCGGCGCCGTTGTCGGAGGTGCTGGCCGGCTCGCCTGTCTCCTGAGCGGGTGCGGTGCCATGGTCCCCACACGCAGCACCCCCGGACAGCAGAGCGTCCGGGGGTGCCCCACACGGGGTCAGTCGTCGCGGTGGTCGGCCCACCACTGCTGGCCGTCGGCGGGGAGGGTGTCGATCGGGTCGTAGTAGGCGTAGCGCTTGTTGAGCGCCTCCAGGTCGGCGGACTCGATGGAGGTGCGGTAGTTCTTGGTCCAGTAGGAGATGCCGCGTTCCCGGTCGTAGTCGGTGAGCATGTGCACCCAGCGTTTGCCGACGAAGGGGACGTCGCAGACGATCCGTGGGGTGGCGTAGCCGGGCAGGTAGCCCATGATGTCGTGCTGGAGTTGTTGGGCGTGCCAGACCGGGACGCGCCAGTGTTCGGCGTTGGGGATCATGTCGCACATGTAGAAGTAGTACGGCAGGATCCCGGCTTCGCCTTGCAGGGCGAAGCAGAGGTCGAGCAGTTCCGGGGTGGTGGCGTTGACGCCGCGCATGAGGACGCCCTGGTTGCGGACGTCGCGGACGCCGACGTCGAGGGCGGTCTGGGCGGCCTTGGCGACCAGTGGGGTGAGCGACTGGGCGTGGTTGACGTGGGTGTGGATGGCGAGGTTGACACCACGTCGGGCGGCGGTGCGGGCGACGCGTTCGAGGCCTTCGACGACGTCGGGCTGCAGCCAGTGTTGGGGGAGGCCCATGAGGGCTTTGGTGGCGAGCCGGATGTCGCGGACCGTTTCCAGTTCCAGCAGGCGCATGAGGTACGACTCGAGGTTGCGCCAGGGGACGTTTGCCACGTCGCCGCCGGAGACGACGACGTCGCGGACGCCGGGGTGGGCCTTGAGGTAGGCGATGTGGGCGTCGTAGCGGTCGACGGGCTTGAGGGTGAGTTTGAGTTTGTCGACGGCGGGGGTGGAGTTGCCGACGAGGTCCATGCGGGTGCAGTGGCCGCAGTATTGGGGGCAGGTGGAGAGCAGTTCGGCGAGGACCTTGGTGGGGTAGCGGTGGGTGAGGCCTTCGGCGACCCACATGTCGTGCTCGTGGAGGCTGTCGCGGCTGGCGTAGGGGTGTGACGGCCAGTCGGTGCGTCGGTCGGAGGCGACCGGGATCATGTAGCGGCGGATGGGGTCGGCGAGCAGTGCCTCGGTGGTGGGGGTCGCGAACGGCACCATCGTGTTGATCATTTGGGGTGGCACCAGCATGGACATGGTGGCCAGGGCCTTCTGGTCGGCTTCGAGGTCGGCGTAGAAGGTGTCGTCGATCAGGTCGCCGAAGACGGTGCGGAGCTGCTTGATGTTCTTGACGCAGTTGACGCGTTGCCACTGGGCTGATTCCCATTGGTCGCGGGTGACGTTGCGCCAGCCGGGGAAGCGGGTCCAGTCGGGTTCGACCAGGGGGCGGCGGTGGTATTCGTAGGGCTGCCCGGCGGTCGGTGCGGCGACCGGGGCGTGACGGGGTTGAGGGATGGTCTCAACCGGTTGGGTCTGGGTCACGGCCCCTCCTCGGTGGTGCGGTGGATCAACGAAGCCCGAAGGCTACTGGAAAATATCCGGTACAGAAACTAGTCTGCCGTAAGTTTTCCCGCTACGCGAGCCTTGACCGGGGCTTCGAGCGGCTGGACAGGGGGAGGTCGGCGTGACGTCACCGGTGGGACTGCACCGCGTCGTGCAACCGGCGGGGGTGCTGCCGCAGGCGGCCTGGCGGCTGGACGCGTCCGCCGCGATCGCGCCGAACGAGGTGCGGATCCGCGTACAGCGGCTGAACCTGGACGCGGCGAGTTTCCGGCAGTTGTCGGAGAAGCACCGCGGCGACGGTGACGCGGTCCGCGCCGAGGTGCTGGAGATCATCGCGACCCGGGGGAAGATGCAGAACCCGGTGACCGGGTCGGGTGGGATGCTGATCGGCACGGTCGAGGAGGCCGGTCGACGTTCCCCGCTGGGGCTCAGGGCGGGGGATCGGGTCGCCACCCTGGTGTCGTTGACGTTGACGCCCCTGGTGATCACCGACGGGTTGGCCCGTTGGGACGGGCGCAGCGAGCAGGTGCCGTGTGACGGGTGGGCGATCCTGTTCGCGCGGTCCATCGCCGCGGTGTTGCCCGACGACGAGGACCCGCAGTTGTCCCTCGCCGTGCTGGATGTGTGCGGGGCGCCCGCGCTGACCGCCCGGGTGGTGTCGGGCTACGTGGAGGAGCGTCGGCGTACGGGTGATCCGACGCCGGTGCGGGTCGCGGTGATCGGTGGGGCCGGTAAGAGCGGGTCGTTGTCTCTGGCGGCGGCGCGACGGGCGGGTGCCGCGCGTACCGTCGGGGTGGTGCCGGTGGCGGCGGAGCGCGACGCGCTGACGGCCGCCGGTCTGGCGTCGGTGGTGGCGTTGGCCGACGCGCGCGACCCGGTGGGGTTGTCGACGGCGGTGACCACCGCGCTGGGTGTGCCGGCGGACGTGACGGTGGTGTGCGTGGACGTGCCGGGGTGTGAGCACGGGGCGGTGTTGGCCACCGCGGACGGCGGCACGGTGATCTTCTTCTCGATGGCGACGAGCTTCTCCGCCGCGGCGTTGGGCGCGGAGGGGTTGGCGGCGGACGTGACGATGCTGGTGGGCAACGGGTACGTGCCGGGGCACGCGGAGTTGGCGCTGGGGCTGCTGCGGGCCGAGCCGGGGGTGCGTCAGCTGTTCACGGCGCGGGTCGCGGCAGACTGAGGTCATGACGAACCCCTCGACGTTGTATCGCGGCGGCGTGCTGCACTGCCCCGCCGAGCCGAGCGCGACCGCGCTGCTGGTGTCCGGTGGACGGATTGCCTGGTTGGGGACCGATGGTGACGCGCCGTCGGCCGACCGGGTGGTGGACCTGGGTGGGGCGTTGGTGACGCCGGCGTTTGTCGACGCGCACGTGCACGCCACGGACACCGGGTTGGCGTTGTCCGGGCTGGAGTTGTGCGGGGTGCGCTCGGCGGGGCAGTTGCTCGACGCGGTGGCGGGGTTCGCGGCGGGTCTGCC
>NZ_QGSZ01000093.1 GCF_003857055.1 Micromonospora inaquosa | reverse complement strand
CCCCCGCCCCCGTCGCGGCCAATCCCTTCGCCGCCGCCGCGGCCAATCCCGTCATCGTGGTCGGCGGGCTCAGCGGCGTCGCCGTCGCGTACGAGCCGATCGCCGCCCGGCTGCGCGCCGACGGCTACCGCACCTTCATCTACCAACTGCCCGGGTTGGGCCTCGGTGACATCCCCACCTCGGCCCGCGCGTTCGCCACCTACGTCAACCAGGTACGCGCCAGCACCGGCGCGGCGACGGTCGACCTCGTCGCCCACTCCGAAGGGGGCCTGGTCAGCCGGTACTACCTCAAGCGGCTCGGAGGCACCGGCGCCGTCGGCCGGTACGTCAGCCTGGGCACACCGCAGTACGGCACGTACGTCGCCAACATCGTGGCGTTCCTGGGCCTGGGCAACTGCGCCGGCGTCGTGGCCTGCCAGCAGATGACCATCGGCTCGGCATTCCTCGCCGACCTCAACGCCGGCGACGACACCCCGGGCGCGGTGCGCTACACCACCATCCGCACCCTGCAGGACGAGCTGGTCCGACCGACCGGCAACGCCGCCGTCAACGACGGTGCGACGAACGTGCTGATCCAGGCGTACTGCCCGCTTCGGGTGGTGGGACACCTCGGCCTGGTGCTCGACGGCACGGCGTACACCATCGTGCGCGGCGCCCTGGTCGACGGCCCGGTACGACCCAACTGCCTCGCGCTCTGACCCGCTCCGGCGCCCCGGGCGCCGCCGGCTGACCCGACGGCGCCCGGACCGGCGGGTCAGCTCGCCTTGGCGAGCGCCTCGAACTCGTCGTCGGTGAGCCGCACGTCGGCCGCGCCCACGTTCTCCTCCAGGTGCGCCACCGAGGACGTGCCGGGGATCGGCAGCATCACCGGCGAGCGGCGCAGCAGCCAGGCCAGCGCGAGTTGCACGGGCGACGCGCCGTGCGCGGTGGAGATGGCGTCCAGCGGGCCGCCCGGGCGGGCCAGCTCACCGGTCGCGATCGGGAACCACGGGATGAACGCGAGGTCGTTGCGCTCGCAGTACTCCAGCACGTCCTCGGCGCTGCGGTTGGCCAGGTTGTACAGGTTCTGCACGGACGCGATCGTGGTGATCGCCCGGGACTCCTCGATCTGCGCGACGCTCACCTCGGACAGCCCGATGTGCTGGATCTTGCCTTCCTCCCGCAGCAGGGCCAGCTCACCGAGCTGATCGGCGAGCGGCACCTTCGGGTCGATCCGGTGCAGCTGGTACAGCGGAATGTTGTCCAGGCGGAGGTGGCGCAGGCTCAGCTCGCACTGCTGGCGCAGGTACTCCGGGCGGCCCACCACCCGCCAGTCGCCCGGCCCGGATCGGGTGAACCCGCCCTTCGTCGCGATGACCAGGTCATCGGCGTACGGGTGCAGGGCCTCCCGGATCAGCAACTCCGAGACGAACGGCCCGTACGAGTCGGCGGTGTCGATGAACGTCACGCCCAGCTCGATCGCCCGGCGCAGCACGCGAACGGCCTCGGCCGGGTCCTTCGGGTCACCCCAGACACCCGGGCCGGTGATCTGCATGGCCCCGTAGCCGAGCCGGTTGACGGTGACGTCGCCACCGATCCGGTACGTGCCGGATGCCTTCGCGGGTTGCTCACTGATATTTGTCGCCATTGCCCGATCCCCAATCGTCTCGTCGTGGCGGGCGTGGACAGCGCGGGCGTGAAGAGCCCACCCGCCACCAATGGATCATCCCCCGGAACCTCACCGTCATGCCGGCGGTCGGTCGAGTGTGGCCGCGGACACGCCGTGGGCGCGCCGAACCGAGTTGCCGGGAAGCGCCCGGTATCACCGGGGTGTCCGTGCGACGCTGGCCGGAGCCGGTGCGTTCCGGCGCGACGGCGGAGGGAGCACCCATGGGAGTGCCGCAGGTCAACTTCGCGCTCGACACGTACGAGTGCATCGTGATCTATCCCGGCGCGGCCGGGCGGGCCCTGCCCGCCGAGACGGTGCAACGGTTGCAGGCCGAGCACGCCGAGCACATGCAGGCATTGCAGCGACGCGGCATCGTCCTGGTCGCCGGCTCAGTGGACGGGCCGGCCCGTGAGCCGGATCCGCCGATCGGCTTCGGGCTGGCCCGCACCGGCAGCGTCGATGACGTCCGCAGCGTGCTGGAGGCCGACCCGGCGGTGCAGGCCGGGCTCTACCGGGTGGAGGTGCTGACCTTCCTCTGCCCGGCCGGTTCCCTGGAGTTTCCGCTGGTGAAAGCGGGGAGCTGAGTCGCCGCTCCATCGGCGGCTGTCGTGATGGCGACGGCGTTCGCCCGCCCTCCGGTGCTACGGTCGCGCCCAGCGCGGGCCGCCGCCGGGGCGTACCCGGTGTCGTGGGTCGGCCCCGGTCGAGGAGTCGCCATGATCTCCGCCGCCACCCCCGATGTCGCGTCGGCCACCGCCCGACTGCGTGCCCTGCTCGGCGACCGGCTGCACGAGCCGGGCGATCCCGGTTTCGCCACCACCACCCGGCTCTGGAACGGCGCGGTGGCGCGTACGCCAGCGCTGGTCGCCCAGTGCCGGGAGGCCGATGAGGTGGCCGAGGCGGTCCGCGTCGCCGCCCGGTGTCACCTGCCCGTCTCGGTCCGCTCCGGCGGGCATGACTGGGCCGGTCGGGCGCTGCGCGACGGCGCGCTGGTGCTCGACCTGACCGGGCTGCGCGCCGTCCAGGTCGACCCGGACGCGGCCACGGTGACCATCGGCGGCGGCGCCACGGCGGCCGAGTTGCTCGCCGCGGCCCGCCCGTACGAGTTGGTGGTGCCCACCGGCACTGTTGGTGGCGTGGGGATGGCCGGGCTCACCCTCGCCGGTGGGTACGGCCCGCTGTGCGGCAGGTTCGGTCTGTCCCTGGACAGCCTGCTCGGCGCGGAGGTGGTTCTCGCCGACGGACGCCGGGTAACCGCCGACCCCCGGCACGACGCCGAGCTGTACTGGGCGTTGCGCGGCGGCGGTGGGAACCTCGGCATCGTCACCGAGCTGCGCTTCCGCGCCCACCGACTGTCCGGCGTGCTGGCCGGCATGATCATGTTCGCGTTGTCCGAGGCCCCGGCCGTGCTGCGCGGCTATGGCGCGCTGGTCGCCGAGGCCCCGGACGAGCTGACCGTGATGACCGGCTTCCTGCCCGGCCCGGCCGGCGAGCCGGTGATCTTCGTCTGCCCGTTCTACAGCGGCCCGGACCTGGACGCCGGGCTGCCCTGGATGGACCGGCTCCGTGCGCTGGGCACCCCGCTGGTCGACCAGATCGGTCCGATGCCGTACGCGGACGCGCTGCGGATGTTCGACGGCGGGATGGTCGACGGCAACC
This sequence comes from Micromonospora inaquosa, assembly GCF_003857055.1. GTDB lineage: Bacteria > Actinomycetota > Actinomycetes > Mycobacteriales > Micromonosporaceae > Micromonospora > Micromonospora inaquosa. The sequence goes on along the minus strand of NZ_QGSZ01000093.1, from coordinate 5,750 downwards.
ACTACCTGCTGCGGACCCGATGGCTGCCCGCGCTCACCGACGGCGCCGTAGGCCCGCTCGTCGACGCCGCCCGGCAGGTCAGCTCGCCCTTCTCCGCGCTGGCCGTGCACCACTTCCACGGCGCGGCCACCCGGGTCCGGCCCGCCGACACGGCGTTCGGGCTGCGCACCGAGCACCTGCTGGCCGAGATCATCGCGGTGTGGGCGCCCGGCGACCAGACCGGCCCGCACCAGGAGTGGGCCGAGCGGACCTCGGCGGCGCTCGCCCCGCACGCCCTGCCCGGTGGTTACCCCAACCTGCTCGCCCCGGAGGAGACCGACCGGGTCCGGCTCGCCTACGGCGCGAACTGGGAGCGGCTGCGCCACGCCAAGCGCCGCTACGACCCCCGTGACCTGCTCCACGCGGTGCCCACCCTGCCGCCCCCGGGACACCCGGAATGAGCCGCCACCTGCCGCCCGCCGGACACCCGGAATGAGCCGCCGCCTGCCGCCCTCGGGGCATCGACGGTGAGCCGCCGCCGGGAGCACCCCGACAGCGCACGCCAACGGAGGCGTACGATTCCCGGCGCGCGGTCGCTGATGCCCGTCGCCACAACGTGCCCGGTGCGGTTTTGCCCGCCGGCCCGACGCGCACCGCGCGTCGTTGGACACATGTTCCGCTGCTCGCAAGGGGTCGGCCCCGAGTCCGACCTGAAGGAGAGACTAGCCTGATGGGCGTGACACGCCGCGCGAAGATCGTCTGCACTCTTGGTCCCGCCACCTCGTCCCCGGAGCGCATCCGGGGTCTCGTCGAGGCCGGCATGAACGTGGCGAGGCTGAACTTCAGCCACGGCAGCCACGCCGACCACGAGGCGGTCTATCGACTGGTCCGGGAGGCGTCGGAGGCAGCGGGTAAGCCGGTCGCCGTCCTCGCCGACCTGCAGGGCCCCAAGATCCGCCTCGGTCGGTTCGCCGACGGCCCCCACGAGTGGCGCACCGGTGACTCGGTCGTCATCACCGGCGACGACATCATCGGCACCAAGGAGCGGGTCTCCTGCACCTACCGCAAGCTGCCGCAGGAGGTGAAGCCCGGTGACCGACTGCTGATCGACGACGGTCGGGTCGCCGTCGAGGTCACCGACGTCACCGGCAACGACATCCGCTGCCTCGTCACCGAGGGCGGCCCGGTCTCCAACAACAAGGGCGTGTCGCTGCCCAACGTGGCGGTCAGCGTGCCCGCCATGTCGGACAAGGACGCCGAGGATCTGCGCTTCTCCCTGGGGCTCGGCGTCGACCTGGTGGCGCTCTCCTTCGTCCGCTCGGCCGAGGACATCAAGCTCGTGCACGGGATCATGGCCGAGGAGGGCGTGTTCCGGCCGGTGCTCGCGAAGGTCGAGAAGCCGGAGGCGGTGGAGCACCTGGAGGCCATCGTTCTGGCCTTCGACGGCGTCATGGTCGCCCGTGGTGACCTCGGTGTCGAGATGCCGCTGGACGAGGTCCCGCTGGTGCAGAAGCGCGCCGTGCAGCTGTGCCGGGAGAACGCCAAGCCCGTCATCGTGGCCACCCAGATGCTCGACTCCATGATCGAGAATTCCCGCCCCACCCGCGCGGAGGCGTCCGACGTCGCCAACGCGGTGCTCGACGGCGCGGACGCGGTGATGCTCTCCGGCGAGACCAGCGTCGGCAAGTACCCGGTGCTCACCGTCAGCACCATGGCCAAGATCGTGACGACCACCGAGGCCGGTTCGATCGGGGTGCCGCGGTTGCAGCACGACCCGCGTACCCACGGTGGCGCCCTCACCGTCGCCGCCTCGTCGATCGCCCGGGCCATCAACGCCAAGGCGCTCGTCGCCTTCTCGCAGACCGGTGACACCGTGCGACGGCTGTCCCGTCTGCACTGCGACCTGCCGCTGCTGGCCTTCACGCCGGTCCCCGAGGTGCGCGACCAGCTCGCCCTCACCTGGGGCGTGGAAACCTTCCTGATGCCGTTCGTGCAGCACACCGACGACATGTTCCGCCAGGTCGACCAGGCGCTGCTCGGCCTCGACCGGGCCAACCCCGGTGACTACGTGGTGATCGTTGCGGGTAGCCCGCCCGGCACCCCCGGCTCGACCAACACGCTGCGCGTGCACCAGCTCGGCTCGCTGGTCGACGCCGCGTCGGCGCGGGCGCTGCAGTGAGCGACGGTCGGGTCGCGGTCGGCCAGGCGGCGGTAGACCAGCTGCTGGAAGTGCTGGACCTCGACCCGACCGGGGAAATGACCTTCCGGGGGATGAGCCCCCCGGTCGGTCCACAACGGGTGTACGGCGGCCAGGTCGCCGGCCAGGCGCTGGTCGCCGCCGGCCGCACCGTCGACCCGGAGCGGTTCGTGCACTCGCTGCACGGCTACTTCGTCCGCCCTGGCGACCCGGTCGAGCCGATCGCCTACCAGGTGGAGAACATCCGCGACGGTCGGTCCTTCTCGGTCCGCCGCGCGGTCGCCCTCCAGCACGACAAGCCGATCTTCTTCATGTCGGCGTCGTTCCAGCGGGCCGAGGAGGGCCTGGACCACCAGGCCCCGGCCCCGCTGGACGTGCCACCGCCGCAGGACGTGCCGACGATGACCGACCGGCTCTCCCGCTACCCGGAGCGGCTGGGCATCTGGGGCCAGATCCCCCGACCGATCGACGTGCGCTACGTGGGTGAGCCCGGCTGGGTCCGCCCGGGCGACCGGCCCGCCGACCCGCACCAGCGTGTCTGGATGCGCATCGACGGCAAACTGCCCGACGACCCCCTGCTGCACGCCTGCGCGCTCACCTACGCCTCGGACCTCACCCTGCTGGACTCGGTGCTCTCCGCGCACGGCGAGGTGTGGGGGCCGGGCGGGTTGGTCGGCGCGAGTCTGGACCACGCGCTGTGGTTCCACCGGCCGTTCCGGGCCGACGAGTGGTTCCTCTACGACTGCCTCAGCCCGTCGGCGTCCGGCGCGCGAGGGCTGGCCACCGGCCGGATGTTCACCACGGACGGCCGGCAGATCGCCAGCGCCGTCCAGGAGGGTCTGCTGCGGCGCGTCGGCGCCTGACGCGTCGACACATCCCCGCCAGGCACCTGGCGGGGATGAGCGGGTCAGGCCTGGTAGATGGCCTCTCCGGCGATCTCGATCTGCACCGTCTTGCCGACCAGCACCCCGCCGCTCTCCAGGACGACATTCCAGATCAGGCCGTAGTCCTCGCGGTTCATCTCGGCCGACGCGCTGAATCCGAAGATGTTCTGCCCGTACGGATCACGACGGGCGCCACCAAAATTCACCTCCAGGTCGACGGCCCGGGTGATCCCCTTCACGGTCAGCTCACCGGTGAGGACGAATCGTCCGGGAACGCCCTCGGATTGTGGCGGTGCAGTGTGACTCCGGCCTCGTCCGCCCAGCCGGTGGTTGCGCAGGCGCGCCCACTGGAATATCGGGTCCTCGGTGCCCCGCCATTTAATGCCGGTGCTTCGATATTCGAGGGTGGGAAAGCGCTCCACGTCGAGGAAGTCGGCACTCTTCAGATGCGTGTCCCGGTCGGCGCTCCCGGTGGTGATGCTGGCCGACATGATGGTGGCCGTCACCGAGGAGAGCAGCGGGTCCTCCGCCACGAAGATCTGCGCTGTGGCCTCGGCGAACTCGCCGCGTACCGGGCTGACCATCATGTGCCGGGACAGGAAACCGATCCGCTTGTGCGCCTGATCGAGAAGATAGGTGCCGGCGACCGGGATGGTCATGCCATCCCAGGTGCGTGTGGCGATATCGGTCATCGTGTTGCCTTCCCCCCGAGCACACCCGGGTGTTTATCAATATGTCGCTGGCGGCCGGGTAAACGGCCAGACATTCGTACTCCCGCCCAGCATAGGGACGCTCCGGACCGGCATTTCGCCCCCCACCGCGCGGTGGATCATGACGTGGCTCACCGGTCTCGGCCGGTGGCGCACCGGGGTGCCGGCGGCGCTGCTTTCCATCAATGCGTGGCCGATCGGCCGAGGGTCGCCCGCCTGCCCGGTTGACCAGGGACTAACCTTGCCGACATGCGCCTCTCCGCCCGGGTCGACTATGCCCTCCGTGCGGCCGCCGAGCTTGCCGCGACGGCCAGCGGTCCCGGGCGCGGCCGGCCGGTCACGGCCGACCAGATCGCCCGTGCCCAGGAGATCCCGCCGAAGTTCCTGGAGAGCATCCTGCTCCAGCTGCGCCGGGGCGGCATCGTGCACGCCCAGCGCGGCCCGGAGGGCGGCTACTGGCTGGCCCGCCCCGCCGAGGAAATCTCCCTCGCCGAGGTGATCCGGGTGATCGACGGGCCCCTCGCCCACGTCCGCGGGCAGCGCCCCGAGCAGCTCGGCTACCACGGCCCGGCTCGCGCCCTCCAGGAGGTCTGGATCGCGCTGCGGGCGAGCGAGCGGGAGATCCTGGAACTGGTCAGCGTCGCCGACGTGGCCGCGGGCACCCTGCCCGGGCGGGTCACCGAGCTGGCGGCCGACCCGCGCGCCTGGATCTGACTCGCCGGCGCGCCGGCCAGTTCCGCGTCACCCGGACGCCGACCCACGCGCGTCCCATCCACCGATCAGGGGCTTGACCCTGGCTGGCCCATCCCGCATTGTCGACTAAGTCGATAGGAGATGCCGAAAAGTCAGGGGGCGCTCGTGCGCAAGCTGTTGGTCCTCGCTCTGGTCGGGCTCGTCGCACAACTGATCGATGGTTCGCTCGGCATGGCGTACGGCTTGACCTCGTCCACTCTGCTGCTGGTCGCCGGGGTCGCCCCGGCCGCCGCCTCGGCCTCGGTGCACCTGGCCGAGATCGGCACCACCCTCGCCGCCGGGGTGGCGCACTGGCGGTTCGGCAACGTCGACTGGCGGGTGGTGACGCGCATCGCCCTGCCCGGCGCGATCGGCGCCTTCTTCGGCGCCACCCTGCTCAGTTCGATCTCCACCGAGGCCGCCGCACCGTGGATGGCCGGCATCCTCTTCACGCTCGGCGCGTACCTCCTGGTCCGCTTCGCCCGGCCGCTGCGCACCGACCGGGTCGGCGGACGGCTCCGCGGTCGTTTCCTCGGCCCCCTGGGCCTGGTCGCCGGCTTCGTCGACGCGACCGGCGGCGGTGGGTGGGGCCCGGTGGCCACCCCGGCGCTGCTGGTCTCCGGCCGGATGGAACCGCGCAAGGTGATCGGCTCGGTGGACACCGCCGAGTTCGTCGTGGCCGGCGCGGCCAGCATCGGCTTCCTGATCGGGTTGGGCTCGGAGGGATTCCTGCTCCCCACCGTCGCCGCGCTGCTCATCGGCGGGCTCATCGCCGCCCCACTGGCCGCCTGGCTGGTGCGAATCGTGCCGGCCCAACTGCTCGGCGCGGCAGTCGGCGGCGTGATCGTGCTGACCAACGCCCGCACCCTGATCCGCTCCGCCGAACTGGACGGTCCGGCCCGCCCAACCCTGTACGCCTTGCTCGCCGCCGGCTGGCTGGCCGCCGTGGTGTTGGCCGTCCGGGCTCTACGCCGTACCCGCCGCGCCCCGGTCAAACGTCGCCCTCGCCCAGGGTGAGTCACCAAGATCGCGCTACCTCCTGGATGTAGTGGTATCCCGGTTCGTCGAAGCCACCACATCCAGGATCGAGCGTGACCTTGGCGGCGGTGGGCACCCTGAGCCCTGCCCCCCGGTCGGTCGGACACGGTGTTCGTCGTCAAGATTCGCGCAGTATCGGGGATGTTGCTGTCCCGTGCGTCGGAGGCAGCAACATCCGGAAGTTGCGCAGATCTTGGCGCGGGGGAGCGG
>NZ_QGSZ01000096.1 GCF_003857055.1 Micromonospora inaquosa | reverse complement strand
GGTCAGGCTTGATCCCTGCGCCGGGCGCGGCGGGCCCCCGCCCCCGACGTTGTTCCGGGTCGTGCGGTGGTGCCGCCGCCGTCGGAGGGTGTTGATCTTGGTGGTTCTCGGTTGAGGTTGGGTCTTCTGGTTTGTGGGGTGGGGTGGTTACCAGCCTCTTGCTTTCCACTGGGGGAGGGCGGGGCGCTCGGCGCCCAACGTGCTGTCCTTGCCGTGGCCCGGGTAGAACCAGGTGTCGTCCGGCAGCTGGTCGAACAGCTTGTGCTCGACGTCGCCGATCAGCGCCGCGAAACGCTCCGGGTCCTTGTCGGTGTTGCCGACGCCACCAGGGAAGAGACTGTCGCCGGTGAAGAGGTGCGGGGTGCCGGCCGGGTCGCGGTAGAGCAGCGCGATCGAACCCGGGGTGTGCCCCTTGATGTGGATGACCTTCAGCGCGCAGTCGCCGACCGCCACCGTGTCGCCGTCGGCCAGCCGCTCCGCCTCGATCGGCAGCCCCGCCGCGTCATCGCCGTGCACCAGCGCCCGGGCGCCGGTCTTCGCGACGACCTCCTCCAACGCCACCCAGTGATCCATGTGCTGGTGGGTCGTCACCACGGCGGCCAGCCCACCGTCGCCGATCAATTCGAGCAGCCGGGGCGCCTCGTTGGCGGCGTCGATCAGCACCTGGTCACCGGTGCCCGTGCAGCGCAGCAGGTAGGCGTTGTTGTCCATCGGGCCCACCGACAGCTTGCTGATGGTCAGCCCGTCCAGCTCCCGGACCGCCGGTGCGCCGCCGTGCGTGACGTCTCCGCTGTATGTCATGACGTTTCTATATCCATTCCGGTGGAGTAGGCAGGGGACCGTCGGGGGTGACGGAGAGCGGGGCGCCGTCGGCGCGGCCGATCAGCCAGGCGGCGAGGTCGGGGGCGGGACCGGCGACGATCGGGGCGTCCACGCGCTCCCCGATCACCACCTCGTGCTCACTGCCGTCGAGGCGCAGCACCATCGAGGGCGGTGTCGGCCCCGTGGCGTGATGACTGGCCGCCTCCCGCAGCAGACGGTGAGCGAACGTCTCCGACCAGTCCGCGGCCCGGTAGTCGGCGGCAAGATCGAGGTGGTGGACCTCGATCTCCCGCAGCCGACCCCAGACCAGCAGCGCCGCAGGCCAGGGGCCCTTCCGCGCCTGCACCGTCGCCGCCCAGGCGTCGGCCGGCATTGCCGCGACCGCCTCGGAGAACAGGTCCGCGGTGCGTCGCAGATCGTCCAGGAGCGCGGCCGGTGGCCGGCTCGAACCGGCTTCGATGTCCGCGGTGCGGGCGTCCAGCGAGGCGTACATCGGCAGTGCCTCCCCGGTGCGGGCCGCGGTGAGGAGGTTGACGAAGCCGTCGGCGTTGCGCGCCACATGCGCCAGCACGTGGCCGCGCGTCCAGCCCGGCAACAGTGACGCGGCGGCCAGGTCCGCGGTGTCGAAAGAAGCGGCGGTACGCAGTAGTCGGCTGGTGGCCGCGTCCACCTCGCCCATCAGCAACAGCGGATCCGTGGTCACCCGTCGACCCTAGCGGTCCGCCGTCGCGCCGTCGCCGGGGAAATCGCTTTCGGCGCGTCGGCGCGCGACCTACCGTCAGCGGCAGACGCGGCACCGGGACATCGGACGGAGGTGGTGATCATGCCGGACGTGGCACGCGTGTTCCGCCATCACCAGCTTCGACACCGATGAGGATTGCATGACTATCGATTTGGCAGCGCTCGGCTGGGATGCCGAGCGAGAGGCGTACGCCGCACGCCACGGCGAGCACCGGCCGGGCCGGGTGGCCCGGGCGGACCGGGGGGTCTGCACCGTGCTCACCGCGGGCGGCCCGGTCCGGGCCAGCCTGGGTGGGGCGGTGCTGACCGCCGCCGCGCGGGACCCGTCCGCGCTGCCCTGCGCCGGAGACTGGGTGCTGCTCACCCACTGGCCGGACCGCCGGGTCACCGTGGAGGCGGTGCTGCCGCGGCGCGGCGCGCTGATCCGGCGTACCGCCGGCAAGGACGCCAGCGGCCAGGTGCTGGCCGCCAACCTCGACGCCGCCGCCGTGGTGGAGCCGGTGCACCCCGAGCCGGACGTGGGCCGGATCGAGCGGCTGCTCTCCCTGGCCTACGAGTCCGGCGCCCGGCCGCTGGTCGTGTTGACCAAGACGGACCTCGCGGCGGACCCGAGCGCGCTGGCCCGCCAACTCGCCGCGGTCGCCCCCGGGGTGCCGGTGTTGCCGGTCAGCGCCGAACGTGGCCTCGGGCTGGACCCGCTGCGCGCCGAGGTGGCCCCCGGCCGCACGCTCGGCCTGCTCGGCCCGTCCGGGGCTGGCAAGTCGAGCCTGGTCAACGCCCTCGTCGGGGCGGTGATGATGCCCACCCAGGCGATCCGGCGCGTCGACGGCAAGGGTCGGCACACCACCACCTGGCGGGCTCTCGTACCCGTCCCCAGTGGCGGTGCGGTGATCGACACGCCCGGCGTGCGGGCGGTCGGTCTACTGGACGGCGCGGCCGGGCTCGACCGGGCGTTCGCCGACATCGCCGGGCTGGCCGAGGGCTGCCGGTACGCCGACTGCGGCCACGACGGCGAGCCGGCCTGCGCGGTCCGGGAGGCGCTGCACACCGGCGAGCTCTCCACCCGTCGATGGGAGAGCTGGCGGCGGCTGCAGGGCGAGGTGGCCCACGAGAGTCGACGGCGGGAGGCCCGGGTGGCGGCGGAGCGGCGCGGCGGGTGGCGTTCGGCCCGACGTCGGGTCAGTCGCCCGCCGACGCCCGGGGGCTACTGACCGGGTGCCCGTCGGCGGTGCGGCCGACCGGGCTGAGCTGGGGGAATGTGCGGGCGAGGGAAACTGTCATACCTCGGGGCTAGAGTTGCCGAGGCGTGTTTTCCGCGCCCGCACGACCGCTCAGATCACCCCAGAGCGGGACAGATTCTCCGCTTCATCTTCTCCCGGGAGTACACGCACCGTGGCCGACCGACTGATCATCCGTGGCGCGCGCGAGCACAACCTGCGTGACGTCAGTCTCGACCTGCCCCGGGACGCGCTCATCGTGTTCACCGGGCTGTCCGGGTCGGGCAAGTCGAGCCTGGCCTTCGACACGATCTTCGCCGAGGGGCAGCGCCGCTACGTCGAGTCGCTCTCGTCGTACGCCCGGCAGTTCCTCGGCCAGATGGACAAGCCAGACGTCGACTTCATCGAGGGCCTGAGCCCGGCCGTCTCGATCGACCAGAAGTCCACCTCGCGTAACCCGCGCTCGACCGTCGGCACCATCACCGAGGTCTACGACTACCTGCGCCTGCTCTACGCCCGCATCGGTGAGCCGCACTGCCCGGTCTGCGGTGAGCGCATCTCCCGGCAGAGCCCCCAGCAGATCGTCGACCGGGTCCTCGCCATGACCGAGGGCACCAAGTTCATGGTGCTCGCCCCGGTGGTCCGTGGCCGCAAGGGCGAATATGTCGACCTCTTTGCCGAGCTGCAGGCCAAGGGCTACGCCCGGGCCCGGGTCGACGGCGTGGTGCACCCGCTGACCGAGCCGCCGAAGCTCAAGAAGCAGGAAAAGCACACCATCGAGGTGGTGATCGACCGCCTCACCGTCAAGCCGAGCGCCAAGCAGCGGCTCACCGACTCGGTCGAGGCGGCCCTGGGCCTGTCCAGTGGTCTGGTCCTGCTCGACTTCGTCGACCTCCCCGAGGACGACCCGGACCGCGAGCGCCGCTACTCCGAGCACCTGGCCTGCCCCAACGACCACCCGCTGGCCATCGAGGATCTCGAGCCCCGGGTCTTCTCCTTCAACGCGCCGTACGGCGCCTGCCCGGAGTGCACCGGCCTGGGCACCAAGAAGGAGGTCGACCCGGAGCTGCTGGTTCCCGACCCGGAGCGCAGCCTGCGCGAGGGCGCCATCCAGCCCTGGTCCACCGGGCACAACCTGGAATACTTCCTGCGCCTGCTGGAGGCGCTGGGTGAGGCCCAGCACTTCGACATCGACACCCCGTGGCGGGCGTTGCCGGCGCGGGCGCAGAAGACGATCCTGCACGGCTCCGACGACCAGGTGCACGTGCGCTACCGCAACAAGTACGGCCGTGAGCGCTCCTACTACACCGGCTTCGAGGGTGTGGTGCAGTGGATCGAGCGGCGGCACTCCGACACCGAGTCCGAGTGGTCCCGCGACAAGTACGAGGGCTACATGCGCGACGTGCCGTGCGCGGCGTGCGGTGGTGCCCGGCTCAAGCCCGAGGTGCTCGCGGTCACGTTGGCCGGCAAGAGCATCGCCGAGGTCTGCAACCTGTCCGTGGGGGAGTGCGCCGACCTGCTCGCGGGCATCGAGCTGACCGACCGGCAGAAGATGATCGCCGAGCGGGTCCTCAAGGAGATCAACGCCCGGCTGCGGTTCCTGCTCGACGTCGGCCTGGACTACCTCTCCCTGGACCGCCCGGCCGGCACGCTCTCCGGCGGTGAGGCACAGCGCATCCGGCTGGCCACCCAGATCGGCTCCGGCCTGGTGGGCGTGCTCTACGTCCTCGACGAGCCGTCGATCGGGCTGCACCAGCGCGACAACCACCGGCTGATCGAGACCCTGATCCGGCTGCGCGGGCTGGGCAACACGCTGATCGTGGTGGAGCACGACGAGGACACCATCCGCACCGCCGACTGGATCGTCGACATCGGGCCCGGCGCGGGTGAGCACGGCGGCAAGATCGTGCACAGCGGCTCGGTGCCGGCGCTGCTGAAGAACAAGGAGTCGATCACCGGGGCGTACCTGTCCGGTCGGCGGTCGATCCCGACGCCGACGGGCCGTCGCCCGCAGGATCCGTCCCGCGAGCTGGTGGTGCACGGCGCGCGGGAGCACAACCTGCGCAACCTGACCGTCTCGTTCCCACTGGGCCAGCTGATCGCTGTCACCGGCGTCAGCGGCTCGGGCAAGTCGACGCTGGTCAACGACATCCTCTACGCGGTGCTGGCCAACCAGATCAACGGCGCCCGGCTGGTGCCCGGCCGGCACACCCGGGTCTCCGGTCTGGAGCACGTGGACAAGGTCGTCGGCGTGGACCAGTCGCCGATCGGCCGGACCCCGCGCTCCAACCCCGCCACCTACACCGGAGTCTGGGACCACGTCCGCAAGCTCTTCGCCGAGACGACCGAGGCGAAGGTACGCGGGTACGGGCCGGGACGGTTCTCCTTCAACGTCAAGGGCGGGCGCTGCGAGGCGTGCTCGGGTGACGGCACCATCAAGATCGAGATGAACTTCCTCCCCGACGTGTACGTCCCCTGCGAGGTCTGCAAGGGCGCCCGGTACAACAGGGAGACCCTGGAGGTGCACTACAAGGGCAAGACCGTCTCGGACGTGCTGGAGATGCCGATCGAGGAGGCCGCCGAGTTCTTCTCCGCCATCCCGGCCATCCACCGGCATCTGAAGACGCTCGTCGACGTCGGCCTGGGCTACGTCCGTCTCGGTCAGCCCGCGCCGACCCTCTCCGGTGGCGAGGCGCAGCGGGTCAAGCTCGCCTCCGAGCTGCAGAAGCGCTCCACCGGGCGGACGGTCTACGTGCTCGACGAGCCGACCACCGGTCTGCACTTCGAGGACATCCGCAAGCTGCTGATGGTGCTGGAAGGGCTTGTCGACAAGGGCAACACGGTGATCACCATCGAGCACAACCTCGACGTGATCAAGACTGCGGACTGGCTGATCGACATGGGTCCTGAGGGTGGCCACCGCGGCGGCACGGTGCTCGCCACCGGCACCCCCGAGGAGGTCGCCGAGGTGGCGGAGAGCCACACCGGCGAGTTCCTGCGCCAGGTGCTCAAGCTCGACGGCGAGGCCAAGGGCGCGGCTGCCGCCACCACCCGGGCCGCCAAGGCCAACGGCACGACCAAGGCGCGGGCCAGCCGTAAGGTGCCAGCCGCGGCACGCTGACCTCTCTGCGCGTGTTCGTCGAGTGGGGCGGGTCGGTAGACGACCCGCCCCGCCTCATTTGCCGGGTCGGCCGGATGCCGCGGTGAACCATCCGGCACAGTTGCCCGTGTGGAGAAGTGTGGCCCTGTATCGACCGGCGCAGCGGGCTAGAGAGAGGCGAGGCATGAGTGACGATCAGGCTCTGACCGGTCCGGGTACCCAGACACGTCGTACCCTGCTCACCGGCGTCGGGGCGGTCGGCGCGGCCGTCGTCCTGGCTGCCTGCGGCAACAACGACGGCGGCAGCGGCAGCGGCGCACCCACCAGTGGGGGTCCGGCCGTGCCCAGCACCGGCGACGCCGGCGGCGGCGATCGGCAGAATGCCCAGTCGTTGGCCACCACCGCCGACATCCCGGTCGGTGGCGGCAAGGTCCTCGCCGCCGAGGGTGTGGTCATCACCCAGCCCACGGCCGGCCAGTTCAAGGGCTTCAGCCCGATCTGTACGCACCAGAACTGCCCGGTGACGAACGTCGACGGCGGCACCATCAACTGCACCTGCCACGGCAGCAAGTTCTCGATCGAGGACGGCTCGGTGAAGGCCGGCCCGGCCACCAAGCCGCTGCCACCCAAGGACATCAAGGTCACCGGCGACCAGATCTCGCTGGCGTGACCGTCGGGCTGGCGTGATCGCCGGGCTGGCGTGACCGTCGGGTTGGCGGCGCAAGATCGACTCGCGTTTCGGGAAGTCGGGGTGTCCGTGGCGTGCCGACACCCCGACTTCCGGGACGTCGAGTGGATCACGCGCCCGCGGTGGGCTGTCGGTGCTGCGGACTAGGCTTGCTGGCGTGGCTGACCCCTCGACCTACCGCCCCGCACCCGGCACCATCCCGGAGCTACCGGGGGTCTACCGCTTCCGCGACGGCACCGGCCGGGTGATCTACGTCGGCAAGGCGCGAAATTTGCGCAGCCGGCTCAACTCCTACTTCGGCGACGTCTGGAACCTGCACGAGCGCACCCGGCAGATGGTCACCACCGCAGAGTCGGTGGACTGGATCACCGTCGGCACCGAGGTCGAGGCGCTCCAGCAGGAGTTCACCTGGATCAAGCAGTACGACCCGCGGTTCAACGTCCGCTACCGCGACGACAAGTCGTACCCCTATCTCGCCGTCACCCTCGACGAGGAGTACCCACGGCTGCAGGTGATGCGCGGCGCCAAGCGCAAGGGCGTGCGGTACTTCGGTCCGTACTCACACGCCTGGGCGATCCGGGAGACGCTCGACCTGCTGCTGCGGGTGTTCCCCGCCCGGACGTGCTCCGCCGGGGTGTTCAAGCGGGCCGGTCAGGTCGGTCGTCCCTGCCTGCTCGGCTACATCGGCAAGTGCTCGGCACCGTGCGTCGGCACCGTCTCCGCCGACGAACACCGGGCCATCGTCGACGGGTTCTGCGACTTCATGGCCGGGCGCACCGACACCATGGTCCGCAAGATCGAACGCGAGATGACCGAGGCGAGCGAGCAACTGGAGTTCGAGCGGGCCGCCCGGCTGCGCGACGACGTGGCCGCGCTGCGCCGGGCCATGGAGAAGCAGACCGTCGTGCTCGGTGACGGCACCGACGCCGACGTGGTCGCGTTCGCCGACGACCCGCTAGAGGCGGCCGTGCAGGTCTTCCACGTGCGCGACGGCCGAGTCCGCGGCCAGCGCGGTTGGGTGGTGGAGAAGACCGAGGACCTGACCACCGGAGACCTGGTGCACCACTTCTGCACCCAGGTGTACGGCGGCGAGCACGGCGAGGCCGACGTGCCCCGCGAGCTGCTCGTGCCCGAGTTGCCCGCGGACGCCGACGCGCTGGCTGACTGGCTCTCCAACCACCGGGGCAGCCGAGTGTCGCTACGGGTGCCGCAGCGTGGCGACAAACGCTCTCTGATGGAGACGGTGGAACGCAACGCCAAGGACGCGCTGGCCCGGCACAAGCTGAAGCGCTCCGGTGACCTGACCACCCGGGGCAAGGCACTGGACGAGATCAGCGAGGCGCTGGGCATGAGCACCTCGCCGCTGCGCATCGAGTGTTTCGACATCTCCCAGATCCAGGGCACCGACGTGGTCGCCAGCATGGTGGTCTTCGAGGACGGGTTGCCCCGCAAGAGCGAATACCGGCGGTTCATCGTCCGGGGCGCCACCGACGACCTCTCCGCGATGTCCGAGGTGCTGCGCCGCCGCTTCGCCCGCTACCTGGACGCCAGGGCCGAGACGGGCGAGGTGGGCGTGGAGTCGGCCGACGACCAGGCCGCCCCGCAAGACGCTCTCGAGCCGCAGGTCGGCGTCCTGATCGATCCGACCACCGGCCGGCCGCGCAAATTCGCGTACCCGCCGCAACTGGTGGTCGTCGACGGCGGTGCCCCACAGGTCGCGGCCGCCGCGCAGGCCCTCGCCGACCTGGGCATCGACGACGTGGCCCTGTGCGGGCTGGCCAAGCGGCTGGAGGAGGTGTGGCTGCCGGACGACGAGTTCCCGGTCATCCTTCCGCGCACCTCGGAGGGGCTCTACCTGCTGCAACGGGTGCGGGACGAAGCCCACCGGTTCGCCATCACCTTCCATCGGCAGCGCCGTTCCAAGCGGATGACCGAGTCGGCACTCGACCGCGTACCCGGCCTGGGGGAAGTCCGGCGCAAGGCCTTGCTGCGGCACTTCGGCTCGCTCAAGCGACTCTCGGCCGCAACGGTCGAAGAGATCACCGAGGTGCCGGGAGTGGGTCGGCGCACCGCCGAGGCGATCCTGGCCGCCCTCGACAAGGACGCGAAGACCAGCGACGGCGCGGAGGCGAAGCCCAACCCCTGAGCAGCGTTGGCCGACCGGTCACAGCCCCCGAACCGCGCGATCCGACGTGATCCACTCGCCTTTCATGAAATCGCGGCATCCTGGGCACCAGGACACCCCGGTTTACAAAAACCCGAGTCGATCACGCCGCCGTGACCGCCGGGTCGGGTCCGCCCCGGCACGCTCTGCCTCGTCCCGGCCCCGGCCCGGCCCCAACCTCGCCTCTGCCCGGCCCCGACCTCGCTCCGGGCCCCGACCTCGCTCCGGCCCCGACCTCGCCCCGGGTTCCGGTGCGCGAAATGGTGCAGACCGTCCAGGCCGGCGTGATCCACTCGGGTTTCATGAAATCGCGGCATCCCCGGCACCGGGACACCGCGGTTTTGGTGAACCCGAGTCGATCACGCCGGCCTGGAC
>NZ_QGSZ01000098.1 GCF_003857055.1 Micromonospora inaquosa | reverse complement strand
ATCGCCTACCGTTTGCGCTGGTCAAACTGGCGACGCCGACACCAAGCATGCGCCAAACGAGCCCACTACGCCCGCCGCCTCAACCTCGAATTCCCACCATGATCACGAATGGCGGCTGTCGTACTAGGAGGTGAGCGGGAAGAACTCGTGGGGCAGGCAGGCGCCGAGCTGGCTGCCGCCCCGGGAGAGGAAGATCTCGATGTGTACGTGTGAGTTGACGGCGCTGCCGGTGGAGCCGGTGAGCCCGAGCTGGTCGCCGACACTGACCTGAGTGCCGGAGCGCACCGCGATCTCGTACATGTGGGAGTAGTAGACCGTCACCGTCAGCTCGTCGGGTGTGCTGCCGCGGTAGGTGTGGCACACCGACACCGAGGCCGCGCGCCGATGGTCGTCGGCGCCGGCCGAGCGCAGCCGCAGCAGCAGTTGCCAGATCCGGTTGACCAACCTGCGCCGTTCGGTGTCGTACGCGGAGCTGCTGTCGCTGGAGAGCAACTCCCGTACCGAGGTGAGCAGCTCGCCCACCGTGATGTGGGGGGTGACGATGCGACCCAGCCCGAACGCGCCCGAGTCGGCGTGGAGCCGATCCCGGCGGAACAGCACCGTCCCCACCGGCAGGCCACGGGCACGCACCACACCGGCTTCCAAGTCCCGGACGATCCCCGCGCGCAGCGCGTCAAAGGTTTTGGCGTTGTCGATCGGGGTGAGGTTGCGGGCGACCAATCCGACAAGTAGCCGGGACACCTCACTGCCACTGGACGAACGGGTGAGCACTTCAGCTGGGGCGATCTCGTCGTCCCCGTGCGCGCGCAGCAGCGCCCCCAGCTCCGTCTCCCGCGATCCCTGCCGGCCGAGCAGGCCGTACGCGATCTTGCCGAAGATGTCCTGAAGGTCGTCGGACGCGCGCGCCTCGACCACCGCGCTTCCCCCCGACAGGCGGTACGCCGCCGCGCCGTCCGAGGTGGCGCGGAACCGCTCGGGGAGCCGGAACTCCTGCGGGGCGGAGAGCAGCAGCGGCAGACCGGCATGACAGTTCCAGTCAACGGCGTTGTCGCCGTGGCCGGGATAGCTCAACCACTGCACCTGGCCGGTGATGTGTGCGGAGATCCCGATGTCGCGGCGCCGCTCCGCCGACGAGCTGACCTTCAGGAACGAGTCCATGAACAGCTCCAGCCCGAGGTTGTGACTGTTCTTCAGCAGCCGCTCAAGCAGCAGCTCGTACCGCTGCCAGCGGCCGGTCTCGTCGGCGACCGACAGCCGGTGGCTCGTCAGCGACGTGAATTCCTGGTCCATGCGCTGCAGCAGGGCGTCGCGTTCCTGGCGGGCCTCGTCGCCCCGGATCCCGCGGAGCTCGGCGTCCTGGTACGCCGTGATCCGGCTCATCGTCGCGCCGCTGAGCGCCCGGCGGAGGCTGGCGATCTCGCGGCTCATCGTCGCGAGCTCCTGCTGTTGCTCCTGAATCTGGGGCCAGAGCACCCGCAGCTGGGCCCTGCTAGCGGAACGGGCCTCGCGGGTCTCCGCGGAGGAGCCGGCTTGTCGGCGCAGCCGCTCCCGTTCCGCCCGGTCGGCGCTCAGCACCGCCTCCAGGTCGGTCCGACGGCGGGTCAGCGCCCGCAGCCGCCGGTACGCCTCCAGGTCGGCCGGCAACGGTGGTGCCACCCCAGCCAACCGCGCCACCAGTTGTCGCCGCTGCCAGTCGGCTCGCCGGCCGGCGAGCATGGTGAGTTGCCGTTCCACCAGCGCCTGGTGGGTGTGCGGCACGTGGACGGTGGCGTCGACGAGGGCGCGTATTTCGGTGCTGAGCCGGTTGCGGCCCAGCCGCACCGCCCTGGTCAGATCGCGAAACACGGCTGGCTCCGAGTCGCGGCGGCCCAACCGCTCGGAGGTGATCACCACGCTGAGTGCGATCGTCCGCTCGTACCAGGCGAGCAGCGCGTGCAGCCGGGTCAGGGCGGCACCCCACGCCGGTCCGTGTAGCAGCGACAGCAGCGCCGCGAGCACCATGTCGTGCGGCGCGGCGGCAGGTACGGCAAGGTCCAGCTCGCTTCGGTACGCGTCCGTCGCGGTGACGATGGCGCTCACGGTACGCCGCACCTCGTCGCGCGCCGTGGGGTCCAGTAGCGCACGCACCGTAGGTGAGCTGGCGCGCCCCAGCGTGGCGGTGCCGCCGTCGGCGAGCACCGCCGCCAACGCCTGCCGCAGCGGAGATGACTCGCTCCCGCCGTCGGCACCACCACCGTCGGGCGGGTCACCGCCGCCGTCCTCACCCGCCGGGGGCAGAGTGACGCGGTACGACGGGATCACCTCACCGGTCAGTGACGCCGATGAGCCCGCCGCGTCCGGATCGAACCAGCCGGCCGCGATGCTGTCGGCCAGCAGCAGTTCCAGGAACCGCCCGAAGTCGTCGTTACCGTCCATGCTGGAGCCGAGCCGCCGGCCCCGTCACCGGGCGTCCGATTCGTCCGGCCGCCAGGTACCGTCGTCATACTTGACCCAGCTCGGCAGCCCGCCTTCCGGGCGCAGCCGGACCAGCCGGGTCGGTACGCGTACGCGCCAGGGCGCCCCCTCCGGCACCTCGTCGCCCGGGGCGCCGCTACGTTCCTGGATCTCCTTGACGATCGGCAGGTACTCGGGGTCGGTGATCTCCGGTGGCGGCCCGCCCTGCCACACCTGCCCGGTACGCATGAAGTGCTCCACCGAGGTCTCGAACCCCTCCCGCACTGGCAGCAGCACCCGGGCGGCACCAGAGCGTACGAACTCGGCGAACTCCGGGTCGCTGCTGTCGTACCGCACCCGGTCCAGCCAGGTACTCTTCCGGCCCCAGAAGTACGGGTAGAACAGGAAACTCATCAGCTGCCACTCGAAGGCGTGTTCGAAGAACCGGATGTAGTTGCCCTGCTCCTCAACCACGGCCACGTCCACCTGCGGCACCCCCATCGCACCGGTCTCCACCGCGCCGAAGGCGTCGAAGTGCTGGTGCGTCAGCACCGAGATGCACGCCTTCTTCAGCTCGGTGAGCTCCAACGCCCGGTTGGCCCCCGGGTTGCGGCCGTCGATGACCACCCCGTGGTTGGCCGCCGCACGGGCCGTCGCCTCGTCGAACCGCGCCTGCTGCTCCAGGTATGCCTGCTTGATCTCGGCGTGGGTACGGATCTGCCAGTCCAGCATCGCCCGCTCCGTGCGCCGGCAGACCACCTCGATGCTGACCGCGAACAGCGGCGTGTCGTTGGCGACCATCGTGATCGGGATCGTGCCTTCCTCCAAGTCGAGGTTCGTCGAACGCAGACCGGAGTGCGACTCGTACAGGAACACCTTGCGCCCAACCGAGATGTAGATCTGGGACCCGGAGAAGCCCGCGGTGACGTGGGCCTGCACCGCGTTGTACCCCTCAGGGACGGGCAGGTCCTGGCGCTGCGACATGTCGCCGGCCTCACCGCCGCCACCCGAGGAGAACGTCACCGAGCGGGTCTCCTCGAACCGCGGCGGCGGCTGGACGCCGGTGGCGTGGTACTTGTTCGCCCAGTAGAGGTAGTCGGCTTCGGTGAGCTGGCTGGCGTCGAGTTGGAACGGCTCCGGGCGCGGTCGCCCCACGTCCCGGGTGGCGTCCTCCTCCAGCGCACCGGTGAGGAACATCGCCGGCTCCGGAATCACGAAGTCGTACATGGTGCGACCGCCATAGCGGAACAGTTGGGCTTCGTACCACTTGTCCACCCACTGGTAGACACCCACCACGTGGCCGTCCCCGTCGACGTTGTCGACGCTGTGGTCGTTGATCTCCTCCACCTCGCGGGTCACCCGCAGCGTCTCCTGGGTACGGATTCGCTCGGCGAGCCTCTTCACTGACTTGTCGACCACCTCACGGGCGTACTCGCTGGCCTTCTTCCGGGAACTCTCGCGGGCGTTGGTGTACGCCGCCCGCGCGTTCGCCTCGATCAGCACGGCGGGGCTGACCTGGGCGCGGATCCGCAGCCCGCCCTCGACCTCCGCCTCCTCCTTGAGCACCTCGGACGCCTCGTGGCTGAGCTCGAAGCGCTCGGTGGTCTCCAGGTCGCGCTCCTCCTCCCGCTCGATCTCGCGCTCGGTCACGAAGATCTCCTCGGTGACCTCGCGACGCCGGTGGGTGCGCTGCTTGTTCTCACCCCGCAGCACGTTCTCGATGTGGGCGACCTCGCCAGGCTCGTATCCGGTGAGCTGTTGCCGCACCACCAGCAACTCACCCTCCCCGATGGGCCGTACCGTGCCGTGCGTGGTCGGCAGCGGCTGCGGGTCGCCTCCGGGGAACCGCCACAGGAACGCACCACCCAGCCCGTACGAGCCGGCACGGAACATGTCGGCCAGCGCCAGTACGGTGTTCCCCGCCGTGGGGCGCAGGTCGCGTACCAACCCGGCCTTCTCCGTGTCCAGCCGAGCCACCACCTGGCTCACCGAGTCCCGCGACAGGTCCAGCCCCAGTTGACCGAGGTAACGGCGACTGGCTTCGCTGATCACCTTGACGCCGGCCTCGGAGAGCCCGAGACGGGGGCTGTCCTGGGTGCCCGCGATGCTGATGCCAGCGCCCTTCGCGGCAGCTTTCGGCGTGGGTCCGCCATCCGCGAGCCGTGCGCCGCCCGGCTCCTGCCGATCGCCGTCCTGGGTACGGAAGAACCGGGGAGCGATAGTGGTCAGCTCTCGCACGACGCCGTCGATGACCTGCCCCTGCCGCCCGACCTGCTGCAAGTCCGCAAGCGACGGCACCGCACGTGCCGGAGGTGCGGTGGTGTTCGGCCGCTGTGGCGCCAGCTTCAGCCCGGAGAGCACCGGCAGCACCAGTGGCATGTCGAGGATCGGCAGGGTGGCCGCCGCCCGGTCGGCGCCGTTGGCGTCTACCCAGGCTTCGACGAAGCGCACCGTGCGTAGCAACCCGACCAGCTCCGCCATCGCACCCGGATCGCTAGTGGACAGCAGCTTCAGCGCCAGCGCGCTGTCGGCCAGCTGTTCCTTGCGTTCCCGCCACGTCGTACCGCGGACCTGCTCGGCGTAGCCGTCACCGAGCATGTCGCGTACGGTCTGCTCCACCTGCTCCTCGGTAGGGTCCCGCAGCTCCGTCAGCCTGGTACGCAGCTCGCGCAGCTTCGGCCCCCCGGCTACCCGCTCGGCGTCGTCGACGAACCGGCTACTGCCGACGAACGCCTTCGCGCGCTCCATGACCTCGCTACGTGACTCGTCGCCGGTAACGCTGCCCAGTTCCTCCTGCAGCGGTGTGTTCGACACCGACACCGCATCGGTCTGGGGATCCGCCGCTTCGGCGTTGCGCACCAATAACATCCGAAAGACCTGTTCCATGCGTACTGGCTCCCCACCGAGCGACGTCCATGATCGATAACGGTCCGACAACATGAGATATCCACGCCGGTTCCGGCGGAAGGCCTTGGTCGGCATTCGGTCAGCGGCGAATGAGCAATCTCACGAGAGATGACCCACGTGAGGGTCCGAGTTGCGTCGATGTGATTCGGCGGTCCTCGCCACGGGACTTGCGGGAAGCCAGGGGGACCAGATGCTTCACCCGCGAGGACAGGGCAACGACGAACCCGCAGACCTGGGAAGTCATCACCCGCTACAGGGCGCCCTGACCTACGTGCAACAACTCGCCCGCTCACGCGAGTTCACCTGGAAGCACATGCTGCTCAACGCACTGCACTTCATGATGCTCCACCATGGCCTCAGAAAATGGCCGGGCCGCTTCCGTCCAGGAGACATCCACACCGACGGGGCGCACACCCGCCGACGCGTCTACACCGGCCCAGACGCCGACGACGTTCCGTCTCTGATCTCCGAACTGATCGGTCACCCTCGCCGTCGCCGCCGTCCACAGCGGGAACATCCTCGACGTGCTCACCCTCGTCGCCGGCGACATCGCCTACCGGCAGGGCTCCATCTACCACGCCGCCGGAGAGCAAGAACTGCGGGTGCCGACGATGTGCGCGCCACCGGGTGCCGAGGTGATGAGCACCGCGGCGTGCACGACGTCGACGTGCAGGGCGAGACCGGGGATCCAGCCCAGGGCCCGCAGCAGTGGACAAGCGGTGACGCGGCCGTCGGGGCGGGCCACGTCGAACAGCACGCCATCGGATACCTGGACCGGGCCTCGGGCAGCATCCGCTCAAGGCTCCCCCGCGCATCAGCCCTGAAGCGTTACCGCGGATGCATTGGCAAATTCCCTGTGGACGCCGATCGGTGCCGGGAGCGTCCACTACGGGAGGTCGCTACCCTTCGCCCACTGTGACGTCTGTTGTCTGCGCCTGAAGCTCACGAAGATCACGACTTTGCCGAAACATTACGGTGAAGAGACGTACGGCTTGTTCAGCTACGGCGCCCAGAAGGAATGCAATGGCTCGGGAACGACTCGTCACACTGCGGATCGTGATATCCCAAGGCAGTGCAGGCGTCCACGCAGCCGTCAGATCTGCCCATCCTGCCGTCGCACGTCCCTGACCCTGAACAGGAACGGCAGATTCCCGAAACACCTCTCCCCCGACGGCACCAACTGTTCCATGTCCGAGGCGAACAACCACAGATAGGAGTCTGAGCAAACGCCGCGCTTCACGGTCACGTTTCACGCGCTTTCGGCGAACAGGTGAGAATCCTGCTCAGAGGCATACGCCGTCGGAAGTGATCACATTGACCACGCACTGCATGGGGATCCGAATCATCCGAAGAGTTCGCGGATAACTCCCAATGCTCGTGGCGAGATCGCTTCGTCGGGGTAAAAGTCGCTGCACAGACGTATAGCGTCGTCCACCGTCATACCGTGGCCAGCGCCGCCAGGGCGCGAAGGTCGTCCACGTCGCGGGTTCGCGCCGCGAGCGCTTTCATCGCGAAGATGTGCTCCGGCGAGGCAGCCATCACGCGCAGGCCAGGGTGGTCGAAGACCCGCCGCTTGCCCGGGTCGTTCTTGCCGGATACATACACGCTGGCCTGCTCGTTGAGCCACCACGGCGGTAGGCCCATCTCGTCGGCCACTGCACGCGCCTCATCGAGGACGACTCCTGCGGAACGAACATCGCGTCGACGTCCCTGGTCACCCGTTTCGCGTCGTAGGCGAGCGCCATCGCGGCACCACCCACAATAAAGATGTCAGCGACGGCTCCTCGGCGGACAAGCCGAGGAGTCGTCGAGGTGAGCGAAAGCGCGTTCGAGTTCCGCGCGCCCCATGAGGACGCCGTCTGATCCGCTCACGCCGCGGCCAGGTCGTGAACGGACAGGTACACGCCATGCTTCCGGAACGCAGCCGGGGCCCATGCCAGGGCGTCGGCGCGGTGGATGGCCAGTTCGGCCGGGAACCATGCCCGGCGCAGCACACGTGCGTCGACCCACACGGGCGGGGCAAGATCCGCCTGACCCGGCCGGTCGACCTGGCTGACGTATCTGTTCACGGTCGGTATCTGCTGACCGAGGTGAGCAGCATGCGCGGCGAGGACGATACACGCCGGCCGGTAGTGCTCGATCGCGGCGTACCCGACGCCGTCAACCGGCTTCGGATGCCGGTAGTTGGCTGCGGACCCACCTTCCCTCAAGCTTGCACGTGAAGGAATGCTGCACCTCTTGCTCGACATAGAAAAGATTCGTGTCGATCGACTTCAAATCTGTCTATTGACGGCGGCAACTTTGGTCCACTAAGCTTCAGAGCATGATCGGTACGTGTTTAGCTTGGGCCAGCGGCCCGCACGCGAGGCCCGGGCCGCGCAAGGGCGGCGTGCGTACCAGTTGATTTAGATTGATATCCGGTGGCCCCACGGACAGTTGGGGGGATTTACGCTGTTCCATCCCGCATGTCAGTGGCACTCGTCTATCGAAATGTGCCCTCTGACGTTGGCTGAACACGTACCATGACGGCGGATACATCAGCGAGTTGCTGCGAGTAACGGGAGATCGAATGCGCATTGCATGGCCAAAGTTCCACCTGAAGCCGTCCCTATTGGCAACGCAATCAGCATTAGCGCTTGTGGCCGCGCTTGGAGTGGCGGTAATCAGTGAATCTCCGGCCGCTGCCAGTTGTAGTCATTCTTGGGCAGACGAGGATCTCGGAAGCGCCCAAGTCGTGGGGGCGGGCAGCGGCCTTGCCCTGCGTTCGGGGCCGCACACCAGTTGTTCCTTGATCCACAGAATCCCGAACGGGCACTGGGTGAGCTTTGATTGTTGGGACACGGGAGACGTAATTTCCGGCACCAGCTTCTGGGCCCACGTCAGGTACGGCAACGGCGGGCCCGTTTATCAAGGCTGGGTCTCGGAGCACTACTTGAGTGAAGGCTCAACGGACTATTGCGGAAGCTAGCCGAAAGGCCGCCGAGACAGAACCTCGATAGCGTTTGACAGCAACGGCTTTGAGGTTAAGAACCCTTCGGTACCACACGAAAGGCAAGCGCCCGGGTGGATCCTCCCAGACCTCCCGGGCGCTTCGCTGCATCAAGACATCTTGCCTAAGTCCCTAAATTAGCCAGGCACGCTAATACCCCAGTCGTAGCTGTCCGACTTAAAACGCGAATCGGTCGCTACTGAGTCTCTGGCCCGGGTCATCGGGAAGGAGGGCTTGGGCAGGTCCGCGACGGCAAGCCGGTCGGCCCGCTCGCGCAGGTGCCGAGCGCGGGGATTCTTGCGACGGCCGACAGCCGGCCGGCGCGTACCGCGTGGCTCGGTTCGGTGCCGGCCTTCGCGGTACGGCGCACCATGCGACCGCTGGCCGCATGGTCTGCCGGCATCGGCGCGTACTTCCTGCTCCCGGGTTTGATTGCCCAGTCCATGACCGAGTTCCTGACCGGCAACCCCCAGTTCGCGGCCATGGCGGCCCAGGCCGGCTTCCCCGCACTCGCCACGGTGGAGGGTTAGCTGCTGTGTCTGGGAGCTGCCGTCCTGGCGCTCGGACGACCAATGCGCGCGGTCGCGGCGATCGGCGCTCTTCCGGCCGCTGGCGGGTTCATGTGGCAGGTCATCGCCGACACCGTCGACGCGCCCTCCTGGATCCGTGCGCTGTCCCCGTTCGCGCACCTGGCCGCGGTGCCGGCCACCGCACCGGACTGGGCCGCCACGTCGGTGATGGCCGGCATCGCCGCAGCAGGGGTGATCGCCGGAATCATCGGCTACCGTCGGCGTGACCTGTGCGCCTGAGCGGGGTCGCCGTCGCGACCGCCGTTCACCCCTTGAGGGCGCAC
>NZ_QGSZ01000140.1 GCF_003857055.1 Micromonospora inaquosa | reverse complement strand
GTCCGGGGGGAGGGGGGTCAGGTCGGCGAAGATCGAGGCGCCGTCGCAGCCGGCGTGCAGTGGGTACCAGCGCGGCGTGCCCGGTGGCCGGAGCTGGCAGATCCCCTTGAACGTCTGCACGTCCATCAGTCGGACGTGAGTCGGGTCGGCCACCGCGTTCACATGCCCCCACCAGGGGCTCATCACGTGCAGCACACCACCGGGGCGGAGCACCCGATGACACTCGTCGACCAGCGGCAGGAAGTCGATCAGGTGCTCCAGGATGTGCACCGCGAAGAGGACGTCCACCGAGTTGTCGGCGAGCGGCAGCGAGCCGGACAGGTCCGCCACGGCGTCCACACCGGGCGCCGGGTAGATGTCCAGCCCCAGGTTGCTCGACCACTGCTTGGTTGGCCCACAGCCGAGGTCCACGACCACCGGCGCCCGCCCGCCGATGCCGACCCGACACCAGACGCCGTAGACGCCGGCCAACTGCCCCACCAGGCCTCGCACCAGCCGGAGTTGGGGGGGCTCGGGCACGTCGCCGCTCAGGTGGGCCACCCCCCGGTCGAACCGCACCTCGACCGCCAGGTCCCGCAACCGATCATCGTGGCGGACCTGGTCCGCCCATGCCTGGGCGAGGAATTCGTCGATCGCCCGCAGCCGGTCGGCCGAGGGTGGAGTCTGCGCCAAAGCGACCATTCGGGTCACCTCCCGCCGCGCGATACCCGCAATCGCGCCCGTTATGCCCCGCAGGCCCGGCCCGCATCGCCCGAGCGCCCGGTCGGCCGGGCCCCGGCGCGGCCCGGATCGCGAGCGCCCGGGTCTCAGCCGGAGAGGGTGCGGCGGCCGCCGCGCATCCGCTGGCGAGGTGGCGGGTCGGTGGGTTTCGGCCGCTTGAGGTGATAGCGGTGCAGTTCGTTGTTGCCGGGCAGGGACGGATCTTCGCTCATCGCGACCAACTCCCAGCCCTGGTCGCCGGCCCGGTTCAGGTGGGCCAGGGCGGTGTCGCCGTACGGCGTCACGTCGACCATCGAGCCGTCCGGGCCGTACCAGACGAAGACGACCTCCCAGCCGAGGTCGTTGGTCGCGGCCTGGCGGCGGCGGACCAGCAGGGCGTACTCCCACTTGAGCATGGCGTCATTCTCACCCCGCGCCAGCCCGCGGACACGGATCAATCCTCGGCGATCCGCCCGGCATCCACCCGCAGTCGCCGATTGGTCTCGATGGCGGCCAGCATCCGCCGGTCGTGGGTGACCAGCAGCAGCGTTCCGGGGTAGCTGGCCAGCGCCGATTCGAGCTGCTCGATGGCCGGCAGGTCCAGGTGGTTGGTGGGCTCGTCCAGCACCAGCAGGTTGACGCCACGGCCCTGGAGCAGGGCCAGCGCGGCCCGGGTCCGCTCACCGGGGGAGAGGGTGGCAGCCGGTCGGGGCACGTGCGCCGCACGCAGGCCGAACTTGGCCAGCAGGGTCCGCGCGTCCGCCGGCGACAGGTGGGGTACGGCCGCCTGGAACGCGTCGATCAGCGGTACGTCGCCGAGGAACAGCCCTCGGGCCTGGTCCACCTCGCCGACCACGACGCCGGGCCCGAGGGAGGCGGTGCCGGAGTCCAGGGGCAGCCGCCCCAGCAGCGCGGCCAACAGGGTGGACTTGCCCGAGCCGTTCGCCCCGGTCACCGCGACCCGGTCCGCCCAGTCGATCTGGAGGTCGACCGGGCCGAGGGTGAAGCCACCCCGGCGTACCACGGCTCCGCGCAGCGTGGCCACGACGGCGCCGGCGCGGGGCGCGGCGGCGATCTCCATCCGCAGCTCCCACTCCTTGCGGGGCTCCTCGATCACGTCGAGCCGTTCGATCAACCGTTCGGTCTGCTTGGCCTTGGCGGCCTGCTTCTCGCTCGCCTCGCTGCGGAACTTACGGCCGATCTTGTCGTTGTCGGTGGCCTTGCGGCGGGCGTTCTTCACGCCCTTCTCCATCCAGCCACGCTGGGTGCGGGCCCGTGCCTCCAGTCCAGCCTTGGTGTCGGCGTACTCCTCGAAGTCCGCGCGGGCGTGCCGACGGGCCACCTCGCGCTCCTCCAGGTAGGCCGCGTAACCGCCGCCGTAGAGGTTGACCTGCTGCTGCGGCAGGTCCAGCTCCAGCACCCGGGTCACCGTGCGGGTGAGGAACTCCCGGTCGTGGCTGACCAGCACCGTGCCCGCCCGCAGCCCGGTGACGAACTCCTCCAGCCGTTCCAGGCCGGCCAGGTCCAGGTCGTTGGTCGGCTCGTCGAGCAGGAACACGTCGTACCGGCTGAGCAGCAGCGACGCCAACCCGGCCCGGGCCGCCTGGCCGCCGGAGAGCCCGGTCGTCGGGTGGTGCAGGTCCACCGCGAGGCCCAAATCGGCGCTGACCTGCTCGGCGCGTTCGTCCAGATCCGCGCCGCCCAGGGCCAGCCAGCGCTCCAGCGCGTCGGCGTACGCGTCGTCGGCACCGGCCGCCCCGGCGGTCAGCGCCTCGGTCGCCGCGTCCAACGCCGCCTGCGCGGCGGTCACCCCGGTCCGGCGGGCCAGGAAGTCCCGTACCGTCTCGCCCGGCCGCCGCTCCGGCTCCTGCGGCAGGTGTCCGACGCTCGCCGTGGGCGGGCTGAGCCGCACACTGCCGGCCTCGACCGGCGACAACCCGGCGAGGGTACGCAGCAGCGTCGACTTACCGGCCCCGTTCGGGCCGACCAGCCCGACCACGTCGCCGGGGGCGACCACCAGGTCCAATCCGGCGAAGAGCGGGCGGTCGCCGTGCCCGGCGGCCAGGTCCTTGACGATCATCGTGGCGCTCATCAGGACGGCAGCCTATCCGGCCGCCCGCATACGACGGGCCGGCAGCGGGCAGACTCAACAGCGTGGTGACCACACTGGCGATCGACTGTGGCGGCGGGGGCATCAAGGCGTCCGTGCTCGACGAGGCGGGAACGATGCGGGCCCGGCCGTTGCGGGTGCCCACCCCGTACCCGTTGCCGCCCGCGTTGTTTGTCCGGACCCTGCTGGATCTGGGCGGGCGCCTGCCGACGGCGGACCGGCTCACGGTCGGCGTACCCGGGATGATCCGGCACGGAGTGGTGGTGAGCACACCGCACTACGTGACCCGCAGCGGCCCCCGCAGCCGGGTCGACCCGGACCTGCTCGCCGAGTGGTCCGGCTGGGACGCGCGGGGCGCGCTGGCCGACGCGTTCGGGGTGCCGGCGCTGGTGCTCAACGACGCCGAGGTGCACGGCGCCGGAGTGGTCGCCGGCACCGGCTGCGAGCTGGTGCTGACCCTGGGAACGGGGCTGGGCAGCGCGCTCTTCGACGGCGGGGTGCTCGCCCCGCACCTGGAGCTGTCGCACGCGCCGGTGCGCTGGGGCACCACCTACGACACGTACGTCGGCGAACCGGAACGGCGGCGGCTCGGTGACGCCTTCTGGTCCCGGCGGATCCGGCAGGTGGTGGACGGGTTGCGCCCGGTGTTCCGCTGGGACCGGCTCTACCTGGGCGGGGGCAACTCCCGGCTGATCCGGCCCGAGCAACTGGCCCGGATGGGCGACGACGTGGTGGTGGTGCCGAACACCGCCGGGATCGTCGGCGGCGTCCGCGCCTGGGAGCTCTCCGTCGGACGCCGGGACGCCCGCACCTGACCCTTCGGCCTCCGTCGGCGGCCGGAACTGACCCGATCTCGACCCCGGGAACAGTCGCCAAACGCCCAGCGTTGTGCCAGCGTCGGAACAGGTGACGGTGCGACCCGAGGAGGTGGCAGATGGATCTTCTGGCGGACTACCGGCGGGCGACCATGTTCTTCGAAACCGGTGACCCCAGCGGGGCAGCCCGACTGCTGGAGCCGATCATCGACGTCGAACCCGGCAACGCGGCGGTCCGGCAATTGCTGGCCCGGGCGTACTTCCAGTCGGCCCAGCTCAACCGGGCCGAGGAGCACCTGCGCGAGCTGATCGAGCGGGACCCGAGCGACCACTACGCGCACCACGTGCTCGGTCGGACCCTGGAACGGCTGAACCGGCACACCGACGCGCTGCGGCACCTGCGCATCGCCGCCGCTATGTACGCGGCCAACGACGACTACCGGACCGCGCTGGAGCGGGTGGAGACCCGCCTGGGCGGCAGGCGCTGAGCCTGACCCGGTGACGCGTGCGGGGGCGGTCCTTCGGGGCCGCCCCTTCGTCGTCGGACGACCTGGCCGACGTGCCTAGGATGGCGGACATGGGACCTGACCGGCCGGGGGCTGCGGCATGAAGCTCAAGCTGGACCTGCACGAGATCTTCAACAAGGGCCAGGACATAGACCGCGCCCTGCGCGGGATCATGGACGAGGCGGTGGCGAAGAAGGCCACGCTCGTCGAGATCATCCCCGGCAAGGGGTCCGGCCAGCTCAAGAAGCGGGTGCTGCGGTTCCTCGACCAGAAGGACGTGAAGCAGCTCTACCACCGGGTGGAGAAGGATTCAAAGAACTTCGGCCGCCTGTTCGTCCACTTCCGCTGGAAGTAGATCCGGATGGTGGCTAGACGCGTCAGGCGCCGATCTCGGCGACCATCGTGTCCGCGTCCTTGAACGACTCAACCGTGCGAAACCCTTCAGCGGCGTACAGCCTCGCGGCGAAGTTCGCCCGCTCCACGCTCAGCGACACCGTGCGGATGCCACGTTCTCGTGCGGTGTCCAGAACGGCGCGCAGAAGCATTCGGCCCACGCCCCGGCCTCTCCAGCTTTCCACTACGCCGATCGTCAGCTCTGGCACGTCGTCACTCACGTACCCGTAGCCTGGATCAGCGGCGGTCAGATATCGGAACCAGGCCGCGCCGACGGGCCGGTCAACCGGGTCAACCGCAACCAGGCCGAAGTCGTTTGGCTGCATCCAGCCGGTGACATAGTGCGCCAGCGCGGGATTCGCCAGGATCTCCTCGCGAGGCCAGTTGCGGTCAGGCAGCCAGTTCATGGCTTCCACGAGCATGTCGACCAGGAACTCGAAATCAGCCGAGGTGGCTGCGCGGATGCCGAAATCAGTCACCGCAGAAGCGTCGCACGTAAGATCCAACAGATCCAAGATCATGCCGTCTTGGAGACGCTGCAAAGCCCGGGGTGGGCTGTGGTCAGCGGCGTTGACCGAGGGCCAATCCAACTCCAGCTCGTCTGCCAGCCGGGGTAGTGCGCATGCCGGGGGCTTCGGTGTGGCCAAGGTGCGGGTTAGGTAGACTGCACCGACGTAAGATGCGATCTAGCTTTGGGAGGGTCGATGTTCATCGGCCGCCGCACCGAACTCGAACTCCTCACCAAACAGCTTGACCATGTGAAGCGCACCGGCGAGGGCCGTTCAGTCGCCGTCCGTGGACGGCGGCAGGTGGGCAAGTCGCGGCTGGTGCAGGAGCTGTGCGACCGTGCCGATCTGCCGTACTGCTTCTACACCGCGGTCAAGGGCGCATCGAGCATCGAAGCGGTTGGCTACTTTCTCGGCGCACTGCGCGACTCGTCGCTGCTCACCTCTGGCGGTCGCGACCTTCTGCCGTCCCAGCCGCCGGCCGGTGGCTGGGGAGACATGCTGCGGGTCTTGGCGGGTGTCCTGCCCGATACACCGAGTGTGGTCGTCCTCGATGAACTGCCCTGGATCTCCGAGCAGGACGCGACGTTCGACGGGCATCTCCAGGTCGCCTGGGACCGGCTCATCTCCAGCAAGCCAGTGTTATTGCTGCTGCTCGGCAGTGATCTGCACATGATGCAGCGGCTCACCGAGTACGACCGGCCCTTCTACGGCAGGGCCACGAACATGGTCCTCGGCCCCTTCAATCTTGCCGAGACCGCCGCCGTGACCGGGCTGAGTGGCGCGGACGCGATCGACGCGCACTTGATCACCGGTGGGTTGCCCGGCGTCGCTCTCCAGTGGTCCCCGGGAACGCCGCCCGCCGAATTCCTGACTCAGGAGATCTCCAACAAGACGTCAGCCTTGTTCACCGTTCCCGAACAGTCCCTGGCCTCGGAGTTTCCCGCCCCGGACACTGCCCGGCGCATCTTGGAAGCGGTCGGCGGAGCAGGCGTGCGCACGTTCAGCAACATCGC
The DNA here is from genome assembly GCF_003857055.1 of Micromonospora inaquosa. Lineage (GTDB taxonomy): Bacteria > Actinomycetota > Actinomycetes > Mycobacteriales > Micromonosporaceae > Micromonospora > Micromonospora inaquosa. The sequence goes on along the minus strand of NZ_QGSZ01000140.1, from coordinate 3,160 downwards.
CGCTGCCGCCGGGGACCGCGGCGGTCCGGTCAGTTCCGGCACCCTGTCCCCGCTGCTGCACCGGCTCGTCGAGGAGAAACAGATCCTCGCTGTCGACAGACCGCTGTCCACCAAGCCCAGCAAACTGGCGCAGTACCGAATCGCCGACAGCAACCTGCGCCTGTACCTGGCGATCCTGCGCGATGCGCATCAGCTGGTTCTGCGCGACAGGACAGCGGCTGCCCGTGCCGTCCTCGAGAGTCGGTGGTCCACCTGGCGGGGCAACGCCGTCGAGCCGCTCATCCGCGATGCGCTCGCCATCTCGGCCGGCGCCGGAGGGCTGCCCTGGACCGACACGTGGGAGGTCGGCGGCTGGTGGAACCGGCAATCCAACCCGGAGATCGACCTTGTCGGAGCCGACCGCGCCCCGATCGCCTCCCGCCTCGCGTTCGCCGGCTCCATCAAGTGGCAGGACGGCCCGTTCGACCGGCATCATCTCGACGACCTGCGGCGTCATGCCCCGGCGATCCCGGGTTTTCGGCCCGGGGCCAGTGGCCTGGTCGTCGTCAGCCGCTCCGGAGCCGACCTCCCGGCCGGGGCCGTGGACCTCGTCTGGGGACCTGACGACATCGTCCAGGCCTGGTCGGCCTGAGGCTGTCCGGCTGTGGCCAACTGAGGCGAGGCGGTCGAGGCGCCGGGAGGCAGGTTCGACCAGCTCGGCTGAGGTGACACGGCGGGGGACCGGGGACGGTCCCCCGCCGTCGTCGTTCTAGAACTGGTAGGTGCGGGCGACCGCCAGCATCTCCGAGCTGTGCGACCCGACGACGCCGACGGCCGGCGGCCGGGGGCGGAAGCCGGGCAGCCCGTCCAAGCCGTCACTGGCGTCCATCGCCCGCAGCGCCACCTGCCCGGCGATCGGCCGCACTGTCAACGTGACCTCGATGCCCTCCGTCGGCGGGGCGTGGACCACCAGCCCGAAGCCCCACTTCCCGTCCCGGGGCTCCACCGGCACCGACCGCCCCGCCACCTCGGCGCGCAGCACGGTGGCGGTCGACGTGTCGACGTGCACTGTGGCGATCCGGGCGACCCGCTGCGGGGTGAGCCGCAGCCGCAGCGTGCGCTCGCCGCCGGCGCTGGCGTCGGCCAGCACCTCCAACTTCGGCGCCGGCAGGTTCGCCGCCTGCGCCGGGCCGGCCCGCAGCTCACCACCACCGAGCCCGGGGTAGTCGTCGCTGACGTCGGTCACTCCGTCCACGTAACCGTCGGTCCACGGCTGCGGGTCGCTCTCGTGGCTGAGCCAGCGGGCCTGGCCGGTGCCGGCGTCCATGGCGTACATCAGGTGGGTCGGCACCGGGTGGGCGGCGTCGAAGCGGTCCACGGCCAGGCCGACCCCGGCGAGCACCACCGTCGCCACGGCGGCGGCACCGGCTGGCAGCACCGCGAGCCGCCGGGCCCGCAGCGCCAGCATTCCGCGCTGGCCACCGGCCTGCGGGTGCAGCAGGTCGACCACCGGCAGGGCGACCAGACCGAGCAGCACCGCGACCAGCGCGGCCACCCCGCCCATCGCCATCCCCAGCGCGGGGAAGAGCAGCACCACGGTGGGCAGCAGGATGACCACACCGACGGCGGCGGCGGCCGTCACCGCCACCACCGGCCACGGCCCGCTCTGCCGGGTACGCAGCGCGACCAGCCCGCCGACGGCGCCGGCCAGCGCCGGCACTGTGGTGAGGTACGCCCCACCCGGCACCGCCACGGCGAGCAGCACCCCGAACAGCGCGAGCCAGGCCAGCCCGCCGACGGCGAGCGCGGCCGGGCCGATCCGGCGGCGGGTCAGCGCGTACCAGGTGAACAGGATGGCGGCGGCGAGCGCCACGACGGCCAGCCGGTACCAGATCGGCCGGTACGGGTCGAGCAGCTCCGCGTACCCCGGTCGGATCGTGGTGATCGCCAGCCAGAGCAGTTGGGCGGCGACCGGCCCGGCGGCGATCGGCACCAGGGCCAGCGCGAAGCCGGCGGCGAGCCGGCCGGCGCTGGCCCGGCCGCTGCGGCGGACCAGCCAGCCCAGGGCGGCGACCGCGGCCACCGCGAGCAGGGCCAGCGGCAGGGTGAGCCAGCCGGGGTAGCGGACCAGCCCACCGGGGACGGGGAAGTAGGTGGCGTCGTGCCCGGAGCGCAGGTCGGTCAGGTCGATGCCGCCGAACTCCCGGGCCAGGCCCAACGCGTTGTCCCCGTGCTGCTGGAGGCTGCCCCGGTCCACGGCGTCGGGAGTGTCCAACGGCGTGTGGTAGATCGCGCCACCGTCGATGTACGCCGAGTTCAGCCCGACGAACTTCTCATCGAGGAACGCGGTGAAGTCGGTGTCGTTGGGCAACGCGCGGTAGATCTCCACCGCGAACGAGGTGCCGACCGGGTGCGGGGCGGCCCGGCCGAAGATGTCCACCAGCTTCGCGTTGTTCCGGGACGTCTCGAACATGATCACCGGACCGGTGGAGCCCCGCGCCTCGAGGTTGAGCACCACACCGCCGTCGGCGGCCAGCGGATGACTGGCGGCGAACGCGGACGCCCCGCAGAGGCACGCCTCCTCGGCGTCGGTCAGCACGAAGACGATGTCGTTGCGGGGGCGGGGGCCGGTGGTCAGCGCACGGGCCACCTCCAGGATGGCCGACGTGCCGGCGGCGTCGTCGTTGCCGCCCGGCCCGGTCTGCACCGAGTCGTAGTGGGCGACCAGGAAGACCCGACCGGTCGAGTCGGTGCCGGGCAGCCGGGCCACCACGTTGCGGATCCGCGCCACCGTCGCCCCGCCCGCCGCCCCGCTGAGCTGACCGGCCTCTGGTGCCACGGTGTCCTGCACCTCGGTCTCCAGGCCCAGGCCCCGCAACTGCTGCTCAAGGTGCGCGCGGACCTGCTCGTTGGCCTGGCTACCGGCCACATGGGACCGGGCGGCGATCACCTGGACGTCCTCGTACGCCCGGCCGGCGCTGAACTCGTCGGCCGGCGCGTCGACCGGCTTCGGGGCCGGGGTGCGCAGGTCGAGCAGGCTGCCGGCGCCGAGCGCGGCCAGCGCGACCAGGGCCGCCGCGGCGGCCACGAGACGCCGACGCGGCCGGGTCAACGCACGGTTGGCAGGGGGTACGCCCGGAATCGGACGGGGCGGCGTGCCCGTCGTGGCCGGGGTGGTGGG
>NZ_QGSZ01000099.1 GCF_003857055.1 Micromonospora inaquosa | reverse complement strand
CCAGCGGAGCTCCAGGTTCAAGGGCGTCTTAGAGTGACCACCCTCTATACCGGAGCTCCGCTGCTTTACGTCCTAGACACGCCTTGACACCCCGACTAACCGCCTAACTGAACGGCGTTGGGTCTAGTGCTGGTGCCCGGCGTGGTCGTGGTCGTCGTCGAGCTCCAGGAACGGGTGCTCGTCGAGCCGACCGACCAGCCGGTCGTCGACCGCCGGCTGGAACGGGCCGACCGCGTCGTCGTCTTCGAACGACTCCAGGTCGACCGGGGTGCCGACCTCGCTGACCATGACCACCCCGTCGAGCGGTTCCAACTCGGGGACGTCCAACGCGCCGAGCGAGCCGTCACCGCTCTGCAGCAGCTCCAGCACCGCCTCGCCGACGCCCTCCACCGGAGCCGGCTCGTCGTCCTCCGGGGTGCCCTCGCGGCGGGCCGCCTCGGCCGCCCGCAGCAGCGCGGACACGCTCGGCACCCGGTAGTCGCGACGCTGACGAACCGAGATCACCCGGGGATGCGGGTCGCTGGCCTCGGCCCCCTCGCCGCCGCCGAAACGCTCGTCGGCCTCGTCCGGGTCGATCGAGTCGACATCCCACGGCGTCACCTCGCCGAAGGCGTCGAGCAGCCGCTCGTCGTACGCGAAGGAGGCGTTGTTCAACGCCACGTACGCCTGCCAGACGTCGTCGTCGTCGACGCGGCCCTGTGCGGCGCGTACGGCGGCCAGGTGGTGGCGGGCCGCTTCGATCACCCGCTCGAGAGCGGCGTCCAGCTCACCATGCTGGTCGGTCATGTGGGGCAGTCCCTTCACGATGGGGAGATTGCGCGCCGGCGGACATGGCCGGACACGGCTAGCAGGTGCGGAGGAACCGGTCGAGAACCCGCACGCCGAACTGTAGTCCGTCCACCGGAACGCGCTCGTCGATGCCGTGGAACAACGCCGAGAAGTTCAGGTCGGCGGGCAGCCGGAGCGGGGCGAACCCGAAGCAGCGCATGCCGAGCTGCGAGAACGCCTTGGCGTCGGTGCCCCCGGAGAGCATGTACGGAACGGGCCGCGCCCCCGGGTCCTCCGCGCGCAGGGCCGCCGACATCGCCTCGACCAGGTCACCGTCGAAGGTGGTCTCCAGCGCCGGCTGCCGCTGCACGTACTCGATCGCGATGTCCGGGCCGACCAGCTCGCGCAGCTGCCGTTCCAACAGCTCGGACTGGCCGGGCAGGCTGCGGCAGTCGATGGTGGCGGTGGCCCGGCCGGGGATGACGTTGTCCTTGTAGCCGGCGCTCAACCGGGTCGGGTTGGCGGTGTTGCGGATGGTCGCGCCGATGATGTTGGCGATGGGGCCGAGCTTGGCGATGGCCGTCTCCGGGTCGTCCGGGTCCAACTCGATGCCGAGCAGGTCGGAAACCTCCGTCAGGAAGGCCCGCACGGTGTCGGTGACCACCACCGGGAAGCGGTGCCGGCCGATCCGGGCGACCGCCTCGGCGAGCGCGGTGACGGCGTTGTCGTCGTGCATCATCGAGCCGTGCCCGGGGCGACCCTTGGCGTGCAACCGCAGCCAGTCGATGCCCTTCTCGGCGGTCTCGATGAGGTAGAGCCGCTGGTTGTCGTTGACCGAGTAGGAGAAGCCGCCGACCTCACCGATCGCCTCGGTGCAGCCGTCGAAGAGGTCACGGTGGTTGTCCACCAGGAAGCGCGCGCCGTAGTCGCTGCCCGCCTCCTCGTCGGCGGTGTACGCGAGCACGATGTCGCGCGGGGGTCGCACGCCGGTGCGCTGCCAGTGCCGCACCACGGCGAGCACCATCGCGTCGAAGTCCTTCATGTCGATAGCGCCCCGGCCCCAGAGGTAGCCGTCGCGCAGCTCGCCGGAGAACGGGCCCACCGACCACTCGTCGGCGTCGGCGGGCACCACGTCCAGGTGGCCGTGCACCAGCAGGGCACCCCGGCTCGGGTCGGTGCCCGGGATGCGGGCCACCACGTTCGCCCGGCCCGGCGCGGACTCGTGCAGGACGGACTCCACGCCCACCTCGGCGAGCTTCTCCGCCACGTACTCGGCCGCGCGGCGCTCGCCGACGCTGGTGTCGTTGTCACCCGTGTTGGTGGTGTCGATGCGCAGCAGGTCGCGGCAGAGGTCCACGACCTCTGCGGTGGGGTCGGGTCGGGCGGAGGCGGCATCGCTCGTCATCGCCTCTTCATACCAGCCCGCGCTGCTCGACAGCCCGGCGCGGGTGCAGGCATCGACGGGTCGGTTTCGCCGTGGCCGCGTTCGGGTACCGCCGCCCACGACCGTACGTAGCTGCCGGAGCTTCCGCCCGCCAGTCGAGGAGGGCACCATGTCCGCTGTTCCCCTGCCGCCGCTGCCGCCCGCGCCCGCATCCGAGGAGGGCTACCGGCCCGCCGGTCGCAGCATCGCCGACATCGTGGACCGGGAGCACCGGCAGCTGCTGGGGCTGCTGGAGCAGCTCTCCGGCCCGGACAGCACACCGCAGGAGGGCCTGGCGGTGCTCACCGCCGCGCTGTCGCGGCATCTGTCCGCCGAGGAGCAGTACCTGCTGCCGGCGGTGCGTGCGGCGCTGCCGACGGCCACCGAACGGGTGGACGCGGAGATCAACGCCGACGCGGCCCTGTTGAACGCCCTGAAGGGGCTCACCGACGACTCGCTGACCGAGGTCACCGAGCGGGTCCGCCGGCATGTCGACGGGGTGGGCGCGCTGGTCACCGAACTGCGCGCGGTCGCGACCGAGGAGGAGCTGATCCGGCTCGGCAACCGGCTGGAGATCGCCGAGGAGGCCGCGCCGACCCGACCGCACCCGGGCACGCCGGCCAACCCACCGTGGAACCGGATCGTGGAGCCGGCGGTCGGGGTGGTGGACAAGGTCCTCGACGCGGTGACGCGGCGCCCGACGTACCTGGCGGACCTGCCGGAGCCTCCGCGCGAGCAGTGACCGGCGACAGCCGGCGATGCATTCATTATCACCGATCCGCTCGGGCTATTCCGCCAGCAGACCCCGTAGTCCTACCGTCACCCTATGAACCTGGAGCTGCGTCACCTGCGGGTGGTCTGCGCGATCGCGGAGACGGGAAGTGTGACGAAGGCGGCGTCGGCGCTCGGCCTGGCCCAGCCGGCGCTCACCGCCCAGCTCCAACGCATCGAGCGGACGCTGGGCGGCCCGCTGTTCGACCGGGACCGGCGCGGGGCCCGGCCCACCGCGCTCGGTGAGCTGGTGCTGGCCCGCGCCCGGGTGCTGCTGCCGGCGATGAAGGGGCTGCAGGACGAGGCCGCCCGGCTGGCCGGGGCGGGCGACACGCCGCCGTGCTACCGGTTCGGTGGGGTGAACAGCCCGATCCTGGGTCGACTGGTGCACCGGTTGGCGGCCGAGCAGCCGCCCGCCCAGATCACCACGTACGCGTCCTGGTCGGTGGACGAGTTGGCGCAGTTGGTGGCGGGCGGTCGACTGGACTTCGCCCTGGCCGGCGTGTGCGGAGACGCCATCCCGTCGGCCGGGTTCGGGTTGAGCTGGCAGGAGGTGGCCGTCGACCCGGTGCTGGTGCTGCTGCCGGAGACCCATCCCCTCGCGGCGCAGGACGAGGTACGCCTGGCGGACCTGCGCCACGAGCAGTGGGTCGCGGCGCCGGGCGACGGCTGCTTCGCCGACTGCTTCGCCGCCGCCTGCGCCCGCGCCGGCTTCACCCCCCGCAAGGTGTACGAGACCGACATCCGCGGCTGCGTCGACCTGGTGGACGCCGGCGTGGCGGTGGCCCTGTGCCAGGCGACGTTCCGCCCGGTGAGCGGTCTGGTCACCCGACAACTCGCCGGGACGCCGCTGCGGTGGCGGCTCCTGCTCGGCTGGCATCCGGACTCCCCCGCCGCCCAGGGCGCGGAGTTGGTGCTGGAGACGGCCAAGGCGGCGTACGTCGACTCGTTGGCGCCGCATCCGGCGTACCTGGCCTGGCTGCCCCGCAACCCGGGGTTCGGCGTCCGGCAACCCACCGGGGTCCGACCGGGCTGAGCGGCCGGTATTCCCGGCCGCTGGCGGTGCGAACCGCCGTGGGCCGGGTATCTGGCGGACATGACCGACCTCTACCCGCCCGCCGACGACCGCGAACTGCTGCGCCAGGCGGCTGCCGCGCACACCGCCGCCACCCGTGCGGTGGAGGCGTTCCTGCGCCGCCTGCCGACAGTGCCCGACCCGGCCGACGTGACCGAGTACGCGAACCTGCTCACCCGGGAGGACCAGACCCGCGGTGACCGGGACGCCGCCGCCGACGCGGCGGGCCTGACCATCGGCAGCCTGGAATCCGACAAGGGTCAGTAGTACCCGGCGACGGTGCCGTCCCAGGTCGGGACGGCACCGTCGTGGGTGAACTTCGCTCAGAGTTCGACGAGTGGGTCGTGACCCAGGTCGAGCAGGGAGTGCCGCCAGGTGTCGTCGGCGTTGCCACGCGAGGGCTTGGCGTCCATCAGCTCGCGGATCCGCTCGACCGCCTCCCGCATCACCTCGATGTCCTCCGGGGTGAGGTCCACCTTGCGCTTGTTGAGCACCTTGAGGATCTCCCGGCCCGGCTGGGGCAGGTCGAGGTTGGGGTTCGGACCGAACGAGTTCTCCCCCGAACCCCGGGTCAGCAGCCAGGTCCGCAGCTGTTCCGACGGGACGTTGACCTCGGCGTGGAAGTCCTCCCAGAGCACTTCCACCTCGGGGTCGAGCCGCGCTTCGCGTACCATCAGGTCTCCTCTCGCAGGCGGCGGCCCGGACGTCTCCGGGTCGTCCTGGTCGGTCTTCGGATGCAGGCCCTCCGCGGGCACCCGTGTCCGGCGGGGGTTGGCGGTGGGCGGCGCCAGGATCGGGTCGGGATGGTCGTCCTCGTCCCGGTGTTTCCCGGACTCCGCGGGCTCGTGCGGGTCCTCGTGCTCGTCCCTTCCCGCCGACCCGCTCATCGCGGGTGTGTGGTCGTGGCGGCGGTGTACCCCCGCTCGCCCGCGGTCACGTCGAAGGTGAGCGCGCCGTCGCGGACGTCCACCGTGACCTTCTGCCCGGGCGAGATCGCCGACTCCAGCAGCATCCGGGACAGGTGGTTGTCCACCTCCCGCTGGATCACCCGGCGCAGCGGGCGGGCGCCGAACTCCGGCTGGTAGCCGTGCTCGGCGAGCCAGTCGATGCCGGCGGTGGTGAACTCCACCTGCAGGTCCTGGGCGTGCATGCGGCGGCGGGTCTCCTCGAGCAGCAGCGCGGTGATGTCGCGCAGCTGCTCGGCCTCCAACCGGCGGAAGATGATGACCTCGTCGATGCGGTTGAGGAACTCCGGGCGGAAGTTCTCCTGCAGGCGGCGCATGAGCCGTTCACGCAGCTCGTTGCTCTCCTGTTCGCTGCCCACGTCCCCGGTGCCGAAGCCGACCGAGCGTTGGGCACCGGTGATCAGTTCGGACCCGAGGTTGCTCGTCATGATCAGTACGGTGTTCTTGAAGTTCACGGTGCGGCCCTGGCTGTCGGTGAGCCGCCCGTCGTCGAGCACCTGGAGCAGGATGTTGAACACGTCCGGGTGAGCCTTCTCGATCTCGTCGAGCAGCACCACCGCGTACGGGCGGCGACGCACCGCCTCGGTGAGCTGACCGGCTTCCTCGTAGCCGACGTATCCGGGTGGCGCGCCGACCAGCCGGCTCACCGTGTGCCGCTCCTGGAACTCGCTCATGTCCACCCGGACCATCCGGTCCGCCTCGCCGAACAACGCCTCGGCCAGCGCCCGCGCCAACTCGGTCTTGCCGACACCGGTCGGGCCGAGGAACAGGAAACTGCCCATCGGCCGCTCCGGGTCGGCCAGCCCCGCCCGGGAACGGCGCACGGCCTCGGCGACCGCGGTGACCGCGTCGTCCTGACCGACCACCTTCTGGTGCAGGTGGCCCTCCAGGCGCAGCAGCCGGTCGCGTTCCTCCTCGGTGAGCTGGCTGACCGGGATGCCGGTGGCCCGGGAGACCACCTCGGCGATCTCCTGCGGGCCCACCTCGGGCACCTGGGAGTTGGACGAGCTGTCGTCGCCGTTCGCGCGACGGATGTCAGCCTCCAACTCGGCGATCCGGTCGCGCAGCGCGGAGGCCCGCTCGTACTGCTCGTCGGTGACTGCCTGTTCCTTGTCCCGGCGCACCTCGTCGAGTTCCTGTTCCAGCTCCCGCACGTCGGACGCGGGGGTGCGGGTTCGCAACCGCACCCGGGCGCCGGCCTGGTCGATGAGGTCGATCGCCTTGTCCGGCAGGAACCGGTCGGTGACGTACCGGTCGGACAGCTCGGCGGCGGCGACCAGCGCCTCGTCGGTGAAGCGCACCTGGTGGTGGGCCTCGTACCGGTCGCGCAGCCCACGCAGGATGGCGATGGTGTCGTCGACGCTGGGCTCGGGCACCAGCACCGGTTGGAAGCGCCGGGCCAGGGCGGCGTCCTTCTCGATGCTCTTGCGGTACTCGTCCAGCGTCGTCGCGCCGATCACCCGCAACTCACCGCGGGCGAGGGCGGGTTTGAGCATGTTGGACGCGTCCATTCCGCCCTCGCTGCCGGCGCCACCGGCCCCGACCAGGGTGTGGATCTCGTCCATGAAGATGATCAGCTCGTCCCGGTGCGCCCGGATCTCGTCGATCACCTTCTTCAGCCGCTCCTCGAAGTCGCCCCGGTAGCGGGTACCGGCGACAAGGCCGGCCAGGTCGAGCTGGACGACCCGCTTGCCGAGCAGGGTCTGCGGTACGTCGCCGTCGCAGATCCGTTCGGCCAGCCCTTCGACGATGGCGGTCTTGCCGACGCCGGCCTCGCCGATCAGCACCGGGTTGTTCTTGGTACGCCGGGACAGGATCTCCACGGCCTGCTCGATCTCGTCGGCTCGGCCGATCACCGGGTCGATCTGGTCGTTGCGGGCCAGGTCGGTGAGGTCCTGCCCGTACTGGTCCAGGGTTGGGGTGCCACGGTCCGGCTTCGGCCCGGTCATCGGCCCGCGCTCGGCGTTGGCGGCCTGCAACGACTCGGGTTGGATCCGGCCGGCGGCCAGCATCCGCCCGGCCGGGGACTCCGGGTTGAGCGGCAGCGCCATCAGGATGTGCTCCGGGCCGATGTAGTTGGCGCCCATCGCCCGGGACAGCTGGTGCGCGTCGAGCAGCGCCCGCTTGGCGGCCGGGGTCAACGACAGGTTGGGCGGCACCTCCCCGCGCGGCGCGCCGTCGCCCTTTCCGCCGAGGGCGTTGAGCAGGGTGTCCGGGTCGGCCCCGGCCCGGCGTACCAGGTCGCGCAGTGGTTCGCGTTGCAGCGCCGCCCAGAGCAGGTGGTCGGTGTCCAGGTCGTTGCTCTGCCGTTGCGCGGCCCGCCGGGCGGCGTCGGCCAGCATCTCCCGGGCGTCGGCCGTCATCAGTCGGGTGATGTCAACCCGGTGCGGCGGTCGGCGCCCTCCCTCGCCCCGACCGAAGTACCTGGCCAGGAATTCGTCCCACGGGTCGGAGCCGATGTCACCGGGTCCCATCATGTCTGTCCTCCGCAGTAGGGCTCGGCACGGTCGGCAGGGGCTACCCGGCGCGCGCCCCGACAAACGCCGCAGGTGGCGGAGCACCGGCATTCCGGGTGTGGCGTCGGGCCGGGGCCGGCCGATGGTGGCAGGCTGACGGGATGGATGAGACCCCGCTGCTGATCGTGGACGGCGCCAATGTGGTGGGCTCCCGCCCGAACGGCTGGTGGCGTGACCGGGCCGGTGCCGCCGCCCGGTTGCGCGACTCGCTCGCCCCGGTGGCGACCGTCGGGCTACCGGCCCGGCTGACCGCCCCGGTGGAGGTGGTCCTGGTGGTGGAGGGGGCCGCGCGGGACGTGCCGGGCACCGAGGGCGTCCGGGTGGTCTCCGCCGCCGGCTCCGGCGACGACACGGTGGTCGAGTTGGTGGAGGGCGCGCCGCGGCGTCGCCGGCTGGTGGTCACCGCCGACCGGGAGTTGCGCGGGCGGGTGACGGCGCTGGGCGCCGAGGTGTACGGACCGCGTTGGCTTCGCGAGAACCCGACCAGCAACTGAGAAATTCTCGCACTGGGACTCCCACAGATCGGACTCCCGGCACTTCCGGGGGCCTTCCGGACAGGCGGGCAGGAACACCGCCAGGGCGGATGTTCTTTCCCGACCGCCGATAGGCTCTAATGGAGATCTCCCCGCCCCCAGGAGGTTTCGCCGTGGCGAGCGTCGCCGAGCTGAAGGCTGCCATCGATGTCGCCCTCCAACAGATCGGAGACGGGCAGACAGCCGTGCAGGCGGCCGGCGAAAAACTGTCCGAGGCCCAGCAGACCCTGGCCGGGGCGCTGGAGGGCAGCGGGCACGAGACGGTGGAGGCGGCCCAGGCGTCGCTGACCCAGGCCAGCCAGGAGCTGGAGGAGTGTCTCGCCGCGACACTTGTCGCGGTGGAGCAGGCGCAGCTCTACGTCTCCACCCTGTAGGCCGCCATGTCCATCATCGAGGATGTCGGCGGGCAGGTCCGCGCCGCCACCGAGGAGTTCCCGCATGCCCTGCTCGGGCAGGCGCTGGAGAAGTTCGGCCTGGCCGCGGAGCGCCTGCGCTGGGTACGGCAGGAGTCGGCCAACCCGATGGGGGTGCCCGAGCTGTCCGCCGCCACGGAGCACGCCGAGAGCGCCGGCTACGCGCTGCGGGTGGCGCAGGAACAGCTGTCGGCCTATCTGACGGCGATCGGGCTCGGCGCGGACGGCGCCCCGGCCCCCCGCCCCGAGCAACGCGCGCCCCGACACGACACGCCACCGGCGTCCGGGCCGGGCGTGGTCGCGCCGGAGCCGGCCGAGCAGGTGCGAATGCACCGCTGGTGGTCGGTGCGGGTGGCCGAGCTGACCGGCGGGCGCGAGGGCACCGACGAGGAACCCGACGAGCGGGTGGACGACTCCCAGGAGTTGCTGCGCCGAGTCGTGGGTGGGGTCCGTTCCGGCGACCGGGACCGGCTCCGCAAGGAGCTGCGCCGAGCCCCGGCCGACGTCGGGTTGGGCATGGCGGCGCTGGCGCCACCGCTGCTGCGCGAGCTGGCCGGTGAGCTGCTGGGGCACCCGCCCCGCGCCACCGACCTCGGGCGGCTGCGCGGCGAGTTGGACGGGCGCGTCCGTGACCTGCTGCCCGGACTGCCGCCGCCGGTGCTGGAGACGCTGCTGACCCGGGTGTGCCGGATGCCCCCGCCGCGCGCCTCCGGGGAGCCACCGCACGCCGCCGACTCCGCGGTGACCGCCGGGGTGGCGACCGGGC
>NZ_QGSZ01000100.1 GCF_003857055.1 Micromonospora inaquosa | reverse complement strand
ACCCCCAACCCAGCGCGTTGATCATGAAGTTGTCCGCGCGTGTCTTCGGCGCGTCGAGCGATAACCTCATGATCACCGGGGCGAGGGGTCGGGTCGGCAGGGTCGGCAGGGTCGGGCTGGCAGGGTCGGCACGGCTACGGTGGCCGGATGGGGACGTACGCCGCTGTGGTGCTCGCAGGTGGGGCCGCCCGACGGATGGGCGGGGTCGACAAGCCCGCGCTTCCGGTCGGCGGTCAACCGATGCGTGACCGGGTGCTGGCCGCCGTCACCGACGCGGTGCCGCGGGTGCTGGTCGGTGCGGCCGACGCCGTACCGGCGGGTGTGCTGGTCGTCCGCGAGGACCCGCCCGGCGGGGGTCCGGTCGCCGCGGCGGCGGCCGGCCTGGCACTGCTGGATGCCGACACCGGCATGGTCGCGCTGCTCGCCGCCGACCTGCCGCTGCTCACCCGGGCCGCGATCGGCGACCTGCTGAACCACCTCGACCGGGAGACCCCCGACACCGAACCGACGGGTGACCGCTCTGCTCCGGCATCGCCGGCCCACGGCGGCCTTGCATCACCGCCCCGCAGCGGCGGCGGCGAGCGGGGACCTGACGGGGTGTGTTTCGTGGACACCGACGGGCGGCGGCAGTCGCTCTGCGGTGTCTGGCGGGTCGCCGCGTTGCGGGCGGCGGTGGACCGGCTGACGGTCGAGCGGGGTGGCAGCCTGTCCGGGGCACCGGTCCGGGCGCTACTGGCCGGTCTCGTCGTGCGCGAGGTGGCCTGGTCCGGGGAGGGCCCGCCGCCGTGGTTCGACTGCGACACTGACGAGGACGTACGCCGGGCGGAGGAGTGGGCGCGATGACGGTGATGGACGACTGGGTCACGGCGGTGTGCGCCGAGTTGGATCTGGACCCGGCCGCGGTGCCGGTGCCGGCGGTGTTGGATCTGGCCCGGGATGTCGCCCACCAGGTGCTGCGTCCGGGGGCGCCGGTCACCGCGTACCTCTTTGGTCTGGCGGTTGGCCGGGGTGCCGAGCCGGCGGATGTCGCGGCCCGGCTCAGCGCTCTGGCCGGCACCTGGCCGGTCGAGTTGGGTGCCGACCCCGCGGACCCGACGGCCCGCTGACCGTCGCTGTCCGATCCCGGTCCGGGCTGATTCGACCTAGCGGCGGCGTGGGTAGGGTGATCGTGACGGACGGAGGCGATCATGACGGCTGACCACCCCTCGGCCCCGCACGGTGAGCTGCCCGGCGCTTCGACTGAGCCGGCGGAATCGATCCTGCTCGACGAGCCCAGCACCACCGATCTGCGGGCGAAGGTGACCGAGGCGTGGCGGGAGTTCGCCCGCGCGCTCGCTGTGCGGCTGCGGGAACTTCCCGTCGGCGCGCACCTCGACGTGACCCTGGACCCGACCGCCTCCGGCACCGGGGACGCCGTCTATTCGATCAGCGTCGACGTGGACGCGGACCGGGTGTTGTCCGCCCGCGCGGTCGGCAACGCCACCCTGCCGGCGGGGTACCGACTGGACCGGGGCGCGGTGGCGGACATGGTCGCGCTCGGTTGGTCCCCACCCGGGGTGGTCGCCGGCTCCGGCGGTTCCTTCGGGTTGAACGCCACGACGGGCGAGTCGACCCAGGTCGCCACGCTGCTCTCCCGCACGCTGCGGGACGTCTACGGTGCCCCGCATCCGGCCTTCCTCGTCTACCTGGTGCACGACGCCGAGGGCGAGCCGCTGACCGTGGACCCGTTGGGCACCGCGCGCAGCGAGTTCGGCCCGGACGCCGACGTCGAGGCGGACCTGGAGGAGGCGTTGGCCGAGGCGGCCGCCGCGCAGGTCGAGCGGGACGACGTGCTCGACCTGGCCGACCGGGTCCGCACCGTGGTCTCCACGATGTTGAAGTCGGACACCGACCGGTTGCAGATCGACTCGGACGGCGACATCACCATCCGGGCCGGCTCGGCGATGGTCTTCGTGCGGGTGCGGGACAACCCGCCCCTGGTGGACGTCTTCTCCCCGGTGCTCACCGAGGTGGAGCCGACCGAGCGGCTCTACGTCAAGCTCTCCGAGTTGACGAACCGGATGCCGATCGGCCGCCTCTACTGCGCCGACGACACGGTGTGGGCGTCCATCCCGGTGTTCGGCCGCAATTTCCAGGCCACCCATCTGATGCTCGCGGTGCAGGTGATGACCGGTCTCGCCGACGAGTTGGACGACCGTCTGCACGGCGAGTTCGGCGGCAAGCGCTTCTTCGGTGAGGGTGACAAGCCGGTCCGCCGCGACGAGTCGGAGCACCGCACCGGCATGTATCTCTGAGACTCGATCAGGCCACGTCCAGCAGGGTCTTGCCGACCGTCGCGCGCGCCTCGATGGCGGCGTGCGCGTCGGCGGCGCGTTCCAGCGGGAAACGTTGGCCGATGAGCGGGCGCAGGCGGCCGGCCGCTGCGTCCGCCAGGGCCTGTTCGGTGTACGCCCGCAGCCGGGCGGGTGGCACGTCGGGGCGGATCACTGTGACCTGCCGTGCCGTGGCGGCCTCCGCCGACACCGGTGACCACTCGCCGCTCGCCAACCCGAAGCTGACCATCCGGCCGCCCGGGGAGAGCAGGTCGAAGGCGGCCCGGGCCACCGGACCACCGACCCCGTCGAGCACCACGTCGACCCCGCCGACCGCCGCGCGGACCTGCTCGGCCCATTCGGGCAGCAGGTAGTCGACGGCCAGTTCGGCGCCCAGGCCGGGTAGCCGGTCCACCTTGCGTCGCCCACCGGCCGCGCCGATCACCTGGGCTCCGGCCCGGGCCGCGAGTTGCACCAACAGGCTGCCCACGCCGCCGGCCGCGGCTTCCACCAGCACCCGGTCGCCCGGGCGAACGCCGACCGCCTCGATCAGCATGGTGGCGGTCCGTCCGTCGGCCAGCAGCGCGACCGCAGCGTCCAGTGCCAGCCCGGCCGGCACCGCTATCGGCGCGGACGCGTCCACGGCCGCGCGTTCGGCGTAACCGCCGGAACCTCCGGTGGCGCTGACCACCCGTCGCCCGGTCAGTGCCGGGTCGACGTCCGACCCGACTGCCGTGATCACCCCGCCGACGCCGTTGCCGGGGATCAGCGGTGGGGTGAGGCGGAACGGGCCGGGGCGACCGGCGCGCAGTTGCGTCTCGATGAAGGTGATGTTCGCGTGCGCGACGTCGATCAGCACCTGGCCGGGGCCGGGCACCGGGTCGGGTGCGGGGCCGGGTACCAGCACCTCGGGTCCGCCGAACTCCCGTAACCAGATCGCCCGCATGACAGTCCCCCTCAGCGTCGATGGGCCGTCCGCCCATTCGGGGGTCAGTCCATCTCCTCAACCTGAGTTGAGGTCAAGAGGTGCCGGCGGACGGGCCGACGCCGGGCGATTCGACCAGCCGGGAGAGCACGATGGTGCTGCGGGTGGAGGTCACGAAGGATTCGGCGCGCAGCCGCTCCAGGGCTGCCTCCAGATGGCCGATGTCGGCGGCGCGCAGGTGCACGAGCGCGTCCGCCTCCCCGGAGACGGTGTACGCGCCGACGACCTCGGGGTGTCGGCGGGCGGCCACGCCGATCTGCGCCGGGGTGGTCCGGCCGGCGCAGAACAGCTCGACGAAGGCCTCCGTCGTCCAACCGACGGCGGCCGGGTCAACGACAGCCGTGAATCCCCTGATCACGCCGGTGGCGCGTAGTCGGTCGACGCGGCGCTTGACCGCTGGGGCGGAGAGTGACACCCGGGCGCCGATGTCGGCGTAGGACGCGCGGGCGTCTGCGACGAGTAACGCAATGATTCGCTGGTCTACCGCGTCTATCTGCAACGTTCCGCCTCTGGGAAGCAACGCTTGTGGCTGTTTTCAAAGTTCCACGGTACCTACTCTTGGTGACCGTGAACCAGCAGCGTTTCCCGCGAAAGCGGACATATCTCATGTGCTCGCCGGAGTATTTCGCGGTCGAGTACGCGATCAACCCGTGGATGGACGTGACCACGCCCGTCGACCGGGACCTGGCCGTCAAGCAGTGGGACCGGCTGCGCGAGGCGCTGGTCGGCCTCGGCCACGAGGTGCACCTGCTCACCCCCGAGCAGGGCCTGCCCGACATGGTCTACGCCGCCAACGGCGGCTTCGTGGTGGACGGCAGCGTCTACGGCGCCCGGTTCAAGCACGAGCAGCGGGCCGCCGAGGCCGCCGCCCACCACGCCTTCTACGAGGCGCAGGGCTGGCGGTTCATCGCGCCCAGCGAGACCAACGAGGGTGAGGGCGACTTCGCGTACGTGCCGGAGGCGCACGGCGGGCTCATTCTTGCCGGGCACGGCTTCCGCACCGAGATCCCGGCGCACGCCGAGGCGCAGGAGGCGTTGGGCCGTCCGGTGGTGTCGCTGCGCCTGATCGACCCACGCTTCTATCACCTGGACGTGGCGCTCGCGGCCATCGACGACGAGAACATCGCCTACTTCCCCGGCGCGTTCTCCGCCGCCAGCCAGCGGGTGCTCACCCAACTCTTCCCGGACGCGGTGATCGCCGACGACGAGGACGCGATGGCCTTCGGGCTCAACCTGGTCAGCGACGGCGCGAACGTGGTCCTCAACAGCGAGGCCACCCGCCTGGCCGGCAAGCTCAAGGCGGCCGGTTACACCCCGGTCCCCGTCGAGCTGGCCGAGTTGAAGAAGGGCGGCGGCAGCGTGAAGTGCTGCATCGCCGAGCTGCGGCACTGACCCGCGAACGTCTCGGGGCCGGCCTCCCACTGGGAGACCGGCCCCGAATCGTGCTCCGGGTGGGCGTTCAGCCCAGCGTGGCCAGCTCGTTGATCAGCACGTTCGACATGACCTGACCGTCGCGCTGCACCTCGCGCAGGTACCACTTCTGCTGCGGGGTACGCGGCTGGTTGAACTGCCAGATGCCGCGCGGGCTGTCGATCTGGCCGATCTTGCCCAGGGCCAGGTTGACCTGCTGCGGCGTGGGCTTCCCGCCGGTCAGCTCGATGGCCTGGTCGAGCACCTGCGCCGCGTCGTACGACGCCATCGCGTACGTGGTGGGGGTGACCTGGTACTTCTTGCGGTACGCCGAGGCGAAGACCCGGTTCGACGTGTTGTTCAGGTCGGCCGAGTAGTTCAGCGCGGTCTGGATGCCCAGCGCGTTGTCCTTCAGGTTCTCCAGCACGGTGCCCTCGGTGAGGAAGCCCGGTGCGTAGATCGGCCCGGAGAACTTCTCGCGCAGCTGCTTGATGAACTCCACAGCGGCCGCCCCGGCGAAGAAGCAGAAGACCGCAGTGGGCCGCTTGGCCAGCGCCTTGGAGATGTCCGAGGCGTACGTCGTCTTGCCGGGGTTGCCGGTGGCGTTGGTGTAGGTCACCGGGTCGCTGATCCGCGAGTCGGTCGCGCCGAACTCCTGCTTGAAGCCGCGGACCACGTCGGGGCTGCCGACGTTCTCCGGCATGATGATCGCGATCCGGCCGTTCGCCGGCAGTTGGTCACGCAGGTAGCGGCCGATGGCCCGGCCGGCCTCGTCGAGCACGTACGAGGTCCGCCAGATGTAGAAGACGCTCTGCAGGCTGCTCGGTGAGGCGTTGGAGCCGATCAGTGGAACCCGGGCCTGCTCCACGGTGTCCCGGATGCCGACCATCACCGCCGAGTTGACCACGCCGGTGAGCGCCAGCACGCCCTGCTTGAGCAGGCTCTCGACGGCGGCCTTGCCCGTCTTGGCGGTGTCACCCTCGTCGGCGGTCAGCAGTTCGACCGGGTGGCCGCCCAGCCGCTTGTCGTTGAGGTCGAGGAAGAGCTGGAAGCCGTTGGTGATGTCGTCGCCGATGCTCTTGAGGCCACCGGCCTGCGGCGTGATCAACCCGATCTTGATCGGGCTGCGGTTGGCGGTCGGTTCGGCGTCACTGTCTGAGCCACACCCGGCGACGAACCCGGTGGTACCGAGCGCGGCCAACAGTTGGAGCGCCCGCCTGCGATTCATCTGCGACACCGAGTTCCTTCCAAGGAAGCGTTGCAGGGCCGAACACCGCCCCTCCGGCGTTCTACCTGGTCCGCGACGCTGCGTCAATGGCTAGTGATCATCGTGCAAGGACCGCAACACAGCGAGGACGTGCGGCCAAGCGGCGGACTCCGGGTCGATCAGCCCGAAATGCTCGCATCCGGGCAGTTCAACAAGGGAAATATCGGAACCTGCGGCACGGGCCTCCGGGACGAAATCCCGGCTCATCTCCACCGGGACCTGATGATCGTCCGAACCGTGAACAACTACTGTCCGTGTTTGTATCGGTACCAACATTCGTGGATCTGTCGCCGCGTACCGGTCCGGGACCTGCGTCGGGCCGCCGCCGAGCAGCTCGGCGACCGCCCCCGAGTCAAGATTTCGCCGGTACGCCTCGCCCAGATCGGCCACCGGGGCCAGGGCGAGCACCCCGCTCACCGTCGCCGGGGCGGTAGCCGCCACGTACAGCCCCAGGTGGCCCCCGGCGGAGTGCCCGACCAGGATCGGCGCGGCCAGGCTCACCCGGCCGGGCAGCGCCTCGGCCGCCAGCGCGGGCAGCTCGGCCACCCCGGTCAGTACGTCGGTCAGGGTGCCCGGCCAGCCACCCCCGGGTTGCCCCGTCCGGCGGTATTCCAGCTGCGCCACCGGGTAGCCCTGCGCGGCGAGGGCCGCCGCCAACGGGCCAGTGTGCCGCCGGTCGTACTCGGCCCGCCAGAACCCGCCGTGCAGGACGACGACCAACGGCCGCGCCGGCCCACTCCCCGTCGGGAGGCGCAGATCGGCCACCTGATTCGGGTCGTCCCCGTACGCCACGGTCCGGTCGGGCTCCGGAGCGGGCCGGGTCAACACGGCGCGCGGGTCGACAGGCATGGCGCGACGGTAGCGCGCCCCGCCCGGGTGGTTCGGCCCCGGGAGTCGGTCCCGGGCGGCATGGCCCGGGCCCGCTGGGTAAAGATGGACCCCATGACCGAAGCGCGCTCCGCTGGACAGAACGACGAGCCCGGCCCCGACGACTCCGGCCACTCCGGCACCGTTGTGGTGGTCGGCCCGGACGGTCGGCCGATCGGCACGATGCAGACCGACGAGGGCCAGGGCGAGGACCCGACCCGCCTGGTCGAACAGCCGGCCAAGGTGATGCGGATCGGCAGCATGATCAAGCAGTTGCTGGAGGAGGTGAAGGCCGCACCTCTCGACGACGCCAGCCGCAACCGGATGCGGGAGATCCACGAGCGGTCGATCGTCGAGCTCAAGGAGGGCCTCGCCCCCGAGCTGCGCGACGAACTGGAGCGCATCTCGCTGCCCTTCGCCGAGGACAAGGCCCCCAGCGAGGGCGAGCTGCGGATCGCACACGCCCAGCTCGTCGGCTGGCTGGAGGGCCTGTTCCACGGCATCCAGGCGGCGCTGGTGGCCCAGCAGATGGCCGCCCGGGTGCAGCTGGAGCAGATGCGCGGCGGCCGGCAGGCGCTGCCCAGCGGCCCCGGCGGGGTCGTCCCCGGAATGCCGGGCATCGGCCAGCCGGGCGGCGGCGAGGGTCACAACACCGGCCAGTACCTCTGACCTCAGTCCACCCCGAAGATCTTCTCCAGGTACGCCGCCACGCCGTCCTCGGTGTTCGCCGTCGTCACGTCGTCGGCGACCGCCAGGACGGCGCGGTGCGCGTTGGCCACCGCCACGCCCCGGCCGGCCCAGGTCAGCATCGGTACGTCATTGGGCATGTCGCCGAAGGCCAGCACGTCCGCCGCGGCCACTCCGAGCTGGTCGCAGTACCAGGCCAGCCCCGCCGCCTTGGTCACCCCGGCCGCGGAGATCTCCACCAGCCCCGAGGACGACGAGTGCGTGGCCTCGGCCAACCCCGCCACCGCCGTGGCGATCAACTCGGCGAAGGCATCCGGGTCCTGCTCACCGGCTCGGGCGAGGAGCTTCACCGCCGGGACCGAGAGCAGCTCCTCCGGCGTCTCGATCGGCCTGATGGCGTCGGCGTCGGCGTCCCAGCGCAGCGGGTAGTGCGCCTCATGCCGCATCTCCCGGCTGTCCAGGATCTCCACGGCGAAGCTGATCCCGGGCACCTCGGCCCGTAGTCTCCGGGCCACCTCGGCCAGGTGGTGCGGCGCGAGCGGGTCGGCACGCACCACCTCGTCTTCGAACGGGTCGTAGACCACGGCGCCGTTGGCGCAGACCGCCGGCAGGGGCTGGGCGAGCTGGTCGTACACCATCTTGAGCCAGCGGACCGGACGGCCGGTGACCAGGACGACCGGCGTGCCTCGCGTGGAGATCCGGGCGAGCAGGTCGGCGGTGCGCGGGCTGAGCGTGTGGTCGTCACGGATCAGCGTGCCGTCGATGTCGGTGGCGACGAGGCGGGGCGTGTCTTCCATCAGCGGGACAGTAGCCGGTCGAGATACACCGCCACCCCGTCCTCGTCGTTGCGCAAGGTCACCTCGTCGGCGACGGCCCGCAGCGTGGGGTGCGCGTTCGCCACGGCAACCCGCGACCAGCCGGCCCACCCGAACATCGGCAGGTCGTTGGGCATGTCGCCGAAGACCAGCACGTCTGCCGGGTCGACCCCGAGCGTCTGCGCCACCACGGTCAGCCCGGTTGCCTTGTCCACGCCGGGCGGGCAGATCTCGACGAACCCGAGCCCGGCCTGGGTGAGCGTGGCGACGTGCGGCGGGACGATCTGGCGGGCCACCGCCAGCAGTTCGTCCACGTGGTGGTCGGCGGTCCGGGCGAAGGCCTTGATCACATCGGAGGCGAGGCACTCGTCACGAGTGCGCGCTTCGAAGCGGTCCTGGTAGGGCCAGCTCTCGTGGTAGTCACCCCACAGCGGGGCGTCATGCTCGTCGGACGCCTCGACCATGACGGTCAGCGGGCCGACCTCCGCCTCCAGATCGGCGAGGAGCCGGGCCAGCACCTCGGCGGGCAGCCGCTCGTCGCGCAGCACCACCGGACCGGTCGGGTCGCTCTGGCCGACCACCCACCCGCCGCCGGCCATCACCAGGAAGTCGGCGGCGCGGATGTCGTTGCGGGTCAACTCGCTCAACCGAGGGCCGCGTCCGGTCGCGCCGACCACCGGAATTCCGGCGGCGCGCACCCGGTCGAGCACCCCATGGGTGTACGCGGAGACGGTGTCATCGCTGCGGACCAGCGTCCCGTCGAGGTCGGTCGCGATCAACTTGGGCAGTCCCGGGCGGGTCATCGTTCCTCCTTCGCCCGCCGCCGTCGCACCTGCCATGGCCAGGGAAACTGCGGCCCGGCGTGACGGCGGGCAGCAACCGTACCTCGCGAAACGGGCCCCAACCATGGCTTCCAGGCGAATCGGACCCCAACCCCCGGGCTCTTATACACACCTGACG
>NZ_QGSZ01000102.1 GCF_003857055.1 Micromonospora inaquosa | reverse complement strand
CGATCACGGGCCACCCGCACGACGTCATCGCGGAACTCACGGGGGTAGGGCTTAGGCACAGCAACATCCTTCCAGCCCGCCACCAAGGCAAGCCATCTCAGATGTCACCTATCGGTGCAGCAGACCCGCCTGTCGGTGCGCCCGGGTCGCTTCTCGCAGGGCGCAGGCTTGCGGCGAGGACGTCGGTGCGGGGCGGTGGGCGTCGCCGTCGACGCGCAGAATGTGCGCGAGTAGGCGGGCGTCACCCCGGTCTGATTTTTTGCGCTGTGGGGCTAGGCGGCTGCGGTAGTTGGCTACCTGGGTCGGGTTGAGCACGACGACGGGTTGGCCGGCCTTGCGGAGGCCGGCGACCATCAGACCGCGGCTGGTTTCGATCCCGACTGGGATCGAACGTCGGCTGCGCTTCACCGCGGTAAGCGCGGCTAGGAGTTGAGTCAGCCCGCTGGCGTCGTCCGTCACGCGAATGTGGCTGATGAGCTGCCCGTCGGCGTTGACCACGGCCATGTCGTGGTGGCTCTCACCCCAGTCCAGGCCCGCGTAGTAGTTCATGGTCGTCCCGTTCGGGGGAATGGGTTGTGGTGCTGGTCGTGCGCGCGGTCTCGCTTGAGGGCTCGGCGGCCCAGGATCGCAATGGGCATTACCCGACCAGCTAGTGTCCGAAGATCACCGGAATGGACACTAGACCGGCTTTGCATAAAGATCGAGTCACGCCAGACGTCTCGGCCTCCGTTCGATTCTGGGCGGGATGCACGGATATGTGCGTCTCAGGTGCCTGTGAGCCGCCTGCGGGGCCGCAGCGGGCCAGCGTGCTGGCGGTCGTTGGGTTCATGCCCATCGGGTCAGTGCCTGAATGTCGTGGCGTGCCTGGCTGAGGAGCTGTCGCAGGTACGCGAGCAGGGACGTGGTCGCGCCGTCTGCTGGCAGCGCAGTGTGCAGGCGGATCTCTCGGCAGGTCAGCAGGAGCAGGTTGACGCAGTAGGCGGTGGTGATGTTGGCGGTGTGCACGCGGTCGCCGATTGCGGCAGTGAGGGTCGGGCTGGCCGCGGCGGCGACGATGTGCAGCAGCGCGAGGTCGTAGCCGGGTAGGTAGCTGCCGGTGTACTCGAAGTCGATGAGGGCGCAGTGCTTCCGGTCGAGGAGCAGGTTCGCGGCTAGGGGGTCGCCGTGTGCGGTGACTCGGCCCGAGCCGAGCTGGTCGACAAGCGTGTGCAGGGCGTACTGGTCGGCGTCGTCGAGGAAGCCGGCGGCGTGTTCGGCGTCGATCCGGCCGTGGTAGTCAACAGGTTGCGGCAGTGGCGGTGTCGGCGTCCAGGCGGCGAGGGTGTCGAGGGTGTTCAGAACCAGCTGCGCGGTGGCCGCGCTGACGTCGCGAGTGAGATGGCGCTGATCGTCCAGGCGCTGCCCAGGTAGCTGCGTAAGGACGGTCAGGCGGGCCTCGGCGTGCAGGACCCGCGGCACGCGCACGGGGGGCGGCTGATCGGTGATCAGCTCGTACAGGCGCAGCTCGTGTTGGCGCCGGCCGACCCAGTACGGGTCGTCGGTGGTCAACAGCTTCACGATCACCGGTTGGCCGTCGCGGCGGCCGGTGGCGACGACGGCCTTGTCGGTGCGGTGCACAACCCGACCGGTGCCCACCCCTGCGGCAGCGGCACGGGCGACCAGCGCCGCAAACACGTCATCCGCCCCGGCCGCCTCGAGACCGGCATGGTCTGGCGTTGCTCTGGGTGGTGCGGTCATGGGACTGCCGGGAGCAGGTCGTCGTTGCGGCCGGTCAACGGCAGGCCGGCGGCGGTGGCGATGCGCTCGATCGCTTGCTCCAGTGTGGTGGTCTCAGGCAGGACGAGTTCGTCGGGCCAGCCGAGGACGTCGCGTGGGGTGTACCAGCTGCGCAGGTGGTCCGGCGATACCTCCGCCGCCATGGGACGCGTTTCGTGGCGTCGCAGGGTCTCGGGTAGCGACACGTCGAGGTAGACGAAGAGCGTTCGCCCGCGGTGCGCGTCGCGCAGCTCGGTGAGCATGCTCCGGTACCGGGCGGTGTGCATGATTCCTTCGAGGATCACGTGGTAGCCGTGATCGAGGCAGAAGCGGACGTTCTGCGCGATGAGCGTGGGCGCGAGACCACCTGGCCTGTCCCGTTCCCGCAGAAGGATCCGTCTAATATGATCTTGGCCGACGAGGGCGCAGCCGCGGCCGTGCCGATACCTCAACTCACGGGCAATGGTGCTTTTGCCGGAGCCGGAGTTCCCCCGAAGGCAGATCAAGATCGGCAACTCGGTGTTGCTCATCGGCTGGTCTGCGGCCAGGTGATCGCGGTCAGCGTGTGGCGGCGGGGCACGAGCAGCCGCAACCGCTCAGTGTCGGGCAGTCGCGTGCCGGCCGGATGCACGGTGATGTCCGGGCCGGCGCCGGCCCGGAAGTGCTGATCCCAGGCCGCTACCAGTTCCATCAGATCGCTGGTCAGTCTGGTGGCGTGTGGACCGAAGCCGTGCCCGCCGAACTGCCACGTCGTGGTGTCGTGGCGGCGCATGGTCAGGTAGGCGAGGCTGTCACTGGTCAGCAGGGTGGGGCAGAAGAAGCGGTCCTGTGGATCCAGCAGGCCGGCGGTGCGGTCCCGGTCGACTCTGAGCACGCCGTACGGGCGAGGTCGGCTGGCCAGCCACAGGTGCAGGCTCTCGAGGCAGGCGCCCATGCTCATGTCCAGGGTCACCGGCGAGGACGCCTCAACCCGTGGCCCGTCAAGGGCAGCGCGTAGGGCGTCGGCGTTGGTGGTGGTGTCGTCATCCAGGGTGAGGACGGCGTCGTCGCCGCGCAGCGGCACCTGGCGGGCCGGGTCCCGGCCGTGGCCTTGCATCGCGACGAAGCCGCACTGCACGGACGCTGTCGCGGCCAGGTGGTCACCCGCGGACTGCAGGGTGAGGCAGCGGGTGTTGCCGCGCATCCGCAAGGGCACCACCAGCCTGCCGGCTCGGGAGAGCTGGTCGGTCCACGCGGGTGGGAGGTCACTGGCCTCGACCGTGACGAGCACCGCGTCCCACAACCCGTTGGCGGGATGGCCGTGGACGCCATCGGCGTGGACTACCTGGACCTGCGGGTAGCCGGCCCGTGCCAGCGCCTCTTGCGCGTGGGTGACGACCTGCGCGTCGATGTCGATGCTGACGACCGTTCCGGTCGGGCCGACGACCTCGGCGATCAGCGCGGCGTTGTACCCGCCCGAGCCGATCTCCAGTACCCGGGCTCCGGGGGTCAGGCCGGCGGTCTCCACCATGTGCGCCTGCAACCACGGAGCGGAGATCGAACTGGTCGCCTTTCCGTCCGAGCCGCGTCGGGTGACGACAACATCATTCGCGTACGCGCTCTCGATGCTGGTACCGGCCGGAGCGAACAGGTGCCGCGGCACCGCGGTGAACGCCGCCGCCACCTCCGGTCGGGTGATCCAACCCTGAGCACGCAGCTGGTCGACCAGCCGCAGGCGCGCGTCCTCCGCCGTCATCGTCTCGGTCGTCCTACTCCCAAATGCCACGACATCTCCTCCTCGAACGGATATCAGGTGAGCAGCCGGCCAACCGCGACGAGCAGTGGCCGATCGGCGGGGGTGCGGCAGATCGAGATCAGGAGACTGGCACGCCGTCTTCGAGGTATCGGGTCGACCCATCGGCACGCGCCTGGAGGCACTCGTTGACGCGGCGGGCCAGCAACGGTTGCAACCGCTGGCGCGTCTGCGGCGGGGTAGACCACGCCCAACCCTTCAACTCCGCTGGCGGCACGACGATCCGCTGGGCCTGAACCGCGTCCAGGACACCGCCGTCGAAGACGAGCATCACACCGTCGGTGCGACCATAACGGGGCGATACCCAGTCCACGACGAGCAGCCGACCTGGCGTCAGGCTCACGCCGAGCTCTTCGCGGCACTCCCGCATCGCCGCCTGCCACGGCGACTCGCCGGCCTCGACACTGCCGCCGGGAATCTCCCAGTCGGTCTTGTACGCCGGCTCGACCAGCAGAACCCGATCCTGCGAATCGATGATCAACAGTCCGGCCGCCATCCGCTTGAGCGGAAGACCAGCGGTGAATTCCGGGGGGTCGGAGGGCATGAGGGCACCGTAGAACTCCCGGCATCCGACACGCCCGCAGCGCCACGCACCAACAATGTCGGCACATCCCGACACCAACTCCAACACCCGCCACGCGCCTGGTCGGTGCTGCCGTTCTCTGTGCCCGCCATGGCGCCTTCAGGTCAGTGGGCGCCGAGACGTTGCAGGAATCGTTTGGTCTGAGTTCGGCTGGTGAGGGTCACGCACTGGGTGTGTTGTCCGTGCTCGCGGACGATGGTGGCGACGCGGGGTCTCATCGTCTTGCGGTAGCCGATGACGTATCGGATAAAGGAGAGGGTGATGCGGTCGTAGACGCCGTGAGGGTATTGGCCGCCGCGGTAGCGCCAACGGCGCTGGAGGACGCCCCAGAGACACGTCCTGACGGGCAGGTCGAGGAAGATGACGGTGTCGGCTCGCTTCGCCCGGATGTGCAGGGTGGATGCGTGGTTGCCGTCGATGATCCAACGGTCGGCGGTCACCATTTTGCGCTGGATGGCCGCGAACTCGTCCGTGGTCTTCTCTCGCCAGTTCTCGTCGTAGTAGATGGCGTCGAGGTTGATGACTGGAAGGTCGAGCAGAGCGGCGAGGCGGTTGGCCAGAACAGTCTTTCCGGCACCCCCGCAGCCAATGATGGCGATGCGCTTCACAGCCGGCGACGGTAGTGGCGGTGCCGGAGCGGCGGGTGGAGGCAGGCCGTTCATGTGGCGACGTAGCCGACGTGGGCGTCGAGGACGCGGTCGATCACCTGCAGAGGCGGAACAGGTCGAGCTGGTCGAGGCAGCCGCGCAGTAGGTCCGCGTGTTTGGCCGAGCCGGCGATGTTGCAGACCTCGGTGATCACGGTGGCGGTGTGATCGCCTCCGGTAACGTGCAGGGCGGTCAGTGTGCATGTGGTGTCTGCGGCAATTCACGCAGCTCACGGAGGATGTCGCGGACAGCGGGTGAGCGCGTCGCGGCGGGTGCGAGTTCGTCGTGAAGTCGGTGTAGTAGGGCGACGCTTCGGGTGGAGCTGACGGCGGGTAGACGGCCGAGAGCGAGGCGGGCTGTGCTGACAGCGAGGTCGAGGTCGCCAGCGGCGTTGTGCGCGAGGCTGAGCCAGGCGCCGTGGCGTAGTGCGGAGCGTTGCGGGGAGTCGGTCGGACTGGTGTGCGCGCGGGCGTCGAGCAGCCGTTGGGCCTGACGAAGGAGCGCTGGCCGTTGAATCGGGACCTGTTCGGCTAGTACGACGAGGCCGCGGCCGGTGATCGCGTCCAGTTCGACTCGATCGATATATGACGCCCACGGGGGTAGCGGAGCGTCGGCGGCGGTGTCGAGGAGCGCGAGGGTGTTTTCGCGTGTGTGGAAGAAGCTGGTGAGGTCGCCGGCGACGGCGTGGGCGAGGGTGCTGCGGGCGGCTACCAGTGAGCGGACGGCGGGCGGGGTCTTTGCCGCTGATTCTTGGGCTGCTGAGGCGAGTTGTAGGGCGTCGAGGGCGTGGCCCTGGTCGGCGGCTTGGTTGGACATGAGGGCCAGGATGCTGGCGGCGAGGCCGGGATCGCGAGCGGCGTGCGCGGCGCGTAGAGCGGTGAGGTACCAGCGTTGGGCGAGGCCGTCCTCGTTGGCATCGAACGCCATGAACCCGGCGGTCTGGGCGAGCTGCGCTAGTGCGGCGGCGAGGCGGCGGCCGGCTTCCGCGTTGTAGGACGCTCGGCGCAGGAGCCGGGCCACGGCGGTGAACTGGTCACTGACGAATCCGCGGGCGGCACCGCCCTGCTGATCGTCGAGCTTCTGTGCGTGAGCGACGACGGTGTCGATCATGTCCAGCAGCGGTGGGGTGACCGGTCCGCCGTCTCCGGTAGCCGCGATCAGGTCTGGGGTTGGCTGGTGAAGCGCGGCCCACGCAGGGGCGGTGAGCGCGGCGCCGGTGACACCGATGACGGTGCGACGGGTCGGCACGGGTCCTCCTACGAGGCTGAGCAGTCCGTTGCTGTCCCAGGGTAATTCCATCGCGTGATTCGCCGGCATCGCTGGATGCGAACGCGGCGCGATTACCCCCCAGACATCCTCGAACATCAGGTCGCTTCTGAGCTTGGCGGAGAGCACCTCGACGACGAGTTCGGGTATGTCACCGTGCGGCACCGCGCCGTCTGAGACCCATCTGTAGGGGGTTTTGGCGTGGACCCTGCGGGTGCTACCGCGGGCCACCAGAGCCGAGTTGATTCGCCGGGCGAGGGCCTCCGGCCCCCATTGCGCCTCTCGGAGCAGGCCAGCCAGACGTCGGTTGGCGCGAGATGTCGTGGGTTCGGCCTCCACGGCGGGATCCCCCTTTCGGTGCCGGTAGTGCAGCCGCGGGCCTGACAGTAGCGGCCACGGTCAGGGGCGGGCAGCGAAGCGCACCATCCGCACCAGATTCCGAGCGAGCGGCACCGATGGCACTGCTTCGATGCCTGCCCCAGGCGCTCGGAACCGACAAAGGTCGATGTGTGGGCAGGGCCAGGACATCGGTTGTCACTCCGGCCGTCCTGCAGTTGATGCCCATCAGTCGACCTGCGGTCGCAAGGGAGAGCTGTCATGCCACGTCTGTTTTCCGGCCAGCCGGTAGGAGTCGATCCCGTCCTTACCGCTGACATTGATCTGCTGGTGCGCCCCGGCCGGATGTCCCTACCGCCCGACGATCGCGCTCAGTCACTGCACGAGCAGGCCGCTAGTGAGCCGGGCCGAATCAGTAAAGCCATCGTCGCAGGCCCGGCCCGGTTGAGCCAGGTCACCCGGACGGCGAGCGAGAACTCGGTCGGTTGGCCGCCGCTGCTGCTGAGCGTGAATCAGGAGGGCGGCCGGCTGAACGCGCTGGACTGGCCAGGCGTGGCCCAGTTGCCGGGAAACCTGGCGCTCGGGGCAGCAGGGGACGAGGACTTGGCCGAGCTCGCTGGGGCGACGATCGGTGAGCAGCTGCGCGCGGTGGGGTTGACCTGGAATTTGGCGCCGGTGTGCGACACCACGGGGTGGCCGGCGACTGCTGCGGTTGGCGCTCGCGCCTTCGGCTCCGATCCTGAACGGGTTGCGCTGTTGGCAGCAGCGTACGTACGCGGATTGCAGCGGGCCGGCGTCGCGGCGACCGCCAAGCACTTTCCCGGTCTGGGCGGGGTTGGTGGGGACCCGCACCACGTCGCGCCGGTGGTCGACCGACTCGGTCCAGGTGCGCTGCTGCCGTTTCGAGCGGCGATCGACGCGCAGGTGGCGTGCGTGATGGTCGGCAGTCACACCGTGCTCGCCGTAGACAACAAGCCGGCATTGGCATCGCCGCGCGTGCTTGGCCTGTTGCGTGACGAGCTGGGCTTCGGCGGTGTGGTGGTGAGCGAGAACCTGTCGATTCCTGCGGCGCACGAGCCGCTCGGCGGTCCGGCCCGCGCGGCGGTCGCCGCGGTGGCCGCCGGGGTGGACATCGTGATGCTGGACTCGGAGGTTTCCCGGGGGCACAGCTCAGCGGTGGCACGGACGGCGGCGGTTCGGCGGCGCGCGGAGGTGGTGCAGGCGCTGACGACGGCGGTCGAGCAGGGCGTGATCGACCGCCAGCGCATCAGCGAGGCCGTGGACCGTGTGCAGGCACTGCACCGGCGATACGGCCTGACGCCCAGCTCGCTCCGACCGGACTGGCCGTCGACGAACGCGGCGGCCTGGCGTGCGGCGGAACGGATTGCTGACCGTTCGGTGGCGGTGGTGCGCGGAGACCGGGTCCTTCCGCTGGACGTGCCGTCCGGCAAGGTGCTGGCCTTGATGCGGGTGCCTGACGAGGGGCAGCGGCGGGCCGACAGTGCCCGCTTAACGCCAGACTATCTGCCCACGCTGCTCGCCGCGCGTCACCGTGTGGTGCAGGTGCCGGTCGGCGCCCCAGTGCCGACAGCCGGCCCCGTGATCGTGTACGGCTACGACACCCGCACCACAATCGCGGGTCCGAGCAGAGCTGCCCAGGAAGCCACCCGGCTGGTCGAGCGCGGACGGACGGTAGTTCAGGTCGCGTTCGGTGATGTCGACGACCTGGCCGGTTCGCCCGCGCCCGTGTTGGTGGCCGCGTTCAGCCCGCACTGGGCCTCCGTCGCGGCGGTGGCCCGAATCCTGCTCTGCGACGGCCGCGCCCACGGTGTCGTACCCGTCTCCGGTGTGTCGTGGTGACCCGGGTTCCGGCCGGCCAGCTCGCCAGTTTCTTGCAATTCCTATACGAGGCCGCGGGGATGACCCGAGCCGGGGCGCGCGTGATGGCCGATACGCACGTCGAGGCTGACCTTCGTGGCATACCCGGCCACGGCAGCCGATTGGCCCCCGGCTACCTGGACAAGCTGCGCACCGGGCACCTGAACCCGCGTCCCCTGATTCGGATCGTGCAGGACGAGGAAGCGGTCCTGGTCGTGGACGCCGACCTGGCCCCGGGGCCGGTAGCCGCCCGCTTGGCGGTCGCCGCAGCGATGCTCCGTGCGCGGCGGTGTGGCATCGCCGCCGTGACCGTTCGTCGGGCCGGTCACGTCGGCGCGCTCGGCATTCCCACCGCTCAGCTGGCCCGGCGTGGCCTGGTGGGCGTGGCCGCCGCGCAGGCGTCGGCACGCAGCGTGGCCCTGCACGGAGGCACTAGCACGCCAGTCCTGGGCAGCAGCGCACTGTCGGTCGCCATTCCAGGTCCGGACCAGCAGCGCCCCGTGCTGGTCGACCTGGCAGCCGCGGCGATGTCCTGGGGCCACCTGCACCACCTGGCCCGCAACGGCCAGACGTTGCCCAACGGGGTTGCCCTCGACGCGAGCGGGCATCGGGTCCGCGATCCGAACCTCGCTGCGGCGCTGCTGCCCGTGGGCGAGCGCGGCCAAGCCCTGGCGATCGTCCTGGAACTGCTGGTCGGCGCGCTGACCGGGAGTACCCCCTTGCCGGCAGGAGACGACGGCCGCGGGCTGCTGGTTGTTGCGGTCGACCCTCGCCGCCTCGCCGTCGCCCAGTCGCTGGCGACCGGCGTCGCCGCCGTCGCTCGGGCGGTGCGCGACCAGGGTGCCCGGATGCCCGGGGATCGCGCCTGGTCCCAGCGCGACCAGGCCCGCCAGGACGGCATCGCCCTCGACGCCAACGGTCTCGCTGCTCTCATCGAGGCCGGCCGTCGCCTGAACGTCCGTGCACCACACGGATGGATCCAACCCGAACCCCTCGACGCCACCAGCGGATCACAGAAGGAGCAGACGTGAGCAGTCCGACCAGCACACCGACCCTCGCCGGCCCACGGGACTGCACCCGGTTCGGTTGACTCCTGACCTGTGAGGATCTGTTCCTCGCTGGAAGGATGTCTGTCATGCCGAAAGCGTTCCCCCTGGAGTTCCGCCGCGACGTCGTCGCGCTCGCCCGTAA
>NZ_QGSZ01000171.1 GCF_003857055.1 Micromonospora inaquosa | reverse complement strand
GGGTGCGGGGCTGCGCGGTGTTACCGGGCTGCGCGGGGGGCCGGGAGATCAGGGTGGGCCGGTGGGCCCGGTCCTTGGTGGCAGCGAGCTGCTCGTCGACCCGCAGAGTCACATCAGTCTCCGTCCATGCATGGTGGTGCGCGCCGGCGTCAGTGGCGGCGGAGCGAGAGGTGTAAGGAGTGGCCGAGGGCCTGGCGGGGCGCGCGCGGACGCTTGCCCCCGGTCAAGGAAAGTCCATCGAACCCAAGACCGCATCTCGAAAAGGGCCATCGTGACGGAGGACACCCGATCGGGGTAGCGCGCATCAGACAGGTGGTTTCCGGGCAGTGCCTGTCAGGATGGATTGGCGCGCCCGAGCCGGGGGCACTACCCGCGTGCGCGCGGGCGGGATCGGCCCGGTGTGCACACGACCATGGTTCGAAGGAGCAACATGCAGGTCTGGCCGGGCGAGCGGTACCCCCTGGGCGCCACCTACGACGGGATGGGCACCAACTTCGCCATCTTCTCCGAGGTGGCCGAGCGGATCGAGCTGTGCCTCTTCGACGAGTGGGACACCGGCGCGGAGCGCCGCGTCGAGCTGCGCGAGGTGGACGCCTACGTGTGGCACGCGTACCTGCCGGGCATCGAGCCGGGCCAACGCTACGGCTACCGGGTGCACGGCCCGTACGACCAGGCGAACGGGTTGCGCTGCAACCCGCACAAGCTGCTGATCGACCCGTACGCCAAGGCCATCGACGGTGACGTGGCGTGGGACCCGGCGGTCTACGACTATGACCTGGAGCAGCCGGAGCGGATGTCGGAGACCGACTCGGCGCCGTTCATGCCGAAGTCGGTGGTGGTCAACCCGTACTTCGACTGGGGCAACGACAAGCCGCCGCGCACCCCTTACCACCACTCGGTGATCTACGAGGCGCACGTACGCGGGCTGACCATGCGCCACCCGGACATCCCGGAGGAACTGCGCGGCACGTACGCGGGCATCGCCTCCCCGCCGATGATCGACTATCTGACCCGGCTCGGGGTGACGGCGATCGAGCTGATGCCGGTGCACCAGTTCATCCACGACAACCGCCTCGTCGACCTGGGGCTGCGCAACTACTGGGGTTACAACACCATCGGCTTCTTCGCCCCGCACCACGGCTACTCGGCATTGGGCCGGCTCGGCCGGCAGGTGCAGGAGTTCCGGGGCATGGTGAAGGCGCTGCACGCGGCCGGCATCGAGGTCATCCTCGACGTGGTCTACAACCACACCGCCGAGGGCAACCACCTCGGGCCGACGCTGAGCTTCAAGGGGGTGGACGCGCCGAGCTACTACCGGCTCAGCGAGGAGGACCCGCGCTACTTCGTCGACTACACCGGCACCGGCAACAGCCTCAACGTGCGCAGCCCGCACTCCCTGCAACTGATCATGGATTCGCTGCGCTACTGGGTGACCGAGATGCACGTCGACGGGTTCCGGTTCGACCTGGCGGCCACCCTGGCCCGCGAGTTCTACGAGGTGGACCGGCTCTCCACCTTCTTCGAGGTGGTGCAGCAGGACCCGGTGGTCAGCCGGGTGAAGCTCATCGCCGAACCGTGGGACGTCGGCCCCGGCGGCTACCAGGTGGGCAACTTCCCGCCGTTGTGGACGGAGTGGAACGGCAAGTACCGCGACACGGTCCGCGACTTCTGGCGTGGTGAGCCGGCGACCCTCGCCGAGTTCGCGTCGCGGATCTCCGGTTCCGCCGACCTCTACCAGGACGACGGGCGCCGCCCGTTCCACAGCATCAACTTCGTCACCGTCCACGACGGGTTCACGCTGAATGACCTGGTGTCGTACAACGACAAGCACAACGAGGCCAACGGCGAGGAGAACCGGGACGGCGAGAGCCACAACCGTTCCTGGAACTGCGGTGTCGAGGGTGACACCGACGACGAGGCGGTGCTCGCGCTGCGGGCCAAGCAGCGGCGCAACTTCCTGGCCACGCTGATGCTGTCGCAGGGCGTGCCGATGATCGGTCACGGCGACGAGCTGGGTCGCACCCAGCACGGCAACAACAACGTCTACTGCCAGGACAGCGAGCTGGCCTGGGTCGACTGGGACAACGTCGACGAGCAACTGTTGGAGTTCGTCCAGACGTTGACCGCGTTCCGCAAACGGCACCAGGTGTTCCGTCGCCGCCGGTTCTTCACCGGCCTGCCCGTCGGTGGGCGTGGCAGCGACGAGCCGCTGCCCGACCTGGCCTGGCACACCCCGGACGGGCGGGAGATGACCGGCGACGACTGGGGCAACGACTTCGGCCGCTCGGTGGCGCTGTTCGTCAACGGTGAGGGCATCCGGGAGCGCGGCCAGTACGGCCAGAAACACCACGACGCCTCGTTCCTGCTCTGCTTCAACGCCCACGACGCGCCGCTGGACTTCACCATGCCCGGCAGCGAGTACGGCCAGAAGTGGGAACGGGTGATCAGCACGGCCGAACCGGAGCCGGGCGACGCCACGGTGATCAGCGCGGGCGGCACCATCCGGGTGCCGGACCGGTCCCTCGTCGTGCTGGAGAGGACGATCTGACATGCCGGCCACCCCTCCCAAGGCCACCTACCGCGTCCAGGTCCGCCCCGGCTTCGACCTCGATGCCACCGCCGCCATCGTCGACTACCTCGATGATCTCGGCGTCAGCCACCTCTACAGCGCCCCGCTGCTGGCCGCCACCCCCGGCTCTCAGCACGGCTACGACGTGGTCGACCACCGGGAGGTCAACCCGGAGGTGGGCGGCGAGGCCGGTCGGCAGCGGCTGGTGCGCGCGCTGCGCGACAAGCAGCTCGGGCTGGTCGTCGACATCGTGCCCAACCACGCCGGGGTCGCCGTCCCCGCGGCCAACCCCGCCTGGTGGGACGTGCTGCGCCGGGGGCGCGACTCGGCGTACGCCGACTGGTTCGACATCGACTGGGACCGGGGCCGGCTGCTGCTGCCGGTGCTGGCCGACGACCCGGCCGCCCTGGACGACCTCAAGGTGGTCGACAACGAGCTGCGCTACCACGAGCACCGCTTCCCGATCGCCGACGGCACCGGCGACGGCAGCGCGGCGGAGGTGCACGACCGGCAGCACTACGAGCTGGTCTCCTGGCGGCGGGGCGACGCCGAGCTGACGTACCGCCGATTCTTCGCCATCGCGGGCCTGGCGGGCCTGCGCGTGGAGGATCCGGCGGTGTTCGCCGCCACCCACGAGCTCATCCTGCGCTGGGCCGCCGCCGGGGAGGTCGACGGCATCCGCGTCGACCACCCGGACGGCCTGCGCGACCCGGCCGGCTACCTGGCCCGGTTGCGGGCCGCCGCGCCGCAGGCCTGGCTCGTGGTGGAGAAGATCCTGGAGTACGGCGAGGAGCTGCCGGACTGGCCGGTGGACGGCACGACCGGCTACGACGCCCTGGCAGCGGTCGGCGGGCTCTTCATCGACACCGACGCCGAGGGTGACTTCACCGCCCTGGACACCCGCCTGACCGGGCAGCACACCTCCTGGGAGGACCTGACCCACGCCACCAAGCTGGCTGCTGCCACCCGGCTGCTCGCCGCCGAGCTGACCCGGCTGGCCGCCCTCGCCCCCGAGGTGCCCACCGAGCAGGCCCGCGCGGCGCTCGCCGAGCTGGCCGCCGCGTTCCCGGTCTACCGGGGCTACCCGCCGCACGGCGCCCGGCACCTCGCCGCCGCCCGCTCCGAGGCCGGCCGCCGTCGCCCCGACCTGGCCGCCGCCCTGGACGCGGTCACCCGCCGGCTGCGTAACCCCGACGACGAGCTGGGCCAACGGTTCCCGCAGCTCACCGGCGCGGTGATGGCCAAGGGCGTGGAGGACACCGCGTTCTACCGGTGGAGCCGGTTCGTGGCGCTCAACGAGGTCGGCGACAGCCCCGCCTACTTCGGGGTGTCGCCGGCGGAGTTCCACCGCTTCGCCGGCGCCCGCCAGGTCCGCTGGCCCGCCAGCATGACCACCCTCTCCACCCACGACACCAAACGCGGCGAGGACGTCCGCGCCCGCCTCGCCGTGCTCAGCGAGCTGCCGGGCCGCTGGGCCGAGCAGGTCAAGGCCTGGATGGAGTACGCTCCGCTGCCCGACCCGGCGTTCGCCCACCTGCTCTGGCAGACCGCCGTTGGCGCGTGGCCGATCGAGCGGGAACGGCTGCACGCGTACGTCGAGAAGGCCGCCCGGGAGGCCGGAGCCTCGACCAGCTGGGCGGACCCGGACCCGGCCTTCGAGCAGGCACTGCACGCGCTGGTCGACCTGATGTACGACGACCCGAGCCTGCACGACGAGCTGACCGAACTCGCCGCCGCGATCACCCCGGCCGGCTGGTCCAACTCCCTCGGGCAGAAGCTCATCCAGCTCACCATGCCCGGGGTACCGGACACCTACCAGGGCACCGAGCTGTGGGACAACTCCCTCGTCGACCCGGACAACCGCCGCCCGGTCGACTTCGACGTACGCCGAGAGTTGCTGGCACGCATCGACGGCGGCTGGCTTCCCCCGATCGACACCGACGGAGCGGCGAAGCTGCTCGTCGTGTCGCGGACCCTGCGGTTGCGGCGGGCGCACCCGGAGCTGTTCACCACCTACCGACCG
This sequence comes from Micromonospora inaquosa, assembly GCF_003857055.1. Classification (GTDB taxonomy): domain Bacteria; phylum Actinomycetota; class Actinomycetes; order Mycobacteriales; family Micromonosporaceae; genus Micromonospora; species Micromonospora inaquosa. Next base: position 5,062 of record NZ_QGSZ01000171.1, on the reverse strand, counting down.
GTGCCCGCGCACGGGCCGATGGGCCGGCACGCGCTGGCCTTCGACCGGGGTGGCGTGATCGCTGTGGCGACCCGGCTGCCGCTGGGCCTGGCCCGCGCCGGCGGCTGGTGCGACACAGACCTGTCACTTCCCGTTCACGAGATGAAGGACCTGTTCACCGGCCGGGTCTACAGTGGCGGAGAGACGCCGCTGGACAATCTCCTGGCCGACTACCCCGTCGCTCTGCTGGCTCCTCCCACCGCTGCCGAGGAGGCCGTTTCATGACCGAATTCTCCGTCTGGGCACCGGACGCCACCCGGGTGCGGCTGCGCCTGGCAGGCGACACCGACCACGAGATGCGCGCCACCGACGACGGCTGGTGGCGAATCGAGGTGCCCGACGCCGGCCTCGACTACTCCTTTCTGCTGAACGACGACGAAACCCCACTGCCCGACCCCCGGTCACCGTGGCAGCCTGCGGGAGTGCACGGGCCCAGCCGCCGCTACGACCATTCCGCCTTCGCGTGGACCGACAGCTCGTGGACCGGGCGGCAACTGCCCGGCAGCATCCTCTACGAGCTGCACATCGGCACCTTCACCCCGGACGGCACCTTCGACGCCGCCATCGACCGCCTCGACCACCTGGTGAACCTCGGTGTCGACCTGATCGAACTGCTCCCGGTCAACGCCTTCAACGGCGAACACAACTGGGGGTACGACGGCGTCTGCTGGTACGCCCCGCACGAGCCCTACGGCGGCCCCGACGGCCTGAAACGGTTCGTCGACGCCGCCCACGCGCGCGGGCTGGGGGTGATCCTCGACGTTGTCTACAACCATTTCGGGCCCTCCGGGGCCTACGCGCCGCAGTTCGGGCCCTACCTCGCCGAGCAGAGCAACAGTTGGGGCCGCTCGGTCAACCTGGACGGCCCGCACTCCGACGAGGTACGCCGCTACATCATCGACAGCGTCCTCCTGTGGCTGCGCGACTATCACGTCGACGGACTGCGGTTGGACGCCGTGCACGCCCTGCCGGACACGCGGGCGGTGCCGCTTCTGGAGGAACTGGCCATTGAGGTCGAGGCTCTGTCGACGCACCTGGGTCGGCCGTTGTCGCTCATCGCCGAGTCTGACCTCAACGACCCGCGGCTGATCACGCCCCGGGAGGCTGGCGGGTTCGGGTTGCACGCCCAGTGGAACGACGACGCGCACCACGCGCTGCACACGTTGCTGACTGGGGAGCGGCAGGGCTACTACGGCGATTTCGGCTCCCTGGAGACGCTGTCGGACGTGTTGACCGGCGGGTTCTTCCACGCGGGGACCTGGTCGAGCTTCCGCAACCGGCACCATGGGCGGCCTCTCGACTCGCGGGTGCCTGGGCATCGGCTGGTGGCCTACCTCCAGAACCATGACCAGATCGGGAACCGGGCTACCGGGGATCGGATCTCGGCTTCGCTGTCGCCTGCGCTGCTGCGGGTGGGGGCTGTGCTGCTGCTGACGGCGCCGTTCACTCCGATGCTGTTCATGGGGGAGGAGTGGGCTGCCTCCACGCCGTGGCAGTTCTTCACCTCGCACCCGGAGCCGGAGCTGGCTTCTGCGGTGCGGACCGGGCGACGGCGGGAGTTCGCCTCGCACGGGTGGCCCGAGGGGGACGTGCCGGACCCGCAGGATCCGGAGACGTTCGTACGGTCGCGGTTGGACTGGGCTGAGCTGGACAAGCCCGAACATGCGTCGATGCTGTCGTTCTACCAGCGGTTGATCGCTCTGCGCCGGTCGTTGCCGGATCTGTCTGATCCTCGGTTGCACGCGGTGTCGGTGCAGAACGGCGACCAGTTCCTGGTGATGCGGCGGGGGGACACGCTGGTGGTGGCGAACTTCGCCGGGCGGGGGCAGGGGGTGTCGCTGCCCGGGGTGGCCCGGCGGGTGCTGCTGGCTACCGGGGAGGGGGTCACGGTCATGCGGGACCGGATCGAGCTGCCCGCGGAGACTGCGGCGATCGTGGCGTTGTGACGTCGAGGTCGAATCGTGTGAAGGGTATGCAGGCCGCACCGGACTTCGGAACCGGTAGCTGGTCGACCGCGACGTGACAGCGCGACCGTTTCAGCTTGCCTGAGCGACGTAGCTTGGAAGACGGTGCCTCCTGATCGATGGCAGCCCGACGCACCGTTTGACGAGGAGAGCTGTGGACGCGAATTCGGTTACTGCCATTTGCGCAACTGTGATCGCCGTCGCTTCACTTGTGGTTTCGATTACGGAGGCAAGAGCAAGCCGAAGGCACAACTTCCAATCGGTTCGTCCATTGTTGAGCCTGGACTGCCTCCGGTTGAATAGCGGTCTGGCCGGCATCCGAATCCGAAATGCCGGCCTTGGCCCGGCCATCATTCGGGTGGCGACGCTCTATCTCGACGGCGAGGAAGTCGGGCCGTGGGAGAAGCAGGTTGTCGACCCGCTGCGCGGCACGTTCGCGGTCTGGCCAAACTTCACGTCCCTTCGCCAAGGTAAGCCCATCCCCGTCGGCCAGGAGCTGATGATCTTTGCGGTGGAGGATTACGTGCCGACGAGAGATGCCGAATTCTGGTCGGCGGTGACCCAGCGGATCAGGATTCACGTGCAGTATGAATCGGTATACGGCAATGAGCGGCATGAAGCGTGGTTCGAAGGGTCCCCCTCTTATAAGCCTGGAATTCCCTGGCAAGGGAGGAATGACGCGGGATCTTCGATAGATGGGGATGCGCAGACCGAGCCAACCCAGTCTCTGTAGTGGCTGCCGTCACTTGGACGCTCTGTCGGTGTACCGTCCAACGTGCGGGGGCAGCAGGGTGTGGTCGCTGTCCTGGTCCTCTACCTGGGGGTTGGCGAAGGCGTGGTGACGAAGCCGGACACCATCGGTGCCAGGATCCGGTACTGGCGGATGCGCCGGGGCGGCATGACCCAGGCCGTCCTCGCTGGGCTCGCCGGTGTCACCCAGTCCTACATCTCGCAGGTCGAGTCGGGTCGGAAGACCATCGACCGTCGCTCCACTCTGGTCGCTCTCGCTGCCGCGCTCCAGGTCACGGTGGCCGACCTGCTCGGCCAGGGCACCGAGTCGGGCGACCCGGCTCGGGAGAGCGCCGCCGAGTGCGTCCCGGCGATCTGGTCAGCCCTGATCGAGATCGAGGACGGCGAGCGCCGCCCGTCGACCTACACACGTGACCGGTTGGCCGCCGAGATTCGTCGCGCCGAACAACTCCGTGCGTCCTGCAACTACCCGGCTATGGCTCGTTTGCTCCCGGGCCTGCTGCTTGAAGCCGCCGCTGTAGGCGGCACCGCGCTCGTTCAGGTGGCCTACCAAGCCGCCACCTGCCTGCGGAACCTCGGATACCGGCATCTGGCTCTCAACGCTGCCCGGCTCTCCGGGACGGTCGCCGAGCACGCTGAGGATCCAGCGTGGATCGCGGCATCCCGTTTCGCCTACGCGCAGAGCTTGCCGATCGAGTCCGCGCCCGTCGCGGCGCGCGCTGCGGACCGGTCCCTGACTGAGCTTCAAGCTGACGCCGCTGACGAGCGAGTCCGACAGATGCTCGGACAACTCCACCTCTCCGCTGCCCTGACCTCCGCGGTGAGTGGGCGTCTGGACGTCACCCGCGATCACCTCGCAGAGGCGGCCCGCGAGGCGGCGACCCTAGGGGATCCGGTCGACGGCGCGGGCTTCAACGGCTGCGGGTTCGGACCAACCAACGTCGGGCTGTGGGAGATGTCCATCGCCGCCGAGCAGGGGGAGTCCGGCCGGGTCATCGAACTGTCCCGGACGGTCCGGCCGCAGGTCCTCGCAGCGTCCATCCGCCAGCAGTCCTACTGGCTCGACCTCGGCCGCGCCTTGGCGGACGGCGGTCGTCGGGACGCCGAGGCTCTCGCCGCGTTTGTGCGGGCCGAGCGGGCCGCGCCGATCCCGTTCGCCATCAACCCCCTCGCCCGCGATGCCGTGGTGACTCTCGCCCAGCGCGCCCAGCGCCGAGCCATCCCCGACGAGTTGCGCTTGCTCGCCGGTCGCATCGGCATCAACCTGGCCGCATGACTGCCAGTAATCATCGCATCACCAATCCGCCCTACTGTCCGGTTTGGGACGTGAGCACGTCCTGATGGTCCAGTGCGGCAACGGTCGACCGTGTGCCGATGGGCCTCCACCGGAGGAGGCGGGGATGAGCGGTCAGGACGACAACGCTCCGGAGGACAACAGTGAGGCGGCCGAGCGGGAGGCTGCCAAGCAGCGTCTCCTGGCTCAGGCCGAGGCGGAGCGCGTGCCGGTGGATGACACGACCCGTGCGGTCCCGGACCGGCGGTGGCGGCGTGAGCAGCGATGACCTCCCGATCGGTCGCCGGGTGGCGAGCTGGCGGGTGCGGCGGTCGATGACGCAGCAGATGCTCGCGGACCGGCTGCGCAGGTCGAAGAGTTGGGTGGACAAGATCGAGCGGGGTGCCCGCGCTCTGGACCGGTACTCGGTGATCCAGGAGCTGGCCCACGTCCTGCGGGTCGGGCCGGAGGTGTTGCTCGGTCAGCCGCGAAGCACCCCGGCGGGCACGCCGGACGGGGTGGACGACATCCGCGCCGCACTGGCCCGCTACGACATCCCGCAGTCTCCACCGCGGACGGACGCGCTGAGACGGCAGGTCGGGCATGCCTGGTTGACCTACCAGCACGCGCACTACGGGCAGTTGGTGCGCCTGTTGCCGGGTCTGCTCGACGTCGCCCAGGGTGCGCGGGCAGCGGAGTTGCTGGTGCAGGCGTACCGGATCACCTCGTTGCTGTTGGTGAAGCTCGGCGAGGCCGACCTGGCCTGGTTGGCCGCCGACCGGGCGATGTCCGCCGCCGCCGCCGACCGGCTCCTGGGGGCGACAGCAACCATCTCGGTGGGCCAGGCGCTCCGCGCGCAGGGCCGCGACCGCTTGGCCCTGGCCGCGCTGCTCCCCGCCGCCAACCGCGTCCTTCCACCCTCATCCCGTCCCGGTGATCAAGAGGTTTGCGGCGCTTTTGGAGATCAAACTTCCCGCAAACCTCTTGATCACGAGAGCGAGGGCGGGGGCGGGGGCGAGAGCGAGGGCGGTCACGG
>NZ_QGSZ01000222.1 GCF_003857055.1 Micromonospora inaquosa | reverse complement strand
GGGTCGGCGGGACGACGGGGGGTCGGCTGGGACAGGCCGGTGCTGAAGCGGGTCGAGTCCGCCGCCAGGTCCGGGTGTTCCACGTCCAGTGCGAGCGCCGCGGCCTCGTCCAGCCCCAGTTCGGCACCCTCGCCGTACGCGTCGTCGAAGGCCGCGTCGCCCAGCACCGCGCGCAACTCCCTCTGCTGCTCTGCCCAGTAACCGCCGAAGATGCCCGGGGTGGCACGCATGCTCGCCCGCGTCGCCTGCGCGGCACCGAACAGTCGGGCGGCGGTCAACCGCTCCCCGCCGATCGCGCAGCGCACCGCGACCGCGTTCAAGGTGTCACACGCCCGGCCGTGGTAGCCGTGACCCATCCGGGAACGCAACGCCACCAGCAGATGCTCGTGGGCGGCGATCACGTCGCCACGGGCCAACGCGACCATGCCGAGCAGCATGTCCACCGAACGCCGGCCGCGCTCCACGGGCCGGGCCGCCTCCACCGGACGTACCGCGCCCAGCAGCTCGGCCGCCTCTTCCAGGGCACCCCGCCGCCAGAGCAGCTCGGCCAGGCTGAACACCGCGAACAGCGCCTCGCCGACGACGTCCTGCCCGTGCGCCCAGTCGATGACCTCCCGGCACACCCGCTCGGCCTCGACGAACTGCCCCATGTCCACAAGTGGCGCGGCCCTGCCGGCGAGCACCCGGGCCAGCAACCCGGCGTCGCCGGCCTGCCGGGCCGCCGCCTCCGCCCGCTGCGAGTAGCGCAGCTCCTCGGCGAACTCCCCGTCGGCGCTGGCATGCAGCGAGTGCATGTGGTACGCCGCAGCCAGCTCAGCCTCCGGAATCCGCTCCCCCGTCTCCGCGATCCGCCCGTACAGCCGGAACAGCCACAGCCGCCCCTCCCGGGCCAGGCCCCGCTCCAGCCACCACTGGTCCAGCCCGCCCGCCAGGCCGAGACCGGCGCGGGCGCTGCCGCCGGTGGCGCACCACCGCAGCGCGGCGCGCAGCTCCCCCGCCAACGGGTCGAGGGAGTACAACGACAGCGTCACCGGCCGGCCGTCCTGACCCAGGTGGGCCCGATCCAACGCGTGCGCCGACCAGGCCACGTGGCGGTCCCGAGCGGCCTGCTCCTCACCCGCCTCGGCCAGTCGCCGCGCCGCGTACGCCCGGATGGGGTCGAGCATCCGGTAGGTGCTGCCGGCGGCCCGCGGCTCGGCCAACACCATCGACTTGTCCACCAGGACCGAGAGCGGGTCCAGCGGATCGTCACCCAGCAGCCACTCCACCGTCTCCAGATCCACCGGGCCGGCGAAGACCGACAGCCACCGCAGCAGGCGGGCGGCCCGGGGCCCCAACGTCCGGTACGACCAGGTGACGGTCGCCTGCATGGTCAGATGCCGTTCGGTGGCCGAGCGCTGCACCGCCCGGCTCGCCGGGGTGGGCGGCGACGCCCCGGCCGCCGCCGCGACCAGGTCCACTGTGTCCTGCTGGTTGCCGGACCAGCCCCGCTCCACCGGCGGCGGGTCCGGGTCCTCCCGGCCGGCGTCCAGGGTGCTGAGAACATCGTCCAGCCGCTCGGCGAGCTGACCAACGGAGAGCACCCGCAGCCGGGCGGCGGCCAACTCGATGGCGAGCGGCAGGCCGTCCAGCCGCTGCACCACCCGACGCAGATCGGCGGACTCGGCCGGGTCCGGCTGCCGACCACCGCGCGCCGCCGCCGTACGGTCCAGCAGCAGCGCCACCGCGTCGCTCTCCGCACCGTCGGCGCGCGGGTCGACCGAGAGCGGCGGAATCCGCCACACCACCTCGCCGGGAAGGCTGAACGACTCACGGCTGGTCGCCAACACCCGTACGCCGCCCCCGCCGGACAGCAACCGCGCGATCACCTCCGCGCAGGCCGCCGGTTGGGTGTCGCAGGTGTCCAGTACGACGAGCATCCGGCGGCCGGCCGCGTACTCGACGAGGGTGTCCAGCATCGGCCGGCCCGGCTCGGGGCGCAGGCCGAGCACGGCGGCGACGGCGAACGCGACCAACCCCGGGTCGGTCACCGAGGCGATGTCGACGAACCAGACCCCATCCGGGTACGCCTCGACAACTCCGCTGGCCAACTCCACCGCGAGCCGGGTCTTGCCCGCGCCGCCCGCGCCCAGCACGGTGACCAGACGGTGCTGTCGCACCAGCAGGCCCAATTCGATGCGCTCGGCCTGCCGGCCGACGAACGACGTCACCTGGGTGGGCAGGTTGTGCGCCACCGCGTCGGCGGTGCGGGGCCGGGGGAACTGCCGCTCCAGACCCGGGGCGACCAGTTGGAACAGTCGTTCCCGGTCGTCGAAGCCGCGCAGGCGGTGCAGGCCCAGGTCGAGAAGGGTCGCACCCGGCGGCATCGGCTCGGCCCGACGTGCGGTGGACGCCGTGCAGAGCACCTGCCCGCCGTGCGCGGCGGCGGCCACCCGGGCGGCCCGGTGCACCTCGGGGCTGGCGTACTCGCCGTCGCGCGGCTCGGCGTAGCCGGTGTGCAGGCCCATCCGCACCCGCGGCGCGGCTTCCGAGGTGGGCCAGTCGTGGCTGGACAACGCCCGCTGGGCGGTCAGGCACGCGGTCATCGCCGCTGTCGCGTCGTCGAAGGCCAGGAAGAACGAATCGCCCTCGGTCAACAGCTCCGCGCCACCGGTGCTGGCCAGGGTGCGGCGCAGCAACCGTCGATGCTCGGCGAGCACCGGGCGGTAGTCCGGGCCCAGCAGCTGGGCCAGCCGGGTCGAGCCCTCGATATCGGTGAAAACGAAGGTCACCCAACCGCTCGGGAGCTGGATCCGTGGCGACATGCGCGGAACCTCCACCCCTGACGTCGGATTCATGCTGCCTGAATCCGCGCGATCACGCATCGTGAGAACGGCCGCCGGACTCGGACTCAAGGTGCCACTCGGCCCCTCCCGGGGCAAGACGGAGCGTCGCTCGGCGGGTCGTCCAGGATGTTCCGGAATCAACCACCAAGGCCGGATGGTCCTTCACGAAGGGGCCAGCCCCGCCGGAGACCGGGTGACCGGTTCCGACGGGGCTGGCCCGGTGGCGCTCTGACCCTCAGCCCGTCGGCAGGGCCACGTCCACGGTGTTCTTCGCCCCCCGGATGGTCGTCACCGTCGACGTCGACCGGAACCCGGGGGCGGCCACGGTGACCTGGACCTGTTGGTTCTTCGCCAACCGCAGCTCGTAGCGGCCGTTGGCGTCGGTCACCGCCGTGTAGCTGACCGAACCGCAGCCCGTCTGGACCGGCCGCCCAGCCCGGACCGCCTGATCGGCATCGTCAGCCGGGGCGCTCTGGTCAGCCCGGTACGCCCCGCAGACGGTGACCGTCGCACCGGCGACTGGGCCGCCGGTGCCGACGGCCGTCACCGTGCCGCTCAGCGTCGCCCAGTTCGGCGGCGTCTCGAAGTGGCCGTTGACCGCCACCGTGTGCACCGGAGACGGCGCGTCGGTGAGCACCACCAGCCGCGCGGCCTGGTCACCGGGGTGGGTGACCGCGTCGCCGTCGACCCGGACGACCACCTGCACCGACCGGCCCGGGGCCACCTTGAACTCCGGCTTGTCCACCGAGAGCCACGGCACTTCCGTGGTACCGGCGCAGTAGTCGTACCCCGGCAGCATCTCGGCGGTGTTCTGCGGGGTCCACAGGCTGACCGAGCCACCGACCCGGAACACGCCGCAGGCCGTGGCGCCGTCGTACGTCGGGTGGTTCATGTTGGGTAGCCGACCCCAGGTGTTCGAGATCGGGTCGTACTCCACCGCCTCGTTGGTCAGCTGGTGGCCGTCGCGCAACCCGCTGAAGAGCTGCAACTTGTCGTTGGCGCCGGTGGCGCCCATGGCGGCGACCGGGTAGGGCGCGTCCGCGCCCTGGGTCCAGGCACCGGTGGCAGGGTCGAAGCGGAACGTGGCGGCGACCGCCCCACTGTGCTCGCCGTCGAACCCGCCGGCGCAGATGACCTGCTCGGCGACCCCGGCACAGCCCTGAGCGTCGACCCGGACCGGGTAGTCGGCGAGGCGGGTCCAGGCGTCGGTGCCCGGGTCGTACCGGTAGACCGTGATCCCCTTTGCCGGGCAGGTGTCGATGCAGCCGCCGACGAGGTAGATACGGCCGCCGAGGGTCGCGACCGCGGCGCCGCTGGCAGGCTGGGGAAGGTCCGCCACCCGAGCCCAGGAGTCCCGGGCCGGGTCGTAGACGTACACCGTCCTGAGCGGTTCACCCTCGACACTGGTGCCACCGACGACGTACATCTTGTCGCCGAGGAAGAGGCCCGCTGCGGTCGCGACCGCCTGTGGGGAGTCGGCGATCGGGCTCCACTGGAGAGTCACCGGGTCGTAGACGTACCCCTGTCGGGTCATCCCCTCCAGGAACCCGTTGACGCTCCCGCCCACCGAATAGAGCTTGCCCTCGTGGTAGCCGGCGACGTTGTACATGATCGGGGTCGGGTAGTCGGCGATCCTGGTCCACGGCCCCACGTCCGCGGCGGCCTTGCCCTGGTTGGTGGGCTCCGCCGGTTGGGCCGCCGACGCCTTCGGCAGCGGCCCCGACCTCGGCGGCCCCGACCTCGGCGGCCCCGACCTCGGCGGCCCCACCTCGACGCGTCGCAGCGGCGCGCCGCTCTGCTCGGTGAGCCGCTGGTCGGTGCCGCCCACGACCTGCTCGCCCAACTTGACGTGGACCGGTTTGGTGCCGTTGTTGGTGAAGGTGAGGGTGCGGGTGGCCGACTTCCCCAACCGCGTCGTGACGTCGAGGCCCTTCCGGTCAACCGTCAACTGCCCGGCGTGCAGCCGCCAGTCCTTCGTGGTGACCCGGTTCGGCGCCACGACGGTAGGCGCCTCGCGGTCGGCGTACCGGGGGTAGCTGACCGTCAACGTCGGCTCCGCCTCGGTGGAGAAGAGCCAGTAGTAGCCGTCCGGCAGGTTCGGGTCGTTTGGCGTGGCGGCGCTGACCGCCAGCTCCATGTGCCGCGCCTTGTCGACCACCTTCGCGCCGTTGATCGGGTCATCGGTGTTGTCGTCCCGCACCACTCCGGTGAGAAGCCCACCGGGGGTCGGGCCGCACGTCCCGACGGTGACGTCGTCCACCTGCCACAGCGCGATGCCGCTGCCCGCGTAGTGGAAGCGCAGCTGGACCTGCGACCGGCCGGCGGCCTGCGGCAGCGCGACCTCCACCGGCCCGAGCACGTTCTCGGTGCTCTTCTGCCAGACGTTGGACCAGCTCCGGCCGGCGTCGATGCTCAGGTCGATGCCGACCCGCGCGGTCTCACTCTCCCCGAGGTAGAGCGCGTTGAAGCCCAGCCGTGGCGAACTCTCCCGGGAAAGGTCGATCACCGGTGAGACGAGGTCGGTGTCCTCCTGCACCATGTCGTTGTGCCAGGAGTTGGCGGTGGCGAAGTCGCCGGTGCCGCCGGTGACGTTGTCCAGACCGCCGGGTGCGTCGAACTGCCAGGCGTGGCCGTCGCCGAGGTTGTCGACGACTGTCCAGCCCGCCCGTCTGGCCGGGTCGGTCCAGCCTTCGAAGTCGGCCCGGAGGGCGTACGCGTAGCCGGGCGCCAGGCACGACACCTCGTCGATCTGCGCCTGCACGTTGCGGACCACGGCCCGCTCGTCCACCGACACATCGAGCGGGCTGGCCCGGTAGCCGGGATAGAGCGGGCTCACCGTGAGGTGGTAGGTGGAGTTGACCGGGACGGTCAGCTCGTACCGACCGGTCTTCGGGTTGGTGAACCACGGACCGGCCGGAAGGCCGGGTGCGGTGATCATCGCGTAGAGCGGCCAGCCGTGTCCGGAGCCGTCGGTGACCACTCCGCTCACCGTGGCCTCGGCGCTGCGCTGGAGCCGGACTTCCCGCGTGAGGGTGGTGTTGGCGGTGACGGTGACCGACTCGGTGCCGGTTCGGTAGCCGTAGGAGGAGACGGTGACGGTGTACCCACCGGCCGACAGGGTGGCGGCGTAGCCGCCGTCCGCGCCGGTGATGACCGTACGGTGGACCGCGCCGTCGATCCGGACCTCGGCGCCGTCGACCGGCTCACCGGTCTTCGCGTCGACGACCTTGCCGGTCAACCGGCCGGTCTCGCCGCGCGGGGCCGCCGCGAGTGCGGCGTACACGTCGAGCTTGCCCTGACCCCACACGTTGTTGTTCCTCGGCGTGCCGCCGCAGCTCGTGTCGTCGACGTCGACCGCGACCTGGTCGAGCAGTTCGATGGTGCCCGGGACGTCGCCGATCAGGTTGGGCGTGGCCGACCAGAGCAGGGCGACCGCGCCAGCCACGTGCGGGCTCGCCATCGACGTACCACTGATCGCGCTGTAGCCGCCGCCCGGGATGGTGGAGCGCACGCTCACGCCGGGAGCCGCGATGTTGGGCTTGCTGATGCCGCCCGCGCCCGGGCCACGACTGGAGAAGTAAGCGATCTTGCCATCCACGTCGTACGCGCCGGTGCTGTAGGTGGACGCGTAGTCACCAGGGCTGCCCGCGGTGTCACAACCGTGCTCGCCGTCGTTGCCGTTGGCGAACATCGGGAACATGCCGGCGGCCCGCCAGTCCTCGACGATGTCGGCGAACCACGGGTCGACGGCGGGACCGTTGTCGGTCCCCCACGAGTTGTTCACGATGTGCGGCCGCAGGTCCGGCCGTGGGTCCGCGCCGGCCAGGTTCGTCGGAGCCAGCATCCACTGCGCCGAGGAGAGCAGGGCGAAATCGGAGCAGCTGCGCTCCTCACAACCCTTTGCCGCGATCCACCGGGCGCCGGGGGCCACACCGACCCGGTTGCCCGGTCCACCGTCACCGACCATCGTGCCCACGGTGTGTGTGCCGTGCCCCTGGTTGTCGCAGGGCGCGAGCGACGGCGCGCCGCAGACCTGGGACGGGTCGTACCAGTTGTAGTCGTGTACGACACCGGCGTCGCCCCGGGCACCTCGGTACGACGCGGCGAGCGCCGGGTGGTCGAACTGCACCCCGCTGTCGATGCTCCCCACCACGATGCCCTCGCCGCGGGTGCCGTCCGCCCAGAGCCGGTCGGCGCCGATCGCGTGCACGCCCCACTCCACCGAGTCGACGTCGGCGACCCGCTTCGCCGTGATCGGCTCCGGCAACTGGTACGTCCGCTGGGCTTGGACGGCGGTGACCTCGCCCTCCTTGGCCAGGTTCTCGGCCAGGTCCATGGTGCCCTGCGCCACGTAGATCGCGTTCGAGGCGTAGAAGGCGGTGTACTCCACGCCCGCCGCCCGCAACTGGCCGACGACGTCGGCCTGGCTGCTCTCGGCGGTCTTCCGCAGCGCCTCGACTACCGCCGCGCCCCGCTTGTTCCAGTCCTTGACGGCCGACGCCGCGCTGAGGTCGGCGCGGGCGTTCAGACGTACCCAGAAGGGTTGCACCGGCAGGGTCTTCATGCTGGCCCGCAGCTCGGGCTGGATCTTCTCGGGCGCTGCGACGGCGGGCCGGGCGGACCCGCCGGTTACCGCGGTGACGCCGGCGACCAGCGCGAGCACCGCGACGAGGCCGACGAGCTGAGCCCAGCGCGCGCCTCGCGCGGTAGCGGCGGCGCTCACCGGCCACCCGCCAGGTCGAAGCCGTACGCGTCGGCGCGCGAGCGATGTGGTTCGGGCGGCATGACGAGGTGCCGTTCCGGGCTCGCGAATCCTGCTCTGGATGTCACGCTGCGCACTCTCCTTCGGCGAATCGACCGACGACCGCGCTCGCCGGCAGAGCCGATGGACCACGTCCGCAGGCGCATCCGGCACCGACACAGGTTTGCTGGCGAGCGCGCTTGCCGACGATGCCACCACCGCTGAGATGGCAGAAGCCACCCGTGACGTCCGGTTCGCGCCAGCGGCGTGATGCGGTTGGACAAGAACCCGGGGTTGCCGCACGATGAATCGGTGCTGCGGATCTTGGGAATCTCGGCCTCTGAGCAGGCTCTCTACGAGTGGCTACTCGCACACCCGGCCGTGGCACTCGACGCGCTCGACCAACTCGCCGTCGACCAGCCGTGGTCGGAGCCGGTCCGCCCGCTCCTCAGCCGTCTCGAGGAGATGGGGCTCGTCTGGCGGCTACCCGGATCCCCCGCGCGCTTCCAGGCCGTCGCCTCCGACGCGGTCACCGACGTGCTGACGACCGGCGGTGAAGCCGCAGTGTCCCGGGCCAAGGCCCGCCGTGCCCGACTGTCGGCGGTCTTCCACCCCGCCGTACGCCCGAGCGCCACTGACGAACTCGTCGAGATCCTGCGCGGCAAGGAGGCGATCAGGAAGGCCTTCAACGACGTCCAGCTCAGCGCCGTGCAGGAGGTACGGATCGTCGACGCCCCGCCCTATGTTCACGGGCCACCCCTGGTCGACCCGGTGGAGCCGGCGCTGCTCCGGCAGGGGATCCGTTATCGGGTGATCTACGACCGGCGGGGCCTCGACGACCCCGACCGGCTCGCCGATTTCACACTGGGCCTCTCCGTCGGCGAGGAGATTCGCGTCTCCAGCGTGCCGATCAAGCTGGTGCTCAGCGACCACCCCCTGGCCCTGATCCCCGTCCAACTCGAAAACGTCGAGTCCGCCATGCTCATCCGAGACCCGGCCCTGATCGAGGTGCTCGGTGCGCTGTTCGAAGTCTCCTGGGACCAGGGGGTGCCCCTACAGGTACGCGACGGCCATCCCCAGCTCGTCAAAGTCGGGGACGCGCCGTCGCCGGCCGAGAGCGACCTGCTCCCGCTGCTCGCCGCCGGGTTGACCGACGCGGCGATCGCCGCGCAGCAGGGCTGCACCGAGCGCACTGTGCGTCGCCGGATCAGCGCGATGATGCGGCGGCTGGGCGCGGCGAGTCGCTTCCAGGCCGGTTACCAGGCAATTCGGCGTGGGTGGATCACCACTTCCACAGACGTGGCGTGACGATGCCGGAGCACCCCGACGGCAACCTCGCCGCCGCCGGCCTGACCGGGGCCGAATCCTCGGCGTACGAACTGGTCGTCGCCGAGCCCGGCAAGACAGCCGCCGACCTGGACCGCTCCTGGCTCCGCCCCGAACCACTGCGCGGGGTGCTCGCCGCGCTCCGCACCAAAGGGCTGGTGCTGGCCGGCGACGACGACCCGCCGACGTACACCGCCGTCGACCCGGCGGTGGCCCTCGACGCGCCGATCCGCGAGTACGAGCGGCAGTTGCAGGTCGCCCGCGAGCACCTGCAGCGCCTGGCGGCGGTGCACCGCGCACACGACAGCCTGTTCGACCCGGCCACCGTACTGGAGGTGGTCAGCGGGCGGGCCGCGGTGCTGGACCGGCTGACCTTCCTGCAGCGCGCCGCGCGGGTCGAGATCCGCTGCCTGGACAAGCCGCCGTACCTGAATCCGTCGACGACAAGCGCCAGCGTCGAACTGCTCCGACGTGGAGTCCGCTCGCGCACCATCTACGAGCGGTCGTCCCTGGAGCAGCCCGGTGCCCTGAACGGGCTCGAACAGCTCGTCGCCGCCGGCCAGCAGGCCAGGGTCCTGCCGACCCTGCCGGTCAAGCTCTACCTCGCCGACGGCCGCCATGGCCTGCTCGTACGACCCGGCGACGAGGGCGAGAACGCCGTACTGCTGCGCCCCTGTGCCCTCCTCGACGCGCTGGGTTACCTCTTCGAAGGGCTGTGGCGATCCGCCCTGCCGCTGCAACCCGCCACGGCCTCCCCGGCGAGCAACCGCCCGATGGTCGAGGACGGGCGGCTCGTCGCGCTCCTACTCTCCGGGCTCACCGACCAGGCGATCGCCCGTCAACTCGGCGTCGGCTACCGCACCGCGCAACGCCACATCGCGGCGCTGATGGCGACCCTCGGCGCGCGCACCCGCTTTCAGGCCGGCGTGCAGGCCGCGCGCCGGGAACAGCACCTGCCGTAGCGGGTGGCCGGGCCCGTCAGCAGCCGCACGCACCTCCGCAGCAGCCGCCCCCGGTGGGGGCCGGCGCACCGGCTGCGCCACGGCCGGTGACCGCGACGGCGGAGAGCAGCTTCACGGTGTCCAGGTGACCCTGCGGGCAGGTGGCCGACTCGCCGGCCTGCGCCATCGGGCGGTTGACCTCGAAGGTGTCGCCGCAGGCGCGGCAGCGGAACTCGTACCGGGGCATGCCTCCCAGGGTACGTGGACCTGACGATTGGCGGAGCATGGGTGATACTCGACAGGTGGTGGACGGCGAGGACGACACGCGTGTGCAACCGTTACGACCGGCCGCGCCGCTGGACGGGCCGCTCGAAGGCTCGGGGGCCGCGCCCGATCCGGCACCCAAGGTGCCCCGCCCGCGCCGTCCCTGGCTGAGCGGGCGTCCGAAGGGCGCGAAGGCCCCGACCACCGCGCCGGCCCCGCCACCGGCCACTGTGCCGGCCCCGCCAGCGGCCACTGTGCCGGCCCCGCCAGCGGCCAAGCCCACCGCAGCCAAGGCCCCCGAAGCCGAGGCCCCCAAGACCGAGACCGCGAAGGCCGAGACCGCGAAGGCCGAGACGCCCGAGGCCGAGACGCCCGAGGCCGAGACCGCGAAGACGGTCGCTGTGGCTGGTGCGACGGACCTGGCGAAGACCTCTGTGGACGAGATCCCGGTCGTGCCGGCGTCCGACCCGGCCCGTCGGCGGCGGGTGCAGTTCGCGCACGCGGTACGGCTACCGCCGCGCCAGGCAGCAGCCTCCGCGGCCCGGGCCACGCGGGCCTGGGCCCGCCGGCCGAGTGGTCGGCTGACCCTGCCCGGTGTCTTCCTGCTGGCGCTGGTGGCCACGACCGCCGCGGCGGGAGGGCTGCTCGTACCGGCCGCGATCCGCGCACCGCGTCCGGTAGCTGTCGACGCCTCGGCCGCGCCGACCGTGGGCGCACCGCCGGCGGTACCGTCCGGCCTGCCCACCGGCCCGCTGCCCACCGAGCCCCTGCCCACCGTCCCACTGCCCAGCAGCGGGGTGCCCGGCAACGGGCTGCCGACCGGGTCGGTGACCGGTGGCCGACCGTCGGACGCTCTGGCCGGATGGGCGGAGCAGGTCGGTGCCAAGGTCGGCGTCCCCGCGATCGCCATGCAGGCGTACGGCTACGCCGAGCTGGTGCTCGCCCAGACCAACCGCAGCTGTGCGCTGAGCTGGACCACGCTGGCCGCTATCGGTCAGGTCGAATCGGGACACGGCTCGGCCAACCGTGCGCGGCTGGGGCAGGACGGCAAGGCGCTGCCCCCCATCATCGGGCTGCCGCTGGACGGGAAGGACGGGCGGATGCGGATCATCGACACCGACCGTGGGGCGCTCGACGAGGACAGCACCTTCGACCGCGCCATCGGGCCGATGCAGTTCATCCCGACCACCTGGCAGGAGATCGGCGCGGACGCCGACAACGACGGCAGCAAGGACCCACACGATCTGGACGACGCCGCCCTGGCAGCGGGAAATTACCTCTGCAAGGGCGGCCGAAACCTGAGCATCCCGGGCGACTGGTGGAACGCGATTCTCTCCTACAACGATGTACGGCGGTACGCCCAGGACGTCTACGACACCGCGAACCGGTACGGACGGGCTAGTCGGTCGTGAAGTGATCGTCTCGATACCTTGGAGAACTGGACACTTCCCCCGAGCCTCTGTTACCGGCAAGCTAGACGGGTGATGGTGCGCGAGTGGGACCCCAGGACCGCGTCGTCCGCCGAGATCGCGTCGCTGTTGGCCACGCTGAACGCGGTCCTGGCGGCTGATCTGCCGCAGGACCCGCCCTGGCGGGAGACTTCGCTGCGGGAATACCTCGCCGAGGTGATGCCCGGCGAGCGGCGGATCTCGTGGATCGCCCAGGCTGAGCCGGGCGACACGGGCGACACCGGTGCGGTGCTCGGCCAGGTGCACGTGCTCCTTCTGGGTGACATCGGTGTGCTCGAGGTGCTGGTGCACCCGTCCGCGCGGCGCAGCGGCCTCGGCCGTGACCTGGTGTTGCGTGCCGCCCGCCGGGTCTACCAGGAGGGCTTCCGGTCGATCGGGGTCGAGGTTGTCGGCGACACG
This sequence comes from Micromonospora inaquosa, assembly GCF_003857055.1. GTDB lineage: Bacteria > Actinomycetota > Actinomycetes > Mycobacteriales > Micromonosporaceae > Micromonospora > Micromonospora inaquosa. The sequence continues at coordinate 46,721 of NZ_QGSZ01000222.1, read as the reverse complement.
CCGGCCATCGGGTTCTACGAGTCGCTCGGTTTCAACCGGGAGTACGTGGAGACACGCAGCGTGCTCGACCTGACCGCGGTGGACTGGGCCGAGCTGGCCGAGATGGCCACCGGCATCGGTTCGGGCTACCAGCTGGAGTTCTTCCCGGGCGGGCCGCCGGACGACCTGATCGAGGCGTACGCGCGGGCCAAGGCCGAGGTGCGCGACGTCGACGACGGTGAGTTGCGCCCCAGCTCCTACGACCCGGAGCGGCTGCGCGACAGCCTCGACACGCTGCACCGGCGGGGCATGAAGCCGTACATCGTGCTCGCCCAGCACGAGCAGAGCGGTGAGGTGGCCGGCCTGACCGAGGTGGTGGTGCCGGCGCAGCACCCGACCCGCGCCGACCAGTACGACACGATCGTGGCGCAGGATCACCGGGGCTACGGCATCGATCGGGCGATCAAGGCCCGGATGCTGCTGGAGCTACGCTCCGCCGAGCCGGAGCTGATCGAGGTGCAGACCTGGAACGCGCAGGCCAACGAGGCGATGCTGAAGGTCAACGCGGAGTTGGGTTACCGCCCCGACCGGGACTGGTGCGAATACAGCGTCGACGTCGCTGAGCTGGTGCATCGCCTCGATCCGCCGCGCTGAGAAATTCACGAAACTGTCCATTAGGGGATGGACGGTGGACAGTGGCGCACCTTAACGTGCGTTGACCCCATCCACCCATCGTGGAGGCCCTATGCGCCCGCGCCGCTCAATCGCCGCGCTCGCGACCGCCACCGCCGCCGTGACAGTCACGGCGCTCGGCGTCGCACCCATCGCGGCCAGCGCCGCGCCCACCGACCTGTTCATCTCGGAGTACGTCGAGGGTTCGTCGAACAACAAGGCGATCGAGCTGTTCAACGGCACCGGTGCCGCCGTGGACCTGACGGCCGGCGGCTACCAGTTGCAGCTCTACTTCAACGGCTCCACCACGGCGACCACGATCGCCCTGACCGGCAGCGTGGCGGCCGGCGACGCGTTCGTGTTCGCCAGCGCCTCGGCCGGGGCCGCCATCCTCGCCCAGGCCGACCAGACGACCGGGGCGAGCCTCTTCAACGGTGACGACGCGATCGTGCTGCGCCGGGGCACCACAGTGCTCGACTCGATCGGGCAGGTAGGTGTCGATCCGGGCAGCGAGTGGGGTGCCGGCGTCACCAGCACCGCGGACAACACCCTGCGCCGGCTGGCGAGCGTGGCCGCCGGTGACACCGACCCGTCGGACGCGTTCGACCCCGCCACTCAGTGGGCCGGCTTCCCCGTCGACACGTTTGACGGGCTGGGCGCGCACACCGTGGATGGGGGCGGCCCCGTCGACGTGCCGGCCACGCTGACCTGTGGTGGGCCGCTGGTCACCGCCGCCGGCACGGCCGCGAGCCGCGAGGTGACCGCCGCCGACCCCGACGACACGATCGTCGACCTGACGGTGACCGCGATCAGCCCGAGCCCGACCGCCGGCTCGATCACCCGTACCGCGTTCACCCCGGCCGACGGGGTGGGCGGCACCGCCCGCGCCACGGTCGGCGTGAGCGCCGACCTCGCCGCCGGGGCGTACACCGTCACCCTGACCGCCACCGACGCGGGCGGCGGCACCGCCAGCTGCGCGCTGGCCGTGCAGGTGACCCGGGAGCTCACCGTCGGCGAGGTTCAGGGCCCGACCACCGACACCGAGTCCGGTCCGACCGACCGGTCACCGCTCGCACCGGCGAGCGGCAACGGCACGAGCAGCACGTTGTACGACGTACGCGGCGTGATCACCCAGTTGACAGTGGCCCGCACCTCGGCCGGGGCGGATCAGCACGGGTTCTTCCTGCAGAGCCGCGTTGGTGACACCGACGGCGACCCGACCAGTTCCGACGGGATCTTCGTGTTCATGGGCGCGTTCACCTCGCTGATCGGCGGTTACGTGCCGACGGTCGGCGATGAGGTCGTGCTGCGGGCCCGGGTGTCGGAGTACTACAACTTCACCCAGCTCTCCGGTGCGTCGCTGGTGCGCCGGATCGGCGTTGGGCTGGCCGTGGACACCGCCGTCGCGGTGACCGACGCGGTCCCGCCGGCCGCGCTGACCGACGCGCAGCGATTCTGGGAGCGGCACGAGGGCTCCCGGATGCGGGTTCGCGCGGGCAGCGGCGCGGTGAGCGGCCGGGACGTCTTCTCCTCCACCGCCGACGCGGAGCTGTGGGTGGTCGACCGCGACGACCCGCTGCTGGACCGGGCCGACCCGTACTCGCGGCGGGTCTTCCGTGATTCGCACCCGTTGGACAACGACCCGACCCGCCGTTTCGACGACGGCAACGGTCAGCGGACGCTGCTCGGCAGCATGGGCGTGAAGGCCACCGCCGGGGACAGCGCCGCGCTGCTTCCGCCGGCACACACCTTCGACACGTTGCGGGCGGACGCGGTGGGCGGGGTCTACTACTCGTTCGAGAAGTACGGCGTTCAGGTCGAGCGGGCGGAGTTCGCCGCCGGGGCCGACCCGTCGAAGAACAACCCGCCCAGGCCGGCCGACCGGTCGCAGGAGGTGGCCGTGGCCACCTACAACGTGGAGAACCTGTACGACTACCGCGACGACCCGTTCGACGGCTGTGACTTCGCCGGTAACGCCGGCTGCACCGGGGTCAGCCCGCCGTTCGACTACGTGCCGGCCAGCGAGGCGGAATACCGCGAGCAGTTAGCCGCCCTCGCCGACCAGATCGTCAAGGATCTGCACGCACCGGACCTGATCCTGGTGCAGGAGGCTGAGGACCAGGACATCTGCACGGTCTCCGGGGCTGCGTTGAGCTGCGGCGACACCAACAACGCCGATGGCGCTCCGGACAGCATCCAGGAGTTGGCGCTCACGGTGGCGGCGGCGGGTGGTCCCGCGTACACCGCTGCTTATGACCGGACCGGCGCGGACGCCCGCGGTATCACCGCCGCCTTCCTGTACCGCACGGACCGGGTGTCGCTGGCGGCCGCGACGGCGAACGACCCGCTGCTGGGCTCGGCACCGACCGTTCAGTACCGGGCTCCGGGCTTGCCGGCCAACGCCGACGTGCAGAACCCGAAGGCCCTCAACGCGGTGTTGCCAGCGGATGTGGACACGTCGACCGGTCGGGATGGGAACAACGTCTTCACCCGTGCTCCGCAGCTGGGCAAGTTCAGCGTGGCCGCGTCACCCGGCTCGACCGAGCGGTTCACCCTGTACGCGCTCAGCAACCACTACTCCTCCGGCCCGGACGGTCGGATCGGGCAGCGGCGGGAGCAGGCGCGCTACGGTGCGGCGATCGTCACCGCGATCGAGGCAGCCGACCAGACCGCCCGGGTGGTCTACGGCGGGGACCTGAACGTCTTCCCCCGTCCTGACGACCCCATCGCCACCGGCGACCAGCCCACGCCGTCAGACCAGCTCGCCCCGCTCTACGAGGCCGGTCTGCACAACCTGTGGGACAACCTCGTCGCGGACGTGCCGGCGTCGGCCTACTCGTACAGTTTCGAGGGGCAGGCGCAGACGCTGGACCACCTGTTCGTCAACGACGCGTTCCACGGCGACCTGGTGCAGGTGCGGGCCGCGCACATCAACGCCGACTGGCCGGCGGAGTTCGCCGGTGACGGGTCGCGGGGTTCCAGTGACCACGACCCGCAGGTGGCCCGGTTCCGGTCCCGTGCGTCGTTGACGGTGGCCGACGCTGCGGTGGCCGAGGGCGACCAGGGCACCCGGCAGCTCACCTTCAGCGCCACCGTGTCCCGGCCGCTGTCCCAGTCGGTGCTGCTCTGCGCCGCCACCGTCGGCCTCACGGCGCAGGCGGGTTCGGATTTCGACCTGTACGCCGGCTGCAAGGTGTTGACCGCCGGGCAGACGTCCGTGGCGTTCCCGGTGACGGTGCGCGGCGACCGCAGACGGGAGGCGGACGAGAAGTTGACGCTGTTGGTGGCGGGCGTGCCCGGCCTGCGGCTGGCCGACCCGCTCGCGACTGGAACGATCACCAACGACGACTGATCGCGGAACGTGGTCGACGACGGCCCGCCGCCCCCGAGTGGGGTTCGGCGGGCCGTCGTCCGTCCTGCGTCAGCGGTACCGCCAGAGCTGTGGCGGCGGCGGATCGCCGCGGTGCCTGGCCACCCGCACCTCCCACCGGCTGCGCCGACGCATCGCGTCCCGGACCTCCCGATCGCGGTAGAACGTCTCGGGCGGGCGGGCCAGCCCGTAGATGTCCGCCCACCACTCCCCCGGCTCGGGGTCGAGGATGGTGTCCAGGTGCGACGGGTAGCGGCGCCCCGCGCCGTCGCGGGTGTCTTCCCAGTCCTGCATCGGCCGGAGCACCCGGCCGGACTCGTCGACGACGGCCAGCCGGCATCCGACGGCCCCGACGATCCGGCGGAGCAGCTCAAGGCTCGGCACAGTCCGACCGGCCTCGATACGGCCAATGGTCGCGTGGTGCACCCTCGCCCACCGGGCCAGCTCACGTTGGCTCAGGTCGGCCTGCCGACGGACCGCCCGGACGATGCCAACGACCGGCCATGGGGTGTCGGAGGGCTCGCTGGGGCTCGGACCGTCGGGGGTCCAACTGTCGATGTTGAGTGCTCCTGCATCCGGGGGTGTCGGTGAATTGCCCATACCGTCACCGTCCCGGCTCGCTCCGTTCCGCGCAGTCCCCTCCGGCCGACCTGTGGACAACGGAAGGACCTGTGGATAACCGGCTGCCTGTCACCCCTGGGGGATGGCTCCCGCCCCGGCCGGCGAAAGCGGGTGCGTCGGCACAGCGCGTCCTCGCCGCAGTGCCGCAAGGGGGGAACGGGAGGACGACCATCCAACCCCAGTCCTCCCCCTTTGCTCTGCACCCCAATAGGCACCGGTAGCGGACCGTAGCCGTAGTAGCCGCCGCCGTCGTCGTCGTCATAGCCGCCGCCGTCGTAGCCGTCGCATCCGCGGGTGCAGAGCAAAGGGGGGACACGGCCGCGACGGAGCAGCGGATCGCCGAACCGACCAATACCCGACCGGCAGTCGGGGCCACGCCCGGTGCCCGCCCCATCGGGCGTGCCGCGATCGGTGCGCGGGAGGATGAGCCAATGATCGTAGGCGGGCCGGTCAGTAGCGCTGGCGGAGCAGGTTGGCGGCCTCGACGGCCCAGTAGGTGAGGATGACCTGCGCGCCGGCCCGCTTGATCGAGGTGAGCGTCTCCAGCATCACCCGCTCCCGGTCGATCCAGCCGTTCGCGGCGGCCGCCTCGACCATCGCGTACTCGCCGGAGACCTGGTAGGCGGCGACCGGGACGTCCACCGCGGCCCGCACCGCCGACACCACGTCGAGGTAGGGCAGCGCCGGCTTGACCATCACCAGGTCGGCGCCCTCGGCGACATCCAACGCGACCTCGCGCAGCGACTCACGCAGATTGGCCGGGTCCTGCTGGTAGGTGCGCCGGTCGCCCTCCAGCGCCGACTCCACCGCCTCACGGAACGGGCCGTAGAAGGCGGAGGCGTACTTCACGGCGTACGCCAGCACGGAGACGTCCTGATACCCGGCAGCGTCGAGCGCCCGGCGTACCACGCCGACCTGGCCGTCCATCATCCCGGACGGCCCGACCATGCCGACCCCCGCGGCGGCCTGGGCCACCGCCATTTCGGCGTACGCGGCCAGGGTGGTGTCGTTGTCGACCTCACCGTCGGGGGTGAGCAGCCCACAGTGCCCGTGCGAGGTGAACTCGTCGAGGCACAGGTCGCTCATCACGACAGTGGCGTCGCCCACCTCGGCCACCACGTCCCGGATGGCGACGTTGAGGATGCCGTTCGGGTCGATGCCGCCGGAACCGGTCGGGTCCCGCTGTTCCGGCACGCCGAAGAGCATGATCCCGCCGACACCGGCCTGGACCGCCTCTACCGCCGCCTTGCGCAGCGAGTCCCGGGAGTGCTGGAGCACCCCCGGGAGCGACGAGATGGCCCGGGGCTCGGTGAGCCCTTCCTTGACGAACATCGGCACGACCAGCTCGGCCGGGTCGACCCGGGTCTCGGACACTAGCCGGCGGACCGCCGGGTTGCGGCGCAGCCGGCGGGGCCGGATCTCGGGGTACGACATGGAAGGGCCTCCTCGAACGACTACCGGAAGCGCAGGGCGGTCGGGCCCTGAACCTTCGAGCCACGGCGCTGCTTGGCCGGCATGGCGGCCAGCTTCTCGCGCAACTCGACGGCGTAGGCGGCGAGCGCCTCCACCAGGTCGGGCACCGAGGCGTGCGGCGGCTGGACGTCGACCCGCAGACCGAACTCCGTCGCGGTCTCCGCCGTCTTGGGCCCAATGACGGCAACAACGGTCCGGGCGTGCGGCTTCCCGGCGATGCCGACCAGGTTGCGCACGGTGGAGGACGAGGTGAAGAGCACCGCGTCGAAGCCGCCCGACTTGATCGCGTCGCGGATCTCGGCGGGCGGCGGCGCGGCCCGCACCGTCCGGTACGCGGTCACGTCGTCGACCTCCCAGCCGCGCTCGGTGAGCCCGGCGGCGAGCGTCTCGGTGGCGATGTCGGCACGCGGCAGCAGCACCCGGCCCACCGGGTCGAGGATCTCGTCGTGTGGCGAGAACTCGGCCAGCAGCCCGTCGGAGGACTGCTCCCCGGCGGGGATCAGCTCCGGCTGGATGCCGAACGCGCGGACCGCGTCCGCCGTGGCCTCACCGATGCAGGCGATCTTGACGCCGCCGAAGTGCCGGGCGTCGAGGCCGTGCTCGGCGAACTTCTCCCAGACCGCGCGGACCGCGTTCACCGATGTGAAGATCACCCAGGCGTACCGGCCGTCGACCAGGCCCTTGACCGCCCGCTCCATCTGCGCCGGGGTGCGCGGCGGCTCGACCGCGATGGTCGGCACCTCGCACGGGATCGCCCCGTACGCGCGCAGCCGGGCGCTCATCACGCCAGCCTGCTCCTTGGTGCGGGGTACGAGCACCTTCCAGCCGTACAGCGGGCGGTTCTCCCACCAGCTCAGCTTGTCGCGCTGCCCCACCCCGACACCGACGGTGAGCACCACCCGGCCGGTGAAGCCGAGCGCGGCGGCCACGAAGCTGTCCACGGTCGACGTGGTCGTGTACTGGGTCTCGCCGGTGCCGTCGCCGGTCACCCCGACGCCGGTGGTGCCGTCGACCCCGGCGGCGAGCAGCCCGTCCCGGACGGCGGCGAGGTCACCGGCATCCACCGCGAGCGCGAGCGAGCCCCGACCGACCGCCGTGGCCAGCGCCTCGAAGTCCAGTGCGCTGACGTCCTCGACGTCGGCGGCCGTACGCACCCCCGGCAGCGGGACGCCGGCGTAGGTGGCCACACCCTCGGCCTGGCCGACGCCGGGCACCACCTCGAAGTGGGCGGCGGTGCGGGCCACCGCCTGCACCTCCTTGACCACCGAGTCGTGCCCGAACGGGTCGCCGGCGACCAGGTGCACCGCGTTCAGCCCGGAGCGGGCCGCGGAGATCAGCACCTTCGCCACGTCCCCCGGCGCGCCCTCGGCCGGAGTGAACTCGGCATCGTCCCTGGCCTCGGCGCGCACGACGGTGAGCAACGACTCCGGGACTCCCCGGTCGTAGATCACCTGGTCGGCGTCGACCAGGGCGTCGTGGGCCCGACGGGTCAGCAGGCCCGGGTCACCGGGGCCAGCCCCGACGAACGCGATACGGCCGACGGGCTTACGGGTGCGGGTCATTCTGTGCTCCCAAATTGCTGGGTCCCCGGGCCGGTGTGTCCTTCGTGGCCGAGGATCGAGTCGGCGCCGAGGTCGAGGAGTTCGGCGGCGAGTGCCTTACCGATCTCCGCCGCGTCGGCGGGCGTTCCGGTGCGGGACAGCCGGAGGTCACGAGTGCCGTCCGGGCTGATCACCGCCCCGCGCAGGTAGATCTCATCGCCGGTCTCACCTTCGGCGAGTTCGGCATAGGCGGCGACGGGTGCGCTGCACCCGGCCTCCAGGGTTGCCAGAAACGCGCGTTCCGCGGTGACCGCGGCACGCGACGGTGCGTGGTCGAGCACCGCGAGCAGCTCGACCAGATCCTGGTCGTCGACCCGGCACTCCACGGCCAGCGCACCCTGAGCGGGGGCGGGCAGCATCAGCATCGGGTCCAACGTCTCGGTGATCGCGTCGGTCCGGCCGATGCGGGCCAATCCCGCCCGGGCCAGGACGATCGCGTCGAGGTCGGCGTCCGGACCGAGCACCCGCCCCAGGCGGGTGTCGATGTTGCCCCGGACCGGGGTGACCTCCAGTTGCAGGCCGAGGGCGTGCAACTGGGCGATCCGGCGCAGCGCGCCGGTGCCCACGGTGGCCCCGGGCGGCAGCTCGGCGAGCGTCCGGCCGGCGCGGGCCACCAACGCGTCGCGCGGGTCCTGCCGGGCCGGCACCGCCGCGATGTGCAGCCCGCCGGCGGCAGCCGTGGGCAGATCCTTGTACGAGTGCACGGCGAAGTCGATCGTTCCGGCGGTCAGCGCGTCGCGCAGGGCGGAGACGAACACCCCGACGCCCAGCCGGTGCACCGGCGCGCTGGAGCGGTCACCCGCGGTGACCACCTCGACCAGCTCGACCGGGCGGCCGGTGGCTGCGGTCAGCGCCTCGGCGACCTGGCCGGACTGGGCCATCGCCAGGGCGCTGCCCCGGGTGCCGAGGCGCAGGGGGGCGGTCATCGCGCACCTCCGGTTGGTGGGATCGGTTCGGCGGCGTCGGCTCCGGACACCGGGTCGGTGCCGGGGAGCGCCATGCCGAGGTCGGGGGTCAGCACGTCCGGAACGGTGTCGACCGGCGAGGTCTGCGGCACCTCGAGGTCGAACAGCTCGCGCAGCAGTGCCGCGTACTGGTCGCCGCCGGGCTCCGCGGCCAACTGGCGGACCTTGACGGTGGGCTGGTGCAGCAGCCGCTGCACGACCCGGTGCACCGTGCGGGCCACCTCGGCCCGCAGATCGTCGCCGAGGTCGGGGCGACGCTGGGCCAGCCGGCGCAGCTCGGCGCTGACCACGTCGTCGGCCCGGCCACGTAGCGCGGCCACGGTGGGAGCCACGTCGGCACCGCGCAACCAGGTGAGGAAGCCCTCCACCTCGCCGAGCACGATCCGTTCGACGGCTGCGGCGTCGGCAGCCGCCGGACCGTCGGCGAGCAGCGCCGCCATCCGGTCGATGTCGATCACCTCGACGCCGGGCAGCTCGGCGACGCCCTCCTCGACGTCGCGCGGGACGGCCAGGTCGAGCAGGACCAGCGGGCCCCGGGCCGGGTCGCGTTCGGCCAGCGCCGCGGTGACCACCGCCCGGGTGAGGACCGGTTCGGTGGACGCGGTGGCGGCCACTACGATGTCCACTGTGGCGATGGTGTCGGCCAGTTCGGTCATCGGCGCGGCGGTCGCCCCGTACGACTCGGCGAGGCGGACGGCCCGGTCGGCGCCCCGGTTGCTCACGGTGAGCGGCCCGGCGCCCTGCCGGGACAGCGTGGCCACCCCGAGCGAACCCATCGCGCCGGCGCCGACCACCAGGGCCGGGTGGCCGACGAGGTCGCCGTCGAGGTGCCCGGCGGCCAGCTCCAGCGCGGCGGTGACGACGCTCTGGCCGGCCCGGTCGATGCCGGTCTCGGCGTGCGCCCGCTTGCCGACCCGCAACGCCTGCTGCATGAGCTCGTGCAGCAGCCGGCCGGCCGAGTCGGCGCCGGTGGCCCAGTGGTACGCGTCACGCAGCTGGCCGAGGATCTGCGCCTCGCCCACCACCATCGAGTCCAGACCGGTGGCGACCCGGAAGACGTGGTCGACGGCAGCGTTGTCGTAGTGCACGTACAGGTGGCTGGCGAGCGCGGTCGGCGAGCTGCCGGCCTGCTCGGCCAGCACGGCGCAGACGTCGCCGAGCCCACCGTGGAAACCGGACACGGCGGCGTAGACCTCCACCCGGTTGCAGGTGGAGACCATCACCGCCTCGGTCACGTACGGCTGGGCGACCAGGCGGTCCAGGGTGCGGGTCAGGTCGGCGGGGGGCACGGCCAGCTGCTCCAGCGTGGCGACCGGGGCGGTCCGGTAGGACGCGCCGACGACGAGCAGTTTCACGTGCCGATCGCCTCCTGGGTGTCGGTGGCCGCGAACCCGCCCGGCAGGGCGGTGAGAGCGGACCCGCCGGTGGCGGGCAACGCGGTCAGCGACGCCTTGCGGTGCTCGTGGAAGGACAAAATCTGCAGCTCGATGGCGAGGTCGACCTTGCGCACGTCGACCCCCTCCGGAACCGAGAGTACGCACGGCGCGAAGTTGAGGATGCTCGTCACGCCGACGGCGACCAGTTGGTCGGCGACCTGCTGGGCGGCGGCGGCCGGGGTGGCGATCACGCCGATCGCGAGGGATTCCTCCGCGGCGACCGTCGGCAGGTCGTCGACATGCCGGACCACCAGGCCGTTGATCTCCTCACCGACCCGGGAGGGATCGGCGTCGAGCAGTGCGGCGATCCGGAAGCCTCGGCTGGCGAAGCCGTCGTAGCCGGCCAGAGCGTGACCGAGATTACCCACGCCGACCAGGGCGACCGCCCGGCGTTGGGTGAGCCCGAGCACATACTCGATCTGCTCGATCAGCAGCGCGACGTCGTAGCCGACGCCCCGGGTGCCGTACGAGCCGAGGTGGGAGAGGTCCTTGCGGAGCTTGGCGGAGTTGACTCCGGCGGCGGCGGAGAGACCCTCGCTGGAGACCGTTTCGTGCCCGGTGTCGGCGAGGTTGTGCAGCGCGCGCAGGTACTCCGGGAGCCGAGCGACGGTTGCCTCGGGCAGATCCGGGAGCGCCGGTACGGCACCGGCGCGGCCGGGCGCGCCTGGGTGACGGTGCTGACTCATGAGACTCCGTGCGGTGCGATCCTCGGCCAACTCCGCTGGTCGGCCGTTTGTGGACTCCCGCTGGCGACCGAGATTGCCGGCTGTGCTAGCAGGGCGCGTCGGAGTCACAGCGTAGGCGCTTGTGAAGACGTGCACAAATCGCGATCTTGCCGCTGCGTGGCGCGACCTCACCAGCACCTCCATCCCACAAGATCGATTAAACGGCCTGGTCCGCTGACCGCCCGGGCGATTATTGCTCAATCCCGACTTCTCTGACCAATCCCGCGCCGACCCTCCCCCGGGGTCCTCGCGGCGGTGGTAGGGGCAGCACTACGCAGAAGAGGCGGGGTTTCGGGATGGGGACACCGAGCCCAGCTGCCTAGCCTTTGGGTATGACCGCCGTTGCCGCCACCAGCGACCGACCGACGCTGGCACCGAGCATCCCCCGCCAGCTCTTCGTCGACTCCGGGTACGTGGTGCTCGGCCTGCCCCTGGCGGTGGCCAGCTTCGTCCTTCTCATCGTCGGCCTCGCGGTCGGCATCGGCCTGGTGGTCACGGTGATCGGCCTGCCGATCCTCAGCGGCACCCTGTACGCCGCCCGAGGGCTGGCCGACATCGAGCGACTGCGGTTGCCCGCGGTGCTCCACCAGCCCCGGATCCGGCCGCACTACCGGCTGCCCGAGGCGGGCGCGAACGCCTGGCGGCGGATCTTCGTGCCGATCCGGGACGCCCAGTCCTGGCTCGATCTGGCGCACGGCATCCTGCGGCTGATCGCGGCGTTGGGCACCTTCGTGGTGACGGTGGCCTGGTGGGCCGCGGCGATCACCGGCTCGCTCTACTGGGCCTACGACTGGGCCCTGCCCCGGGCCGACGGCGAGGGTGACCAGGACCTGGCGCAGCTTCTCGGCCTGGGCGACTCCACCACCGCCCGGATCGGCCTGTACACGGCGCTCGGAGTGTTCTTCCTGATCACCCTGCCGATCGTGGTACGGGGCTGCGCACTGCTACAGGCCAGCTTCGCCAAGGCCATGCTGACCGGGGTGGCCGAGATGCGCGACCGGATCACCGTGCTGGAGGAGCAGAAGCGGGCCGCCGTGTCCGCCGAGGCCTCCGCGCTACGCCGGTTGGAACGTGACATCCACGACGGCCCCCAGCAGCGCCTGGTCCGGCTGGCGATGGACCTCAGCCGGGCCCGGATGCAGCTCGCCTCGGACCCGGAGGCGGCCGGCCGCACCATCGACGAGGCGGTCGCCCAGACCCGGGACACGCTGGCCGAGCTGCGAGCCCTGTCCCGGGGCATCGCGCCGCCGATCCTGGTCGACCGGGGTCTGCCCAGCGCCCTGGCGGCGATCGCCGGCCGCGGGCTGATCCCGATCGAGCTCCAGGTGGACCCGCAGCTCGGCACCCCCGCCGGGCGGCTCGACCCGGCGGTGGAGAACACCGCGTACTTCGTGGTGTCCGAGGCGCTGACCAACGTCGCCAAGCACAGCCGGGCCACCGAGGCCACGGTTACCGTGGCCCGGCAGGGCCACCGCCTGCAGGTACGGGTGGGCGACGACGGGCAGGGCGGTGCGCACCTGGCGAAGGGGCACGGGCTGGCCGGCATCGCCGACCGGGTCCGGGCCGCCGGTGGCGAACTGGTGGTGGTCAGCCCGACCGGCGGCCCCACCGAGATCCGCGCCGAGCTGCCGCTGTGAGCGGTCAGCCACCGCGCCGAGCCCGGACGACGGGCCGGACGTGGTAGACAACACAGCCATGCGCATCGTGATCGCCGACGACGCGGTCCTGCTCCGAGAGGGGCTGGTCCGGCTGCTGACCGAGAGTGGGCACCAGGTGGTGGCCGCTGTCGGGGACGGTGACGCCCTGGTCGAGGCGGTGGTCGAGCACCGGCCCGACGTGTCGATCGTCGACGTCCGGATGCCGCCGTCGCACACCGACGAGGGGCTGCGGGCCGCCGTGGAGGCACGTCGGCTGGTGCCGCGTACCCCGATCCTGGTGCTCTCCCAGTACGTCGAGGTCTCGTACGCCGATGATCTGCTCGCCACCACCGGTGGCGCCGGCGGCGGGATCGGCTACCTGCTCAAGGACCGGGTGGCCGCGATCGACGAGTTCCTGGACGCGTTGCGCCGGGTGGCGGGCGGCGGCACGGTGCTCGACCCGGAGGTGGTCGGTCAGCTCTTCGCCAGGCGTCGCCGCGACGACCCGCTGCGCGAGCTGACCCCCCGTGAGCGCGAGGTGCTCGCCCTGATGGCCGAGGGGCGCTCGAACACCGCCATCGCGCGCGCCCTCGTGGTCAGCGACGGCGCGGTGGAGAAGCACGTGCGCAACATCTTCACCAAGTTGACCCTGCCGCCGGACACCGAACAGCACCGGCGGGTGTTGGCCGTCCTCACCTACCTGCGGAACTGACCTCCCGGGCCAGGGCCACCGCGTCGGTGAGCGTGTCGGCCACCGGGTGACCCGAGGCGCGCAGCCGGGCCGGGTCGGTGAACCCGCCGGTGTAGAGCACGGCACGGCCGCCCACCGCGAGCGCCGCGTCCGCGTCGTCGATGGAGTCGCCGATCAGCACCACCGAGGCGCCGTCCACGCCCAGCTCGGCCAGGTGCTGCTGTAGCGGTTCGGCCTTGCGGCCGCCGCCGACGGTGGCCCGCAGCCCGTCGACGCGGGCGAAGTGGCCGGTCAACCCGTACGTGTGCACGGTCGGGACCAGCTCCTCGTGGAACCACATGGACAGCAGACTCTGGCTGCCGGGCCAGGCGGCCATCGCGGCGCGCGCGTCGGCGGCCAGCTCACAGGTGGTCAAACCGGTGCGGTACGCCTCGTGGAAGATCTTGTCGAGTCGGCCGAACTCGTCGTCGTCCACGGCCTGCCCGAGCACCTCGGCGTAGTACTCGGCGATCGGCCTGCGGAACCGCACCCGGTGCTCGTCCGGGGTGACCGTCGGCCCGCCCAGGCTCGCGAACACGACGTTGGTGGCGGACACCACCAGGCTGAGGTCGTTGAGCAGGGTGCCGTTCCAGTCCCAGACGAGGTGCGGGGGCGCAGGGGTCATCTGAGCACCATAGGCACTCCTCAGAGCTGCGGCGTGGTCAGGTCCCGCAGCAGCCGGTCCTCCTCGACCCGCCAGTAGCCGTGCTCCTTGCCGTCGAGCATCACCACCGGCAGCCGGTCCCCGTACTCCCGCTCCAGCCCCTCGTCGCCGGTGACGTCCCACTCGACCCACTTGTCGCCGGTGACCGCGACCACCCGGTCGAGCGCCGCCTTGGCGTCGTCGCAGAGGTGGCAGCCGGGTCGGGTGATCAGGGCGAGTCGGGCGTCAGTTGCCATCGGTTACCTCCGTGCGGTCGGTCGGCGTCGCCGACCGGAGCTGGGTCTTGCGTACCTTGCCGATCGCCGAGTGCGGCAGGGCGTCGACGAACTCGACGGCGGTCGGGCACTTGAACCGGGCCAGGTTCCGTGCGCAGTGGGCGAGCAACTCCTCGCTGGTCACCGGTCGTCCCGGCGCCGGCACCACGTACGCCCGCACAGTCTCGCCGGTTCGCGGGTGCGGCACACCCAGTACCGCCGACTCGGCCACCCCGGGATACCCGGCGAGCACCAGCTCGACCTCGTGCGGATAGACGTTGAACCCGTTGACGAGGATCAACTCGCCGAGCCGGTCGACCAGGAAGAGGTCGCCGTCCTCGTCGGCGTACGCGATGTCGCCGGTGCCCCACCAACCGTCGGCGTCCGGGCCGCCCCGACCGTCGGGCCAGTAGCCGGTGAAGAGGTTGGCGCCGCACACCACGATCTGCCCCGGGTCGGTGCCCGGCGCCACGTCGGAGATGTCCAGCTCATCCGGGTCGTCGTCGGGGACGGCCAGCCCGTCGCGCCACAGGTCCATCCCGTCCGCGTCGACGAGGCGCAGCCGCACCCCGGGCAGCGGCCGGCCGATCGAACCCGGTTTGGCCACGCCGCCGACCAGGGTGGAGGTGAGCACCGGCGCGGTCTCGGTGAGGCCGTACCCGATGTGCACCTGATGCCCGGTGACCTCGGTGAAGCGCGCCGCGACCGCGGGTTCGAGCGGGGCCGCGCCGCAGACCGCCACCCGCACCGACGCGGTCGCCGCGCGGGCCTCGGCCATACCGGCCCAGGTCAGGAACATCGACGGTACGCCGACCAGCACGCTGACCCGGTGCCGCGCGATCTCGTCGAGGCCGGCCGTCGGGCCCGGCTCGTCGAGGAGCACGCCGGTAGCGCCGTGGTGCACGACCGCGCCGAGCCCCGAGTTGAGCCCGTACGCGTGGAACAGCGGCAACGCGAGGAGAACGGTGTCCGTCGGCCCGATCACCGGCGGCTCGATCTCCGCGACCTGCTCGTGGTTGGCGACCAGCGCCTGGTGCGAGAGCATCACTCCCTTGGGTCGCCCCTCGGTGCCGGAGGTGTAGAGCAGTACGGCCAGGTCCGCGCCGCCTCGTCGAGGGCGGGGCGCCGGCCCGGGTGCCTCGGCGGTCGGTGGCGTGCCGTGCACGGAGATGAGCGCGGGCAGTTCGGCGGCCACGTCGACGACCAGGTCGCGGACGCGGTCGGTGGCGATGAGCACCGACGCGCCGGAGTCGGCCAGCACGTGCCGGAGCTCCGGGGCGGTGAGGCCGGGGTTGACCGGCACGGTGACCAGCCCGGCGCGGAGTGCGCCGAGCCAGGAGATCACGAAGTCCGGTGTGTTGGGCAGCGCGATGGCGACGCGCGGGGGCGTGGCACCGGAGCCGGTGGGCGGCGCGGCGGCGGACAGGCCGCGGGCGGCGGCGTCCACCGCGGTGTCCAGTTCGGACCAGCTGAGGGTGTGCCCATGCCAGTGCAGCGCGGGCCGGTCGGCGCGGTCGAGAGCCGCCCGGCGGACCCGGTCGGCGAGGTTCGGCGCGGGGCTTTCCGAGGCGTCCTGCACGGTGATCGAGTCTGGCACAGCGCACGACGACGGGCCACGCCCGACGGTCGGGGGCGGGCCCGGAGGGCGACGACACGACAGTCCCATGTACGGGACTGTCCGGTGTGCCATCGGCGCTCCGGTCAGGTCCTGCCGATGGGACGAGCGACGCCGATCATGGGCAGTTCGGTAGCCCCCGCCCGACCGGCCGGCCCGCCGGGTCAGCCGAACGGGCGGCACGCCTCCGACCTGGGCATCCATCCTGGATCACCGTGCCGACGGAAAGTCAATCGCACACGACGGACAACCGGTCCGCCACCGGTGCGACGGAGCGGGAAATACTTCCGCCTTGTGTAACGGACTTGCCACGCGCGGGTGACGTTGGCCCTATCATCACTCGGGTCGGGTCACCCCATTTGCCGTGAGTCGACACCCCTCAGCCCGAGGAGGCCCCCGTGCCTGTGAGCGCATTGGACCAGCACCTCCAGGGGAATTGCCGCCAGTCGGCAATTCCCGTGACCGTCCTGCCCGACCGGTCACCCGGTCGGTCCGCCCCGACGAGACCCAGACCGGCCCGCCCGGCAGCCGACGGGACGGGGGCAACACGATGACCACCTTCGGTTACGCGGAACGCCCGGTCGGCCTGACCGGTCAGCCGGCCCGCTCCCACGTCAACGAGCGACCAGCGGCCCGCGCCCCACTGGACGAGCAGCCCGGAGGCGTCGTGCGGGGTGACAGCGCTGCGCATCGGATCCGGAGCCGGCCGCACCACAACGAGCCACCGCCGCGGCCCGCGGTGCCCGGTGGAAACGCGAAGCCGGCCGGCGGCCGGGTGGCCGTACCCGCCCGACCCACCATGCCCGTGCAGGGCCGTCGGATAAGCGACACACCGGCGGTCACCACCGACCCGGCGGCGGGTGAGACAGCGGTGATCCCGGCGGTGCCGGCCACCACCGCCACCACCCCGACCGGTTTTCCGAGCCGCCCGGATCCGTCCGACCCGGCAACCGAGGTCTGGACGCTGATCGAGCGGGCCCAGGCCGGCGAGTCCGAGGCGTTCGGTCTGATCTACGACCGGTACGTCGACACGGTCTTCCGGTTCGTCTACTTCCGGGTCGGCAACCGGCAACTCGCCGAGGATCTCACCTCGGACACCTTCCTGCGCGCGCTCAAGCGGATCGGCAGCTTCACCTGGCAGGGCCGCGACCTTGGCGCCTGGCTGGTGACTATCGCCCGCAACCTGGTCGCGGACCACTTCAAGTCGGGCCGGTACCGGCTGGAGGTCACCACCGGCGACGTGCTCGACGCCGACCGGGAGGACCGGGGCCCGGAGGGCAGCCCGGAAGCTGCCGTGGTGGAGCACATCACCAATGTCGCGCTCCTCACCGCCGTGAAGCAGCTCAACCCGGAGCAGCAGGAGTGCATCGTGCTCCGCTTCCTCCAGGGCTTCTCGGTCGCCGAGACGGCCCGCGCGATGGGCAAGAACGAGGGAGCCATCAAGGCCCTCCAGTACCGCGCCGTCCGCGCCCTGGCCCGACTGCTGCCCGACGGCTTCCAGCCGTAGTTTGTTACGGCGGGACCGACGGGCGTCGATCAACGTCCGCGCAGCTCAAAGTCGGTCCCGCCCGGTGATGACCATCACTTTCTGTAATTTCCGCTCCGTCCGGCCCGTAACCCGTGCACGGCCCGCCGCGTTTCTCCGGGTGCGACCGGTGGATGTCCCGGCAGGCCCGGGGCACCGAGGTCCGACCGGCACGCCGGCGGCACCTCACCTCCGTGGTGTCACACTGCCGCCCGGTCGCTGGCAACGACGGCGGCCGACCGGCCGTGACCAGCGAGAGGAGGTGCCAGCGGTGGACAACACCATCTTCTCCCGCCGGCGCGCGGAGCGCTTCGCGCAGCTTCTCGACGAGGCCAACGGCGCTCGGCGACACCACGTGCGATCCCGGGTGGACGGGCAACTCGCGCCGCTCGTCGCAGTGGGTCAGCGGCTCAGCGTCGACCCCCCGGCTGTCGAGGTGGACCAGGACTTCCGCACCGGCCTGCGGGCGATGCTGCTCGCGACGGCCGAGCGGGAAGGGCTGGGCAGCACACCGGCGGTGGCCAGCGAACCGACCGCGACGACCGCTCGTGGGCGGCTGTTGCCGGCGGTCACCGCCCGACGGGCCCGAGCCCGGGGCGCGATCCTGGTCGGCATCGCCGCCGGGGCGATCGCCGTCTCCGGGATCTCGGCCGCCAGCGAGAACGCGGTGCCCGGCGACGCGCTGTACGGCATGAAGCGCTCCACCGAACGGGCACAGCTCGCCCTGGCCAGCTCGGACATCAGCCGGGGCCAACTCTTCCTGGACTTCGCCCGGACCAGACTCGGCGAAGCCGCCAAGCTGCGCGGCGACCGGATCGGCTACAGCGCGGTCCTCGACGACATGGACGCCGACACCCGGCAGGGCGTTCGCCTGCTGACCTCGGCCGCGGTGCAACGGGCCGAGTCGGGCAGCCTGGACACCCTCAACACCTTCGTGTCGAGCCAGCGCCGGGCGGTACGCGGTCTCCTGGACGGGAGCACCCGCGTCGACCGGGACCGGACCCACCGGTCGCTGCTGCTGCTGGACAGCATCCGGGAACGCTCGGACGAGCTGCGCGCTGCGATCACCTGCGGCCTGCCGGCCCCGACCGCCAGCGACGCCCTCGGCCCGGCCCCGAGCGCCTGCCCCGGGGATCGCTGACCGCGCCCCTATACCGCACGCCCGACCGGCCGCGCCACAGTTCGCTCTGTGCCCGGCCGGTCGACCGTCTGCGGCGGATACCCTCGCCAGGGAACATCCGTCGTACCGGCGAGGAAGGGAAACGCGTGGCGCGTAGCCGTAAGGTGACGGTCAGCACCGACGCCGAGGGGCACACCGCCGGCTGGGCGGAAACCGACCTGGCCCCGGTCAGCGCACCCGACCCGACCGCCGCGGCGTTCTTCGACGTGGACAACACGATGATGCAGGGCGCGTCGATCTACTGGTTCGCCCGTGGGCTCGCCTCCCGGAACTACGTGACCACCGCCGACCTGGCCCGATTCGCCTGGCAGCAGCTCCGCTTCCGGCTGCTGGCCCGGGAGCACGCCGGTGACATGTCCCTGGCCAAGGAGGCGGCACTGGCCTTCGTCGCGGGCTGGCGGGTCAACGACGTCGAGCACCTCGCGGAGGAGATCTTCGACGAGCTGATGGCCCCCCGGATCTGGGCCGGCACCCACCAGCTCGCGCAGCGTCACCTGGACGCCGGTCAGCGGGTCTGGCTGGTCAGCGCCGCTCCCGTCGAGATCGGCCGGGTGATCGCTGCCCGGCTCGGCCTGACCGGCGCCATCGGCACGGTGGCCGAGGTGGTCGACGGGGCGTACACCGGGCGGTTGGTGGGTGACCTGATGCACGGGCCGGCCAAGGCCGAGGCGGTCACCCAACTCGCCGCGGTGGAAGGGCTCGACCTGACCCGCTGCGCGGCCTACAGCGACTCGGCGAACGACCTACCGCTGCTCAGCGCGGTGGGCCGGGCGGTGGCCGTCAACCCGGACGGCACTCTGCTGCGGCAGGCCCGCCAGCACGGCTGGGAGGTACGGGACTTCCGCACCGGCCGGCGAGCGGTCAAGATCGCCGTACCGTCGACGGCGGCGGCCGGGCTGGTGGCCGGCGCGGTCACCGCCGGCCTGGCCCTACAGCGCCGCAGACGCGCCGGCTGAGCCGTCCGCTCGCGCGTCTGGGCTCCGCCGCAGGCCGGCCCAGCGGGTTGCCGCAGGCGCTAAGGGCCGAACGGGTCGGGCCGTCGCTCCAGCAGCGTGTGCAGGGTCTGCTGGATGGTCTCCCGCACCTGGTCGGCGAGGTTGAAGACCACCAGCGGGTCGTCCGCCGAGTCGGTCAGGTGCGCGGTGGGGATCGGCGGGCAGAACTCGATCAGCCACTTGCTGGGCAGCGGCACCATGCCCAGCGGGCCGAGCAGCGGGAACGTCGGCGTGACCGGGAAGTACGGCAGCTTGAGCAGCCGCGCCAGGGGCTTGATGTCGGCGAGCATCGGGTAGATCTCCTCGCCGCCGACGATGGCGACGGGCACGATCGGGGTGCCGGTGCGCAGCGCCGCCGAGACGAACCCGCCCCGCCCGAAGCGTTGCAGCTTGTACCGGTCGGCGTAGAGCTTGCCGATGCCCTTGAAGCCCTCTGGGAACACCCCGACCAGATCGCCGTTGCCGAGCAGCCGCTCGGCGTCTGGGTTGCAGGCCACCGTGCCGCCGGTCTTGCGGGCCAGCTCGGAGACGACCGGCATCCGGAAGACCAGGTCGGCGCCGAGCAGCCGCAGGTAGCGGTGGGCGGGATGCTTGTCGTGCAGCGCCGCGGAGAGGATCAGGGCGTCCAGTGCCACCGTCCCGGAGTGGTTGCCGACCACCAGGGCGGGCCCGTCCACGGGAACGTGCGCCACCCCGCTGACCTCGGTACGGAACCAGTCCCGGTAGAGCAGCCGCAGCAACGGGTGGAAGACCGCGTCGGTCAACTCCGAGTCGAAGCCGAACTCGTCGACCTCGTAGTCACCGGAGAGCCGCCGGCGCAGGAACGCCAACCCGTTCGCGACCTTGCGGTCCCAGTGGTCCCCGGGCCGGTCCACCACCGCCGGCTCGGTGCCCCCGGAAAGTCCGGCGTCGACCTCGGCGGCCGGGGTCGGTGTCGCAGCCGGGGTCGGGGTCGGGGTCGACGCGGCCTGCGCGGCCGATCGGTGTCCGTTGCGCCGCGCCGGCTCCGCGTCCGGCGGGGGCACCTGCTGGGGTACGTCGAAACGCCCGACCGACTGCGGGTCGCGCCCCTCCTCCGGTGCGCTCATGATGACCGGTCCCGCACCGCTGACCGGACCTGCCGGATGCCGTCCAGGACGAGCTTCTCGGCAGCGGCCAGCTGATCCCGGGTGACCACCACCCCACCGTGATGGGCGCGGATGAAGTCCTCGAACGCCTCGACCGTCGACCGGGGCGTGAAGCCGTACTCCTGCTCAAGCTGGCTGGTGTCGACCACCCGGCCGTGCACGAAGAGGTCGACCTGGTCCAGGCCGTAACGGCCGAAGCCCATGGTGCGGGCCAGCGCGGCGGCCCCGGAGAGACCCGGCTCCAGCACCGGCACTGCGACTCGGCCGGCGCGCCGGATCGCCTGGGACAGCGACAGCACCCCGGGACCGGCGACGTTGTACGTGCCCGGATGGTCCTCCACGATCGACCGGTGCAGCACCTCCAACGCGTCGTCGAAGTGCAGGAACTGCAGACGGGGGTCGCGGCCGAAAACGGTCGGCACGAAGGGCTGCGAGAAGTAGCGGGTCAACGTGGTGTCGGCGGTCGACCCGATGAACGGGGCGAAGCGCAGCACCGTGGCGGTGACGTCGGAGCGGCGGCGCCGGAACCCACGGACGTACCCCTCAAGGTCGAGGATGTCGCGGCCGAAACCGCCGCGCGGCACCTCGCGGGGCTCGGTCTCCTCGGTGAAGACCGCCGGATCCCGGAACGACACCCCGTACGCGGCGGTCGACGAACGGACCACGAGTTTCCGCAGCCGGGGCGCCCGCTGACAGGCGGCGAGGAGCTGCATGCTGCCGATGACGTTCTGGTCCTTCATCGCGGACCGGCCACCATGCTGCGGGTCGGGTGAGGTGACCAGCGCGAGGTGCACCACCGCGTCGACGTCCAGGTCGGCGAGGAGGCCACCGAGCGAACCGCTGTCGACGCGGATCCGTTCGACCCGGTCCAGCAGGTCGGTGAACTCAGTGCCGGAGTCCGGTGCGTCGACTCCGATGACCCGTTCGATGCGCGGGTCGGCGGCCAGTCGGGCCGCCACGTGGGCACCCAGGTAACGGCCCACTCCGGTGACGACGACGACCCCCGGAGCACCTGAGGTGCCACCGGGGGTCATCTGACACACCTACCCCGGCAGGATGGACCGAGCCGGGACGACCACGGCCTGATCACCTGAGCCTCCGGAGGTCGACAGTTTGGCAAGTGACGCCGAACGCCGGGCCGTGAGCCCGGCGGCGATCACTTGCCGAGACGGCGACGCTGGACGCGGGTCTTGCGCAGCAGCTTGCGGTGCTTCTTCTTAGCCATGCGCTTACGGCGCTTCTTGACCACCGAGCCCATACGACAGCCTTTCGATACAACGTGCGGGGCGGACCGGATGACACCACGCAGGTGGCGACGGCGACCGCTTGCGGACAACGGACCGGACCAGTCTGGGCGGCGGGGCGCGCCGGTGGGGTCTCGGTCGGGCTCCAGGGTAGCCGGAGGGCGTCAGCCGGACCAACGCGCCCCCGTCGCGACCGTCTCCGGTCCGCGACAGCGGGGCTCGCAAAGCTCACTCGGTACGCTCACCGATGCCGGTCAGCCTGGCGATGACGGGTGGAGTGGTGGCTCAGGCGGTTTCCTGAAAAGCACCCCGGAGATATTCGTGCACCGCATGCTCGGGCACCCGGAATGACCGGCCGACCCGGACGGCGGTGAGCTCACCGCTGTGCACCAGGCGATAGACCGTCATCTTCGACACCCGCATGACCGTCGCCACCTCTGCGACGGTCAGGAACTTGACCTCCGACAGCCGTCCGTCGGACTGTGACCCGGCCATGGCTCACCGACCCATCCCATGCCCGGCGCGTGCCAACCCGACGGATGCTCCGGGCCGGGCCGACGACGCGCGTGTTACCAGTACGGTAGCGGGGCGGTTGTGACCGGCGCGATCCCTTCCTGCAACTGATCATGTTTCGGTGGCCGGTTCACCCGATCCGTGCTCCCGGTATCCGCCCGTCCGCGTGCACCGTCCGGTTGTTCCGGCGCTGCTCACTCGGTGCGCAGCGCGACCACCGGGTCGAGCCGGCCGGCGCGCTGCGCGGGAACCACCCCGAAGACGATGCCCACCACCGCCGACACGCCGAAGGCGAGCGCCAACGACCACCAGGTGATCGCGGCCGGGATGGGCGACAGCGCGTCGACCAGCAGGGCGGTGCCCACACCCAGCGCCATTCCGGTGAGCCCGCCGATCGTGGTGAGCAGCACCGCTTCCAGCAGGAACTGCACGCCGATGTCGCGGGGACGCGCGCCGACGGCTTTGCGCAGCCCGATCTCCCGGGTCCGCTCCCGGACGCTGACCAGCATGATGTTGGAGACGCCGACGCCGCCGACGAGCAGCGAGATGCCGGCGATGGCGGCCAGTACGCCGGTGAGGACACCGAGGATGTCGCCGAGCACACCGAGGATCTGCTGCTGGGTGACAGCGCTGAACTCGGTGTCCGGGTGGCGGCGGTTCAGCTCGGCGACGATCCGTTCGCCCAGCTCGTCGATCCGCTCCCGGTCCGGCGCCTTCACCGCGATGCCGTCGACCCGCTGGGTGCCCCAGAGTCGCTGCGCGGCGGTCACCGGCACGTGCACCTCGTCGTCCCGGTCGACGCCGAGGCTCTGCCCGAGGGGCGCGAAGACACCGATCACCCGGAACCGCACCCCGGCCAGCGCCACCTGCTGGCCGAGCGGGTCCCGGTCGGGGAAGAGCGCACGGGCGACCGAGTCGCCGAGCACCGCCACCCGTCGGCTGGTGTCCACGTCGGTGCCGGTGAGGTAGCGTCCCCGCGCCAGCGACCTGGTGAACACCGCCGGGGTCGTCTCCAGGACGCCCTGCACGGTGGTGAAGTCGGAACGGGCGCCGGCCCGCGCGGTCGCACCGGAGGCGACGGTGACCGCCACCCGATCTGGGTCACCGACCACCCGGGTGACGGCATCCACGTCCTTGAGGGTCAACGGCGAGACGACCGGCGCGTTGCCGACCTCGATCCGGCCGGGGACGACCAGCAGCAGGTTGGAGCCGAGGCCCTCGACCTGTTGCTCGACCTTCTGTTTGGTGCCGGTGCCGATGGCCACCAGCAGGACCACCGAGGCCACCCCGATGATCACCCCGAGCATCGTCAGCGCACTGCGCAGCCGGTTGGCCCGTAGGGCGTCCAGCGCCACCCGCCACGCTTCGGCGACCCTCACGCCGCACCTCCGGGCCGCTCGACCTCGCGCGGAAGGCGCCCGGTGGCTCCGGCGGCGCCACCGGAGCCACCGGACGGGTGCCCCGGGCCGCTTCCGGACGCGGACCGGGGCTCCGCGCTGGGAGCGGAGATCAGTGTCGCAGGTCGACCGTGATCAACGGACGGCGGTCGATCATGAACGGAGTGCGGGTGTGCGCTGTCCGCCACGACCACTCCGTCGCGCATGGTGATCCGACGATGGGCGCGGGCCGCCACCTCCTGGTCGTGGGTGACCATCACCAGCGCCACCCCGGACTCCGCGTTCAACTGCTCCAACAGCTCCAGCACTGCGGCGCCGGTGACACTGTCCAGGTTGCCGGTGGGTTCGTCGGCCAACAGCACCGTCGGCTCGGTGACCAACGCGCGGGCGATCGCCACCCGCTGCTGCTCACCGCCGGACATCTGGTTGGGCCGGTGGTCGAGCCGGTGCCCGAGGCCGACCCGGCCGAGCATCGCCGCCGCCCGCTCCCGGCGCTGCCGGGCCGACACCCCCCGATAGACCAGGGGCAACGCCACGTTCTCCACCGCCGAGGTACGCGGTAGGAGGTAGAACGCCTGGAAGACGAAGCCGATCGTCTCGTTGCGCAGGGTCGCCATCTCCGGTGGGGCGAGGGTGTTGACGTCCCGCCCGCCGATCACCAGGCGGCCGCCGGTGGGTCGGTCCAGCCCACCGAGGAGGTGCATGAGGGTGGACTTGCCCGACCCGGACGGCCCGACCAGGGCCACGTAGTCCCCCGGCTGCACGGTCAGCGACACCCCTCGCAGCGCCGCCACCGACACCCCGTCGAGCTGGTACGTCCGGGACACGTCCACCGCCTCGATGGCCGCGACGCGCTCCCCTGTCGACGGGTCGCCGCGCGAACCCGCCGCGACGGGTTCGGTCACCGGACTTCCTGGCCGTCGCGGACCTGGTCGGCGCCGCGCACCACGATCCGGTCGCCGGGCTGCACGCCGTTGAGGATCTGCACCAGGTCGGCCCCCTGGACGCCCACGGTCACCGACGCCCGGTCCGCCTTGCCGTTCCGGACCACCCAGACCGCGTCGCGGCCGTCGGCCGAGAACACCGCCGACGCGGGGACGGTGACCGCGTCGACGGCTTCGCGTACCCGCAGGTGCACGATCGCGTTCATGCCGGGGCGGGGCGTCGGGGCGGGCTCGTCCTCGGCCAGCTTTCCGGCGCCCAGCGCGAGGCGTACCCGGTAGGTGACCCCGCCCTGCGCAGAGCTGGTGGGCAGCACGTCGACCGACCGGACGGTGGCGTCGTAGCTGGCGCCGGTGACGGCGTCCAACTCGACGGTGGCGGCCACGCCGGTCTTGACCAGCAGCACATCGGTCTCGTCCACCTCGGCGAGCAGACCCAACTGCCCGGTGTCCACCACGGTCAGCACCGGCGTGCCGGCGGTGACCTGGCCGCCGACCGCGACCGCGTCGTCCACCCCGGCGGGCGGCCCACCCTTGGGGGCCAGCACGGACGGGTCGAGGCCGGCGGCCTGCGCGCCACCGGCCTGCTCCAACAGCCCGGCCAGCCCGGCGTTCGCGCCACCGCCGGCCCGGCTGCCGCCCGGCTGCACAACGCCGGCGATCGGGGCGCGCAGGGTGAGCGCGTCGACAGTCGCCTTCGCCAGGTCGTACGCCTGCTGGGCCTGCAACCGCTGCGCCGCGGAGAGCGCGCCGACGGCGGAGCTCAACCCGTTGATCCCCCGCTGCACCGCCCGGACCGCCTGGTCGGCGCTGCGCGCGGCGGCCGCGTACTGGTGTTGCGCGGACGTCACCTGGGTCAGCAGCGCGTTCCGCAACTGCGGGTCGGCGATCTTGTCGGCGGCCTTGCGGGCCGCGTCGAACGCCTCATCGGCGGCCTTGTCGGTGCCGCGTCGGCTGCTGGTCAGACTGCCCGTTCCCACGCCTCGGCCGGCCCGCTTCGCGGCGGTCAGCGCCTCCTTCGCCTGCCGGAGGCGCTGCTGCGCGTTCGGTGAGTCGACCACGGCCAGCACCTGGCCGCGCTTGACCTGCTGTCCGAACTGGACGCGCAGGCTGGACAGGGTGCCGTCGGCGGGGGCGGTGAGGGTCGCGGCGGCACGAGCGGTCACCGTGGCCGGGGCGTCGATCACCTCGGTGACCGGGTTGCGGGCGGCCGACGCCAGCGTGAGGTCGAGGTCTTCGTCGCTGCAGGACGCGGCGGTGGTGGCGGTGAGGACGACGACGGCGGTCAGGGCGACGAGCAGGCGGGGCCGGCTGGTGCTGGCGGGCCGTGACGGCTGGAGGCGGCGCACCCATCGATGGTACGGCGCACCACCGCACCACCTCTGAGCTGCGTCAGCCGGCGGTGGCCCGGACGTAGGCCACGCACTCGTCGTGCAGCGTCGACCACTGCTCGCCGAACGCCTTCTCGGAGGCCGCGTCGATGGTCCCGCCGTCGTGCACCACGGTCTTGAAGAAGGTGAGCAGCGGCAGTGGCCCGTACCGGTCGACGAGGTGCCGAACGGCCAGATAGCCGATGCCGTAGCTGCCGGCGACCCGTTCGGCCGAGGCGTCGTCAGCGGGGTTGATGCCCTCCAACTTGCCATCCCAGCCGCCCCGGACCATCTTGCGCACGTCGGCGATCCCCTCGTACCTGTCGACCGCCTGGCCGCCGGAACCGGCGAACTCGGCCAGCCCCTCCACCAACCACCAGGTGAGCTTGCCCGGGTAGCCCCGCTCCGGCAACGACGCCGCGTGGGTCAGCTCGTGGCGGAGCAGGTCGTCGGTGCCGCTGTTGGGGAGCCCTTCGGCGTTGAGCACCACCTCGTGGTGACCGCCGCCCACGGTGACCGCGTAACCGCCGGTCCATTCTGGGCGTTCCCCGCCGTACCAGCGCTGCCACTCGGTGCGCCCGGCGTAGAAGATCCGGTACCGGTCCGGCGGTGATCCGGTCACCGCGTACCCGTCGGCGACCTTCGCCGCCGCCTCGGCCTGCGCGAGCAGGCCGGGCAGTTTGCCGCGCAGCGCCGGGGTGGTGGCGACGATGGTCCGCGCGCCGACGGCGACCGCCAGGTCGCTGATCTCCCACGGTCGGGTGCCGGTCTCCACCGACTTGGATTCCTCCATGGCGACCATCCGGGGCTGGTCACCGTTCTCCCGCCACCGGGTGCCGATCAGCACCGGGCTGGGCCGGCAGTTCGGCGTGACGAAGCAGTACTGGAAGCGCACCAGCAGCCGCCACTCACCGGGCTTGCCGATGATCGGCACGGGCAGCCCGGTCGGCTCGGCTCGCCAACCGGTCACCTTGAGCTCGCGTAGTGCGTTGAAGCGTCGGCCCAGGTCGTTGTGGGCGACGGGGTCGGCGACGGCGAGGAATCCTGTGCGATCGCCGGCGAGGAGTGCCGCGGACTGCCGGTGGAGTTGGGCGGTGATCCGGTCGGACAACCCGCGCGCCACGGCGGTGGCCGGGTCGTCGGCCGCCGAGGAACCGACCCGACTGACAGTGGTTCGCGCGCCTGTCTCCCGGATCACTCCGACGACGAGCGCGGCCGGCAGGCCACAGCCCAGCAGCAGGAAGACCACCACGAGCACCGTCCACAGCGGCCAGAGCCGCCGTGGTGCTGGCCGCTGCACCTCGTCAGTCACCCGCCGAAGGGTACGACCAATACCTGGACGCGGTGAGGCCGCCCCGGGCCGATCGGCCCGGCCACCCGCTCACCGGCCGGTGCCCGGCCAGGAGCGGAACGAGATGTCCATGCTCGCGATCAACTGGTGGTACGAGCGGTCGACGTCCTGGGGCAGGCCGAAACCGCCAGCGGCCTCCAGGGTCACGAAGCCGTGCAGGGCGCTGCGCAGCGCGCGGGTCGCGTCCACCACGTCGTCACCGGTGAGCCCGTACCCGCGTAGTACGGCGGCGACGGCACCGACGGCGCGTTCGCCCGCCTCGACGTGCTCCGGGTCGGCCGGGTCGGGCACCCGCTGCGTCGCCGGGTAGCGGCCCGGGTGCCGGTGGGCGTAGTCACGGTAGGCGTCCGCCATCGCCCGGAGCGCGTCGCCACCGGAGCGGCCGACGGCGGCGGTGGTCATCTCGGTGGCCAGCTCCGCGGTGGCCAGGGCGGCAAGCTTCTGGGCCAGCGCGTCCGCCCCCCGCACGTGCTTGTAGAGGCTGGGCAACGCGACCCCGAGCCGGCTGGCGAGCGCGGCGAGGGTGAGCTGCTGGAAGCCGACCTCGTCGGCCAGCCGGGCCGCCTCCCGTACGACGGTCTGCTGGTTGAGGCCGACCCTAGGCACCGGCACACACCGCCAGGAAACCGAGCAGCTCGTCGGCGGTGCGCTGCGGCTGGTCGGCGTGCGGGTAGTGGCCGGACTCCTCGATCATCCGGGCCTCGGCGGTGCCGTAGAGCCGCCGGGCGGCCCGCGCCTCGGCTCCCGGGTCGGGGAAGTCCGGGTCCTTGGACCCCATCAGCACCAACACCGGTTGCCGCACCTGTGGGGCGCGGGCGGTCCAGTGTGGCTCGGCCGGTGCGATCACACCGCGGGTCGCGGCCATCCGGCCGGGCTCGCGCAGGTTGGCCACCATCGAGCGGCGGTAGGCCGCGTCGTCGGCGGGTCGGTGCACCGGGAACAGGGTGTTGTGGAACATCCCGAAGAGTCTGGGGCTGTGCAGCACCGACCACATCGCCATCCGCAGCAGCGGGTTGAGCTTCGGTTGACCGACGAACGCGCCGATCTGGACGATGCCGGTGACCAGCTCGGGCGCGTCGGTGGCGGCGAAGACGACCGCCGCCGCGGCGGACGAGCTGCCGACCAGGACGGCCGGGCCGGCGTCGAGGTCGCGGACCACGGCCAGCAGGTCCGCGCCGACCTCCGCCGGGGCGTACGTGGGCCAGCCGGCGCTGGACTCCCCGTGCCCCCGGACGTCGACCGAGGCGACCCGGTGACCGGCGGCCACCAGCAGGGGCACGAGGTGCCGGAAGCTCGCCCGGTTCTCGCCCATGCCGTGCGCGAGGACGACCAACGGCCCCTCGCCCCGCGCCTCGTACGCGATGTGTCCGCCGTTCCGTCGCACCTGGCTAGTAGTCATAGCCTTAAAGCTAAGGCACTTAGCCAAGATTGGCAAGTCGGATACCCAAACGGGCCGGCGGTGACCCGAGGGTCGCCGCCGGCCCGTCGGCCGAACCGGAGAAACTACTTCTTGGAGATCAGGGCACGGCCGAAGAAGACCAGGTTGGCGGGGCGCTCAGCGAGCCGACGCATCAGGTAGCCGTACCACTCGTCGCCGTACGGGACGTAGGTGCGCACGGTGTAGCCCTCGCCGGCCAGCCGAGCCTGCTCCTCGGGGCGGATGCCGTAGAGCATCTGGAACTCGAAGCGCTCCGGCCCCCGGTCGAACCACCGGGCCCGGTCCTCGCCGATGGCGATCATCCGGGGGTCGTGGGTGGCCAGCATCGGGTACCCGTCGCCGGACATCAGGATGTTCATGCAGCGGACGTACGACCTGTCCACCTCACGGGCCGACTGGTACGCCACCGACTCCGGCTCCTTGTAGGCGCCCTTGCACAGCCGCACCCGCGACCCGGCCGAGGAGAGCTCCCGGCAGTCCGACTCGGTCCGGCGCAGGTACGCCTGGAGCACCGCGCCGGTCGACGGGAAATCCTTGCGCAGCCGGCTCAGCACCTCCAACGTCGAGTCGGTGGTGGTGTGGTCCTCCATGTCCAGGGTGACAGTGGTGCCCGCCGCGTCGGCCGCCGCGCAGATCGCCCGCGCGTTGTCGTACGCCGACTGCTCGTCGAACATCTGGCCGAGGGCGGAGAGCTTCACGCTCACCTCGGCGGCCGGGGTGAGCCCCGCGGCGGCGAGCATCTTCAGCAGCCTGAGGTATTCGTCCCGGGTGGCGGTGGCCTGCTCGGGGGTGACGGTGTCCTCACCGAGGTGGTCGAGGGTGACCGCGAGACCGTCGTCGACGAGCCCGCGGGTCGCGCGCAACGCGTCGTCGGTGGCGGCGCCGGCGACGAACCGGCGGACGACGTCCCGGGTGTACGGGGCGGTCGCGACGAGCCGCTCGACCTGGGATGACCGGGAGGCGGCGAGGATGACGGAACGGAGCATGAGCCGAGCGTAACGCCCCTGCCAGGGGCCGCGCCGAGGGGCGGCGGGGCCACCTCGACCCGGGGGCGGGGCGGCGGCGGTGGCGTCGATCGGCTACAACGATGCCGTGGACCAACGCCCCCGCCGCCGACTCCGATCGGCCTCCGTGCAGCTCGGCGCGCTCACCGCCCTCGCGCTCGCCCTCTCCGGCTGCAACATGACCTCGGACGACGACGATGACGACGACTGCGCCCTCGGGCCGGTCGGCGGCGGCGACACCGTCGCGCTGGCGATGCGGGTCAGCGACCCGGCCGCCGGCCGCACCGCCCCGGAGCCGACCACCGCGGCGCTGCCCGACCGCGGCGGGTTCGGCACCCACCTCGCCTCCTGCGGCGGCTGAGGTGCGCCGCGAGACGGTCACCCCGCGCACCGACTGGGACGCCACCATCCGGTCGCAGGGGCTGGTCTACGTCGACACCGAGCTGCCCGACGGCGGGATCATGTCCTACTGGGACGAGACCGCCGCGTACGCCTTCGACCTGGACGAGGTGCTGCGGCTGGAGGAGGCGACCGAGGAACTGCACCGGATGTCGGTGGCCGCCGCCGAGCACGTGGTGGAGCGGCACCGGTACGCCGAGTTCGGCATCCCGGAGTGGGCGGCCGAGGCGGTGGCCCGGTCGCTGCGGGAGGCGCCACCGACCCTCTACGGGCGCTTCGACCTGGCGTACGACGGCACCTGGCCCCCGAAGATGTTGGAGTACAACGCGGACACCCCCACCGCGTTGGTCGAGGCGAGCATCATCCAGTGGTACTGGCTGGAGCAGACCCGGCCGGACCTGGACCAGTGGAACAGCCTGCACGAGCGGCTGGTCGGCGCCTGGGCCAAGATCGGGGCCGGGCTGCACGACCCGCGGGTGCACGTGCTCTGGTCGAACGAGGAGGAGTCCGGCGAGGACCACATGACCGCCGGCTACCTCGCCGAGACCGCGCGCCAGGCCGGGCTGAGCGTCGAGCTGCAGCCCATCCAGGAGATCGGCTGGGACGGCCGGCGCTTCGTCGACGCCGACGACCGCCCGGTCACCACCTGCTTCAAGCTCTACCCGTGGGAGTGGATGCTGGCCGAGCCGTACGGGCCGGCGGCCCTCGCCCCGGGCACCCCGACCACCTGGATCGAACCGGCCTGGAAACTGCTGCTCTCCAACAAGGCGCTGCTCGCGGTCCTCTGGGAGCTGTACCCCGGCCACGAGTACCTGCTCCCGGCATACCTCGACTCGCCGCGCGACATGCCGGAGTACGTGGCCAAGCCGCTGCTCGGCCGCGAGGGCGGCTCGGTGCGCATCGTCACCGCCGCTGAGGAGATCACCAACCCGGGGATCTACGGCGACGAGGGCTGGTGCTACCAGGAGTTCCGGGCGTTGCCGCAGTTCGCCGGCAACCGGATGGTGCTGGGCAGCTGGATCGTCGACGGCGAGTCGGCCGGCGTGGGGGTACGGGAGAGCGCGAGTCTGATCACCGACGGCTACGCGCGGTTCCTGCCGCACTACATCGACGCGCCGCGCACCCCATGAGTCGTCTACCGTTGGGGGCGTGAACTTCGACGCGTACGCCCGGACCGGCGTTGACCTGGTCAACGCCCGCCTGGACGACCTCGACGACCTGCGGGCCCTCTTCCCCGACGACAACGCCTGGATGCGCGACGAGGTCGCCGACCGGGACGTGGCGATTTTCCGCCGGGCACAGAAACGGTTGCGCGACGTCTTCGAGTACGGCACCTCGGGGCGGGACGCCCAGGCGGTCACCGAGCTGAACGCGCTGCTTGAGGCGTTCCCGGTGCAGCCGCGCATCTCCGGGCACGACTCCAGCGACTGGCACATGCACGTGACCAGTCGGGGTGCCTCGGTCAGCGCCGAATACCTGGCCGGCGCGGTCTGGGGGCTGTCCGTCTGGCTCTGCGAGTACGGCAGCGCCCGGTTCGGGGTCTGCGCCGACGAGCGGTGCGGCAACGTCTACCTGGACACGTCGTCCAACTGCTGCCGGCGGTTCTGCTCGGAGCGCTGCGCCACCCGCTCGCACGTCGCCGCGCACCGGGCCCGTAAGCGGGCCGCGGTCGGCGAGCAGGTGACGGTCGCCCCCCAGCCGACCTCCGCCGCCGACTCCCTCTCACCGGTCAGCTGACGCCGCCACCGCCCGATCTCGGGCGGACGGGTCAGGCGTCGACAGGTGACGACGCCGGCAGGTGCTGGCGGGCGAACTCCAGCGCGGCGCGCAGGTCCGCCTCGCGCACCGCGCGGCTCTTCGCGCCCCGGGTGGCGACCTCCACCGCCACCGCGCCGGTGAAACCCCGGCCGGCCAGCGAGGAGAGCAGCTGCCCGCAGGGCTGGGTGCCGCGCCCGGGCACCAGGTGCTCGTCGCGGCCCTCACCGGTGCCGTCACCGAGGTGCACATGCGCCAGCCCGGCGCCCATCCGGTCGGCCATCTCCAGGGGGTCGCTGTGCGAGGCCGCGCAGTGCGACAGGTCCAGCGTGTACGACGGGTAGCCGGCGTCGGTCGGGTCCCAGCCGGGCACGTACGGGACGAACTGCCGGCCCGCCATCCGCACCGGGTACATGTTCTCCACAGCGAAGCGCAACCCGGTGAACCGGTCCGAGACGGCAGCCAGGCCCTCGGCGAAGTTGCGCGCGTAGTCCCGCTGCCAGGTGAACGGTGGGTGCACCACCACGGTCGGCGCGCCAAGCGTCTCGGCCAGCTCGGCGGCCTTGCGCAGGCGCTCCCACGGGTCCGGGCTCCACACCCGCTGGGTGACCAGCAGGCAGGGCGCGTGCACCGAGAGCACCGGGACGCCGTAGTGCGTGGAGAGGCCGCGCAGCGCGCCCGCGTCCTGGCTGACCACGTCGGTCCAGACCATCACCTCGACGCCGTCGTAGCCGAGCGCCGCGGCCAGTTGGAACGCCGCCGCGGTCGGCTCGGGAAAGACCGACGAGCTGGACAGGAGCACGGGAACGCGGGAAGTCACATCAGCCAGCGTAGCCCGGCACCACCCGGGGCATCGTGACGAGCGCCGGCAAATCGACTGAAAACGGTCGCCGGGTCAGATCGGTTCGAGTTGATCTAGCCGGCGGAGGATGACGCCCTCCCGCAGCGCCCACGGGCAGATGTCCAACGAGTCCAGATCCAGGCGGCGCATCACCGCCTCGGCGACCACGGCACCGGCCAGCAACTGGTGGGCCCGCCCCGCGCTGACCCCCTCCAGCTCCATCAACTGCGCCGGTGGGATGTGCCGGATGAAGCCGATGACCTGCCGCAGGCCGGCCCGGGTCAGGCTGCGTCGCACCCACAGCCCGCCGCCGGACGGAGCCGCCCCGGCCAGTCGGGCCAGGGTCCGGAACGTCTTCGAGGTGGCCACCGCCCGACCCCAGCCCACCTCCGTCATCTGGTCGACGACCTTGTCCAGCCGGCCGTCCACGTACTCCCGGAGCTTGTCGACAGCCTCCGCCGACGGCGGGGCCGCGGTGGCCGGATCGACCCGCAGCCGCTCCCGGGTCAGCCGACCGGCCCCGAGCGGAAGAGAGACCGCGACGTCCGGGTCCTCGTCGATGCCGGCGGCGATCTCCAACGAGCCACCACCGATGTCCAGCACCAGCAGTCGGCCCGCCGACCAACCGAACCACCGCCGTACGGCCAGGAACGTCATCCGCGCCTCGTCCGCCCCGGAGAGCACCGCCAGGCGTACGCCGGTCTCGTCGCGGACCCGGGCCAGCACCTCGGCCGCGTTGGTGGCGTCGCGCACCGCGGACGTGGCGAACGCGATCAGGTCGTCCGCCGCCAGCCCGGTGGCCGCAGCCTTGGCCATACCCACCGCCTTGACCAGGCCATCCGCGCCCGCCTCGGTCAACGCGCCGTCCGGGCCGATCTGCTCGGCCAGCCGGAGCACCACCTTCTCGGAGTGCGCCGGCCACGGGTGCGCCCCGTGGTGCGCGTCCACCACCAGCAGGTGCACCGTGTTGGATCCGACGTCGAGGACACCCAGTCGCATGGTGAAGACCCTAGGCGCAACACGTTTGCGCGGCTCACCGGCCTGCGGGCGACACCGCGCGTACGCTGGGCCGAGTGACGATGGAGCTCCGTGTGCTGGTGGACGACCCGGGTGACCCGCGCAGCCGCGAGGTGCCCCTGGACTTCCCTCGGGAGTGGATCGAGTTCACCGACCCGGCCGACGAGACGCACCTGATCCGGGCCGACCTGACCTGGTTGCTCTCCCGCTGGACCTGCATCTTCGGCAAGGGCTGCCACGGCATCATCGCCGGCCGGGCCGCGGACGGTTGCTGCTCGCACGGGGCGTTCTTCACCGACTCGGACGACGAGAAGCGGGTTCGCAACGCGGTCCGGCGGCTCACCCCGTCGACCTGGCAGCATTTCCGGCGCGGGTTCAAGAACTGGACCGACGAGGACACCATCGACGGCAAGAACCCGGCCCGTCGCACCGCCACCCAGGGCGCCGACGGCCCGTGCGTGTTCCTCAACGACGCCGACTTCGCCGGCGGGGGCGGTTGTGCGCTGCACGCCCAGGCGCTGCGCGACGGGGTGCACCCGTTGGAATACAAGCCGGACGTCTGTTGGCAGCTGCCGATCCGCCGGGATCAGGACTGGGTGAATCGACCGGACAACAGCAAGGTGCTGGTCTCCACGCTGTCCGAGTTCGACCGGCGGGGCTGGGGAGCCGGCGGGCACGACCTGGACTGGTGGTGCACCTCCTCGACGGACGCGCACGTCGGCACCGAGCCGATGTACCTGTCGTACTCCCCGGAGCTGACCGCCCTGATCGGCGCGCCCGCGTACGAGCGGCTGGCCGAGCTCTGCGCGGCCAGGACAAGGCAGGGCATGGTCGCCCCGCACCCCGCCGACGAGGCCTAGCCGTTTCGGTAGATCATTGGACGGCACACGCCACACTGCTCGCCCCACGACGCCAATCCGACGACGACGCCGGTGGGTGAATCGTCTGCGACATCAGCTCCAAAGGGCCACACCAACGGACTCGCATCCCCCGACGCGCAGGTGGTTCAGCTCTCGGAATTGGCGCGCGGCGCGAGCGCGGACAGGCCGAAGGGGGCCCGCGCCGAGCGCAGACCCCCTTCGGGTACGCCGATCACGGCTCGAACTTGTAGCCCAGACCCCGCACGGTCACGATGAATCGCGGCGCGGACGGCTCCGGCTCGATCTTGGAGCGCAGCCGCTTGACGTGCACGTCGAGCGTCTTGGTGTCACCGACGTAGTCGGCACCCCAGACCCGGTCGATGAGCTGGCCTCGGGTGAGCACCCGACCCGCGTTGCGCAGCAGCAGCTCCAGCAGTTCGAATTCCTTCAGCGGCAGCTGCACCGCCCCGCCGTCGACGGTCACCACGTGCCGTTCGATGTCCATCCGCACCGGCCCGGCGGCCAGCGTCGGCGCACCCGCCTCAGCCACCTCCGGGCTCTGCCGGCGCAGCACCGCGCGGATCCGGGCGACCAACTCCCGCGGCGAGTACGGCTTCGTCACGTAGTCGTCGGCACCGATCTCCAGCCCGACCACCTTGTCGATCTCGCTGTCCCGGGCGGTGACCATGATGATCGGCACGGCCGAGCGCTGCCGCAACTGTCGGCAGACCTCGGTGCCCGACATCTCGGGCAGCATCAGGTCGAGCAGCACGATGTCGGCGCCGGTCCGGTCGAACTCGGTGAGGGCGTCGGTGCCGGTCGCGGCGACCGAAACCTCAAAGCCCTCCTTACGGAGCATGTACGACAAGGCGTCGGAAAACGACTCCTCGTCCTCGACCACGAGAACGCGGCTCAACGGGGATTTCCTTTCCATTTGCTGTCAGACCTGCCGTAGCCCAGTCGGACCGGGTTCGATCCCAACCGGCGGCAGTGTCGCCAGGAGGTCGTCCGGTGGGCTTGCGGGCAGCCGGAGGGTGAACGTCGATCCACCACCAAGAGTGCTCGACACCTCGACCCGTCCGCCATGGTTGCTCGCAATGTGTTTCACGATCGCCAGGCCGAGCCCGGTGCCGCCGGTGGCACGCGAGCGGGCCTGGTCGGCCCGGTAGAACCGCTCGAAGATCCGGTCGACGTCGGTGGGGGCGATACCGATGCCCTGGTCGGCGACGGCGACCTCGACGTGTTCGCCGTCGCCCCGCAGGGTGACCCGGACCGTGGTGTCCTCGCCCGAGTAGTTGATGGCGTTCTCCACCAGGTTCGCCACCGCCGTGGCGAGTTGGGAGTCGCTGCCGTACGCGGTGAGACCACGCTCACCGTCCACGGCCACCGAGACGCCCCGAGCGGAGGCCGTGGTGCGGGTCCGGTCGACCACCTCGGCGATCACCCAGTCCAGCGCGACCGGCTCCGGTGGCGGCTGCGGCTCAGCCCCCTGCAACCGGGTCAGCTCCAGCAACTCCTGCACGAGCCGGCCGAGCCGGGTCGACTCGTGCTGGATCCGTTCGGCGAACCGGCGGGCGGCCACCAGGTCCTCGGAGAGGTCGGGGGCTGCCGGGTCGGCCGGCTCGGTCGCGTCCAGCAACGCCTCGGCGAGCAGTTGCAGGGCGCCGATCGGGGTCTTGAGCTCGTGGCTCACGTTGGCCACGAAGTCGCGTCGTACCCGGGTCAGCCGGTGCGACTCGGTCACGTCGACCGCCTCGACCGCGATGAAGCCGTTGCCGAGACCCATCGCCCGCAGGTGCACGCCGAGCGGATTCTCGCCCGCGCTGTCGCGGCCGCGCGGCAGGTCCAGCTCGATCTCGCGCCGCACTCCGGTGCGGCGCACCTGGCCGGCAAGGGTGCGGATCAGTGGGTGCGCGGCGATTGAGCCGGGGGTGCTCCCGGTACGCAGCAGCCCCATCGCGCGGGCGGCCGGATTGATCAACATGGGAACGTCGTCGTTGTCCAGTACCACGACACCGGCCCGGAGCGAGTTGATCGTCCGGCGGCCGAGCCCGGCCTGCTGCTCGTCGGCTATCGCGGGCCTCCCCTTGCTCCAGCGGAAGCTGACGCTCCCCGTCGACGTGGCGCGACCGTCCCGCCTTCGCAGGAACCGGGGCAGCACGAGACCGGCGGCCATCCCGGCCACCAACGCCAGGGCCACCACGACCGCCACCGCCCGCTCCACCCGGCGATCGTAGGGTCATTGTTAACCTGGCTACCACACAGACCGGGACGAACTACCCTCACTTACGGAAGTGTTCACCCCTACGTCTGGCGTCGTTCACCGTGGTTCATCCGGGGTCCGTCCGCGCGCCCTACCGTTGGCGTCGCACCTGCTCAATCCCCCTGCGCCGGCACCCGTCGGCGGCGACCGACCACAGGACGTGATGATGCGCGACGAGTTCCGGGCCGACCTCCAGATCGTCAGCCAACTGCTGGTGGACATGGCGGAGGGCGTCCGCGCCGCCATGCGCCAGGCCACCCGGGCCCTGCTCACCGCCGACCGGCAGGCCGCCGAGACGGTCATCGAGCGGGACGCCGAGATCGACGACCTCTACCGGCACGTCGAGGAGCGGGTCTGTGACCTGCTCGCCCGACAGGCGCCGGTCGCCTCCGACCTCCGGGCGATGATCACCGCGCTGCACGTGGCCGCTGATCTGGAACGGATGGGCGACCTGGCCGAGCACGTGGCGAAGACCGCGCTGCGCCGGCACCCCTCGCCGGCCGTCCCAGCCGAGCTGCGGACCGTCTTCACCGAGATGTCCGAGATCGCCGACCGGATGGCTGTGAAGATCGGTTCGGTGCTGGCGAAGCCCGACGCCGACCTCGCGGGCGAACTGGACCGCGACGACGACGCCATGGACGAGCTGCACAAGAACCTGTTCGCGGTGCTGCTCGGCGACGACTGGCCGTACGGGGTGGAGACGGCGATCGACGCCACCCTGCTGGGGCGCTTCTACGAGCGCTTCGCCGACCACGCGGTCAACGCGGGTGAGCACGTGATCTACCTGATCACCGGGGAGAACGCGCCCGGCAGCAACTGACCCACGAAAAGAGGGCCCCTCGTTCACCGCTCTTCGCGATGAACGAGGGGCCCTCTCCTTGGTGGCTCAGCGCCCCTGGTTGGCTACCGCCGCGGCGGCTGCCTTCGCAGCGGTCGGGTCGAGGTAGGTGCCGCCCAGGGTGAGCGGGCGCAGCTGCGGGTCGAGGTCGTAGCGCAGCGGAATGCCGGTCGGGATGTTCAGCTTCGCGATCGCCTCGTCGGAGATCTGGTCGAGGTGCTTGACGAGGGCGCGCAGCGAGTTGCCGTGCGCGGCCACCAGCACCGTCCGGCCGGCCAGGATGTCCGGGACGATCGAGTCGTACCAGTAGGGCAGCATCCGGTCGACGACGTCCTTGAGGCACTCGGTGCGCGGCATCAGCTCGGTCGGCAACAGCGCGTAGCGCGGGTCACCCACCTGCGACCACTCGTCGTTGTCGTCGATCGGCGGCGGTGGCGTGTCGTACGACCGGCGCCAGAGCATGAACTGCTCCTCGCCGTACTCGTCGAGGGTCTGCTTCTTGTTCTTGCCCTGCAGGGCGCCGTAGTGCCGCTCGTTGAGCCGCCACGACCGGCGCACCGCGATCCAGTGCCGGTCGGCGGCGTTGAGCGCCAGCTCGGCGGTGCGGATCGCACGGCGCATCACGCTGGTGTGCACGACGTCCGGCAGCAGGCTGTGCTCGCGCAGCAGTTCGCCACCGCGTCGCGCCTCGCCCTCGCCCTTCTCGGTCAGGTCGACGTCCACCCAGCCGGTGAAGAGGTTCTTGGCATTCCAGTCGCTCTCACCGTGCCGCAGCAGGACCAGCGTCCCGACGGTGGGCCCTTCGCTCGCAGTCATGCGGATCATCCTGCC
Organism: Micromonospora inaquosa; assembly: GCF_003857055.1. Lineage (GTDB taxonomy): Bacteria > Actinomycetota > Actinomycetes > Mycobacteriales > Micromonosporaceae > Micromonospora > Micromonospora inaquosa. The sequence continues at coordinate 8,090 of NZ_QGSZ01000222.1, read as the reverse complement.
TCAACCGCTGCGGGGACACGCGGGCAGCCGTCGTGACGACCACCACGTGAAAAAGCTGGTGACCAGCGGATCCGCCCAACACTAGGGTTGTAAGGCACGTCAGTCACATCGGTCATTACTTGCAAGCGGGGCGCCATATGCGGACGATGCGGAGTTGGTTCCGGGACACCACCGGCGGCCTACCGACCACCTTCTGGTACCTGTGGTCGGGCACCCTGATCAACCGGCTCGGCTCGTTCGTCCTGGTCTTCCTCGCCATCTACCTGACCCAGGAACGTGGCTTCTCGGCCTCGCAGGCCGGCCTGGTGATCGGCCTCTGGGGCGTCGGCGGGGCGTTCGGCACGACCGCCGGCGGCACCCTCGCGGACCGGTGGGGCCGCCGACCGACGTTGCTGACCGCGCACGTCGGCGCGGCGGCCATGATGCTCGCGCTCGGGCTGGCCCGGGACCTCTGGGCGGTGGCGCTGGGCGCGCTGCTGCTCGGCATGTTCGCCGAGGCGGCCCGGCCGGCGTTCGGGGCGATGATGATCGACGTGGTGCCGGCGAAGGACCGGCTGCGCGCCTTCTCGCTCAACTACTGGGCGATCAACCTGGGCTTCGCCTGCGCCGCCGTCCTCGCCGGTCTCGCCGCACAGGCCGACTACCTGCTGCTGTTCGTTGTCGACGCGGCCACCATGTTGATCACCGCGCTGATCATCTTCATCAAGGTGCCGGAGACCCGACAGGCCGGGTCCACCACCGCCGTCACGACGAAGACCGCCCCGCGCGGTGCCCTGCGCACGATCCTCACCGACCGGGTCTACCTCGGCTTCGTGGCCCTCAACCTGTTCGCCGCGCTGGTGTTCCTCCAGCACATCTCGATGCTGCCGATCGCGATGGGAGACGACGGCCTGAGCCCGGCCACCTACGGCTCGGTGATCGCGCTCAACGGCATCCTCATCGTGGTCGGCCAACTCTTCGTACCCCGACTGATCCGGGGGCGCAGCCGTTCGCACGTGCTCGCGCTGGCATCAGTGGTGATGGGCGTGGGGTTCGGGCTGACCGCGTTCGCCGGCACCGCCTGGTTCTACGGGCTGACCGTGCTGATCTGGACGGTCGGCGAGATGCTCAACTCGCCCTCCAACTCCACCCTGATCGCCGAGCTCTCGCCGGCCGAGCTACGCGGTCGCTACCAGGGCGTGTTCTCCCTCTCGTGGCAGATAGCCGGGGCCAGCGCGCCGATCCTCGGTGGCCTGGTGCGAGAGCACGTCGGCAATGACGCGCTCTGGTACGGCTGCGCCGCGCTCGGCCTCCTGACCGCGGTCGCCCACCTGGTGTCGGGGCCGGCCCGGGAGCGGCGGGCAGTCGCGCTGCGCCGGGCAGGCGAAGCGCTGGCACCGGCCACCGCCTCTCGTGCGCCGGAGCCCGTCGAGGCGTAAGGACTGGCGCGACGGTGCGGGAGTTTCTACTGTGCAGTGGAAACAGTTAACAATCTGAACTGTCGGGAGGTCGGGTGTACGCCCTGCGGCGCTGGTGGCACGACACCGCAGGCGGCCTCCCCGCCACCTTCTGGTACCTCTGGGCCGGCCTGTTGATCAACCGGGCCGGCGCGTTCGCCATGCTGTTCCTCTCGCTCTACCTCACCGACGTACGCGGCGCGAGCGAAGGCCTGGCCGGCACCGTGGTCGGCGCGTACGGGGCCGGTGGGGCGGCCGGCGTACTGCTCGGCGGGGTGCTCGCCGACCAGTGGGGACGCCGGGCCACCCTGCTCGCCGCGCACCTGGCCACCGTCGGCCTGATGGTGGCGCTCGCCTTCACTCGACCGCTGCTGCTGATCGCGGTGCTCTCCGCGCTGATCGGCGTGGTGCACTCGATGCCCAGCCCGGCCTTCGTGGCGGCGATCGTCGACGTGGTGCCCGCCGAGCGCCGCTCGCGCGCGTTCAACCTTCAGTTCTGGGCGTTCAACCTGGGCATGGCGGTCGCCTCGCTGCTCGCCGGCATCCTGGCCGAGGCGAGCTTCACGGCGCTGTTCCTGGTCGACGCGGGTGCCACCCTGACCGCAGCCGCCGTGATCGGCTGGAAGGTGCCGGAAACCCTGCGGCTGACCCAGCCGGCGGTCGACCTGCCGCCCGCCACCCGCGCGGCACCCGTTCGGGCCCGCCGGCCGGGACTGCACACCGCGCTCACCGACCGCACCTTCCTGATCTTCGTCGGGCTCACCTTCGTGCTGGCCGTACTCACCATGCAGACGTCGACGATCATGCCGCTGGCCATGCGCGCGGACGGCCTGGGCCCATCGGCGTACGGGCTGGTGGTGGCGCTCGGCGGCGCGCTGATCGTGGTCGGGCAACTGTTCGTGCCCCGGCTGATCGACCGGCACCGCAAGGACGTCGTGCTGGCCGCCTCCACCGCGCTACTGGCGCTCGGCTTCGGGGCGCTCGCCATCGCCGACGAACTGGCCATCTACCTGGGTGCCGCAGTCGTCTGGACGGTCGGCTCGATGCTCGCCGCCCCGCCCAACGCGCAGATCAACGCCGACCTGGCACCACCACAGCTACGAGCGCGCTACCAGTCGGTCTTCTACCTGACCTTCCCGGCCGCGGCGTTCGTCGCGCCCACCCTCGGCGGGGTGAGCCTCCAGCACCTCGGCGACCGGCACTGGCTGATCGTGGGTGGGTTGGGTCTGCTGGCCGCGCTCGGGCATCTGCTGGCCGGGCCACCCCGCGAACGACACGTCGCCGCACTGCGTGCGGCCGCCCGGCAGGAGCCGACAACAATCGCAGACCGCGTGCCGACTGCGTAATTGGCGTTGCACGGCAAAGCGCCCACCATGACCCGAAGGTCATAGTGGGCGCCCGCCGGTGGGGCCGGCGGCGGCGGGCAACACTCACCCCCGTAAGCATCGCCCGCTCACGCCGCCGGTCCAAACAGGTGGGAACCGTCCCCCAACGGTTAATCCACCCGTCCCCTCGCGCCTCGTCTGGTGCGCGGATCTGATCGATCCGCCGCTCCCCCGAACGTTTCCAAACGTGGCGCGGTGCAATAAAGCTAGTTCGCCCGGATTCTGGATTCAACCCAGAACGCTGTCTCGCCGGTCACAACTGGCGAGTATCCGCTGCTCCGGCCTCGTCCGTTGGCAACAGCCGGTTACCCGTCGCCCATTCCCGCAAACACCTCAACCGTCTTCCCGATCGGGTGACTCGGTCCGGAAGAAGTTGCTCTGCCGACCGTCGCGCAACTGTTCCTGATAAATCAGGTTCAGCCGCCGCAGGTCAAAGGTGTAGAACCACTCATCCCAGGTGATCTCGCGGATCCGGCTGCTTTCCCGGTATCCGGGAATGTTGAAGGTCAACACCCCCGCCCGGCCATCCCGCTCGGTGCCGGCGATGGTCGCCGGCTTCGCCCCGCGGTCCCGGGCCCAGCGCTTGATCACCTCGTGGTTCGCCGTGATCAGACTCCGCCCCGGCCGCTCCGGTCGGTCCATGGTCGACGAGATCACCTGCGAACTGCGGACCGACCGGCCGGTGCCCCGTCCGGTCCGGATCCCACCGGCCGTGGTCCCACCCCCGGTCGACGCCGTCAACGTGCGCCTAGCCGGTGCCGCGCGCTTCGCCGCCGCGCTCCGGGCCGGTGCCGCGCGCTTCGCCGCCGTCCGCGCCGGTGCCTTCTTCGCTGGCGCCTTCTTCGCCGGCGCCTTGCGGGCGGGCGCCGTACGGGCGGTCGCTGTCCTGCGCGCCGCAGTCGACGTCGCCGCTGTCGTCTTCTTCGCCGCCGTCTTCTTGGCGGCTGTCGTCTTCTTCGCCGCCGCCGTCTGCTTGGCAGCCGTCGACTTACGGGCGGCTGTCGTCTTCTTCCCGGCGGCCCGCTTCGCCGGCGCGCTCTTGTTGGCCGGCGCGGCCTTCGCGCGGCTCGCTGCCGGCCTGGCCGCCGACTTCTTGGTGGCGGCAGCACGACCCGCCGACGCCCGGGTGCCGGTGGCCCGGCCCGACGGGCCGGTGCTGCTCCGACCCGCGCCAGCCCGCATCGAGCGCACCAACTGTTTCACCAGTTCTGGCTTGCGCAGAGCGGAGATCCCGGAGACCCCGCGTTTGCGCAGTTGCCCGCGGATGTCGTCCACCCGCATCCGGGAGATCTCCGATTCGGAGACTCCGGGTGTACCCGGCGTCTGGTTGCCGGCCTGTCGCTTCGTCCTGGTCGCAGTCGCGCCGCGACCTGAGCTGTTCCGCTGAGCCATGGGACGCTCCGCTCCTTGGCACTCCGTCATCGGCGCGCGGGGGTCCCTTGCCGCACCGCGCGGTGCGGCATACCCGTCAGGAGCACTCCGAACCACCGCCAGTCCGCCGTGCTGGATCCAGCACGCACTTCCTGGTTCAAGCACCATCACGCTGCGGGGGCACGAGCGCGGGCGGTCGCGTCAGGTTGCGTCGGGGCCCGAGCCGGAGGGCTCGAAAAGGTGGGCGAAGGCGGCCAGGTTGACGGTCGACTCGCCCCGCTTGACCCGCCACTCGTACTCGCGCCGGATCGAACTGCCGAAGCCGATCTCCAGCATCGTGTCGAACGACTCGTCGGCGTACGTGAGAACAGCGCCGAACAGCCGGTCCAACTCGTCGGCGTCCACGCCAGCCGGATTGACCCGACCGGTCAGGTACACGTCGCCGACCGCGTCGGTGGAGAAGGAGACGCCGTACATCCGGGCGTTGCGCTGCAACAGCCAGGCCCACAGCTCCTCACGGCGCTCGTCCGGCTGGCGCATCACGAACGCCTCGATCCGCAGCGCGTGCTCGCCGACGATCAGGTTGCAGACCGTCTTGAGCTTGTGGGTGCCCGGCAGCGTCACCGCGTACGAGCCAGGGCCGGTCGACTCGCAGGCCAGGTCCCGCTCGGCGCAGACCGACTCGATCAGGGTCGCAAGATCGCTCTTCGGGCTCACCGGACCCACTCTACGACCGACCCGGCTCGCGCACCGGGTGACGACCGACGCCCCCGGTCACCAGGAACAGGAGAGTGCCGCGTCGCCCGCCAGGTCGGCCGCGAGCCGCGCACGGTGCCCGGCGATCGCCTCGCCGTACACCCCGAGCAGACCGGCGACCGTACGGTCCCAGGAGAAATGCCGGGCGTGCTGCTCGGCACCTCGGGCCAGCACCGACCGGAGGGCCCGGTTCGGCAGCAGGCTGCCCAGCGTGCGGGCCCAGTCGACCGGGTCGTGCCCGTCGATCAGCACCCCGCTGACCTGATCCCGTACGGCGGTGACCAGCCCTCCGACGGCGGCGGCCAGCACCGGCGTACCGCAGGCCTGCGCCTCCAGGGCGACCAGCCCGAACGATTCGTTGTGCGACGGCACCGCGACCAGATCCGCCGCCCGGTACAGGGCCGGAAGGTCGTCCCCGGTGAGCGGTGGCAGGAACCGCACCCCGTCGCTGACCCCGAGCTTGGCGGCCAACTCGATCAGAGCGGTCGGGCGGTCCAGCCCACTGCCGCTGGGCCCGCCACAGATCACCACGGTCACCTGGTCAGCCAGGGCCGGATCGCGCTCCCGCAACGCGGCGACCGCGCGGATCAGCACGTCGGGGGCCTTGAGCGGCTGGATCCGACCGACGAAGGCAACCACGTACCCGTCGACCGGAAGCCCCAGTCGGCGACGGGCCTGGCGGGCGGCCGCGGCCCGGTCGCCCGACGCGGGCCGGAACCGGGCCAGGTCGACGCCGGGCTGCACGACGGACACCCGGGTCGGGTCGGCGTCGTACCGGTCGAGTAGGTCACTGGCCTCGAACCGGGTGTTGGCGACCAGCCGGTCCGCCTCGGCGACGACCTGCTCCTCGCCGATGACCCGGGCCTTTGGCTCCGGCCGGTCACCGGCCGCGAGCTGGGCGTTCTTGACCTTGGCAAGGGTGTGCGCGGTGTGCACCAGCGGCACCCCCCAGCGCTCCTTGGCCAGCCAGCCGACCTGGCCGGAGAGCCAGTAGTGCGAGTGGATCAGGTCGTAGTGGCCGGGCGGGCGGGAGGCCTCAGCGCGCAACACCCCCGCCGTGAAGGCGCAGAGCTGACCGGGCAGCTCCTCCTTGGTGAGCCCCTCCAGGGGGCCGGAGGTGATGTGTCGGACCTGCACGCCGGGTGCCATCTCGACCACCGGGGGAAGGTCACCGGAGGTCGCCCGGGTGAAGATCTCCACCTCCACATTGGCCTCGGCGAGACGCCGGGCCACTTCGAGGATGTAGACGTTCATGCCGCCGGCATCACCCGTGCCGGGCTGATGCAGAGGCGAGGTGTGCACCGACAGGGTGGCGATGCGGCGAGGCCGGGGCCACGGCTGGGCACCTCGCTGACGCCCGACACCGGTGTGCATTTCCGCCACATCCGCTCCTTCGTCACGGTTGATGCCGCGCACGACCGGCGCTTCTCGGTCAACCTGTACGCCAGGTGCCATCTTCCCCATCGGGCTTCGGAAATTCCCCGGCGCGGCCCCCCGGGGTGACGGACCTCATCACGGAACGACGCGAATGGCTGGCCCACGCCCCGTCGGGGCGGCTGGCACGCCCACTGTGACAATGTCGGGATGACCTCAGTCGCCATCGTCACCGGAGCGTCCAGCGGGATCGGCGCGGCAACCGCCCGCCGGCTCGCCGCCGAGGGCTTCCACGTGCTCGCCGCCGCCCGCCGCGCGGAACGGCTCACCGACCTGGTCGCTGAGATCACCGCCGCCGGCGGGCAGGCGACCGCGGTGACCTGCGACATCACCTCGGACGAGTCGGTGGCCCGGCTGGCCGAGGCTGCCGCCCAGGCACCCGGGCCGGTCACCCTCCTGGTCAACAACGCTGGCGGAGCGCGAGGGCTGGACCCGGTGGAGTCCGGCTCGGTCGCCGACTGGCAGTGGATGTACGACGTGAACGTGCTCGGCACCCTCCGGGTCACCCAGGCGCTGCTGCCGGCACTGGAAGCCTCCGGTTCCGGCACCATCGTGGTGGTCTCCTCCACCGCCGGCCTGACCGTGTACGAGGGCGGGGGCGGCTACACGGCCGCGAAGCACGCGCAGACCGCCATCGCCGGCACGCTCCGCCTGGAGCTGTGCGGCCGGCCGCTGCGGGTCATCGAGATCGACCCGGGCATGGTGAAGACCGACGAGTTCGGGCTGGTCCGCTTCGAGGGCGACGCGGAACGGGCGGCAGCCGTCTACGCCGGGGTGCCGGGGCCACTGGTCGCCGAGGACGTCGCCGACTGCATCGCCTGGTGCGCCACCCGACCGGAGCACGTCAACGTCGACCGGCTGGTGGTCCGGCCACGGGCGCAGGCCGCCCAGCACAAGGTGCACCGAGTCTCTTGACATGAGCCCTGCGGCACGGCGGCGGCCGTTCGGCGTGGTCACCCGCGGCACGACGAACCCGAACCGACTCCGCCGGGTGGACAACTGGATCGTCGCCAGCTGTGCCGACCGGCTGTTGGCAGCGGACGACCCGCTGGTTGTCGACCTCGGTTACGGCGCTACCCCGGTGACCGCGGTGGAACTGCGTGCTCGACTCGCGGCCGGGGTACGCCCGGACGTACGGCTGGTCGGGTTGGAGATCGACGCGGCCCGGGTGGCGGCCGCCGCGCCGGCCGCCGACCCACCCGGGCTGACGTTCGCCCGAGGTGGGTTCGAGTTGGCCGGGCTCCGGCCGGTGCTGGTCCGCGCGTTCAACGTGCTGCGACAGTACGACGAGAGCGAGGTGGCCGGAGCCTGGCACACGATGACCGCCGCGCTCGCCCCCGGTGGAGTGCTCGTCGAGGGCACGTGTGACGAGTTGGGGCGGCTCGCCAGCTGGCTGCTGATCGACGCCGAAGGCCCCCGGACGCTGACCCTGGCCGCGAAGCTCACCACACTGGGCAGCCCCGCCGAACTGGCCGAGCGGCTACCCAAGGCGCTGATCCACCGCAACGTCCCCGGTGAGCCGGTGCACGCTCTCATCCGCGCCCTGGACGACGCCTGGCAGGCCGCCGCCCCGTACGCCACCTTCGGCCCCCGCCAACGCTGGCTGCGGGCGGTGGCCCAGCTCCGCGAAACAGGTTGGCCCGTCCTCGACAACCCCACCCGCTGGCGCCGAGGCGAATTAACCCTCCCCTGGCCCCTCCCCTAACCG
>NZ_QGSZ01000104.1 GCF_003857055.1 Micromonospora inaquosa | reverse complement strand
GTCCTCGGCGGCGGGTCGCCGCCGAGGACGTCGTTGGCGTACTTGTTGACCTCGCGCACCTGGTGCTTGTCGTCCACCACCCGCGCGGTCGCCGAGTCGGGGGAGTTGATGAAGAGGTGGTTCTCCCGGACCTCCAGCTCCAGCGGCCCGTTGGCCCGCCCCCGGATGGTCTCGACCAGCTGACCCGCCGCGTCGAAGGAGTAGATGGTGCCGGTGGCCTCGTCGGCGCAGTAGAACCGGTCCGCCCAGGCCACCGCCGGGCTGAGCCGACCCCCCTCGCCCGGGACGGTGAACGCGCTCTCCTGCCCACCGTCACCCACCAGCAGCACCCGCCGCTCGGCGGTCACCGTGACCGGCACCCGGGGGCCGCTGGTGCGCGCGGGCAGCGCCGCCGGGCCGGACAGCGTCAGCGGCGTCGGGTGCACCTCACCGTGCTGCACCCGCACCAGCTTCCCGGCCGTCCGGTCGAGCACCGCCACCCCGTCGTCCAGGGTGGAGACCACCAGCTCGTGGCTGGCGTCAGCGACGTCGTACGACTCGACCTGCTGCGGGCTGAGCCCCGCCCCCACCGGCGCGGTCGACGCCGGCACGGACGGCAGCTTGGCGGCGGTGATCGCCGACACGGTGCCCTGGCTGGGGACCGCGATCCAGAGTCGACCCTTACCGTCGAAGGTGCCGCCGGTGATGCCCGGTGGATAGCGCACCGGCTCACCGACCGGGGTCAACGATCGCGGGTCGAGCTGCCGCACGATGCCCTGCACGGCGTCGACGACGAACGCCGCGTCCTCGTGCAGGGCCACACTCACGCCCAGGCCGGGGGTGGTCCGGGTGGTCGCGCTGAGCTGGAGGGTGGCCAGATCCAGCGAGCTGACCTGCCCGGTCTGCAGGTCACGCAGGAGCAGCAGCCGGTCGGTCTGGGTGATCTGCATCGGATGCTGCCGGGCACCGGGGATCTCGGTGCGGGTGTCCACCCGGGCGGTGACCCCGTTGACCCGGGCCAGCTCGCTGCGCACCGCGCTCCACAACCAGGAACTCGCGTCGTAGTTGGCCACCGCGTTGTCCGCCGCGCCCAACCCGAGAACGGTCAACCCCATGGCGGCCAGCAGCGCGGCCACCGTGCCGACGGTCACCAGCCCGCCGCGCAGCCGGGACCGGGAGCGAGGGGCCTCGGTCTGTACGGCGTCGTCGATGCTGGCCACAGCCGGCTGCCTCCCCTGAGTCGTGGCAGGTGGCGCGCCTTGCGGCGACCCCTCCCCTGAGCCGGGTGCCATCATATGGCGCTGGTGGTGGCGGGGGAACCCGCACCGTCACCCCTGTGGATACCCAGCGTGTGCGTTGTGGACGTCCAGCTCAGCCCGGTTTCGGGCTCGACTCGGCCCGGTTCCCGCTCGACTCAGCGCGGCGATGGTCGGCCGGAGGGCGTCCCGCTCGGCGTGGCTCTGCGCTCCCGCGCGGTGCAGACCTGGCCCGAAGTCGCAAAGCTGTCAGTGGAGTAGACCGCCAACACGGTGAAACAGTGATCCACCCGGGAGTTCAACCCGTTGACCGTGTAGCTGGTCCCGCCCGGGTCCACGGTGGCGATCACACCCAACGCCTGCCCGGCCCGACCGGCGGCGATCATGAACGGCACGGCCCCGCCGGTCGGGTCCGTCCAGGTCAAGGTGATCGTGGCCGAATCGTCGCGCAGCTTCAGGTCGCCCGGCGGGGGCCCGGCCGCCGTCGGTGCCGCCGTCGGTGCCTGCGTCGCCGCCGCCGTCGGCGGCGGGTCGTCGCGGGTCAGCACCACCGCGCCCAGACCCGCCACCGCCACGACGGCAACCCCGGCCGCCACGACCGCGCCGATCAGCGCCGCCCGGTTGCGGCCCGTCGACCCACCTTCATCGGCGTACGCCGGCCGGTGCGCGTCCGGCACCGGGTGGTACTGCTGACCCGGGTACGGCGCCTGGTGCTGGTGCTGGATCGGGTACGGCGGCTGCGCCGGCTGATGGTGGTACTGCTGCACCGGTGGCGGTGCGGCCTGCGATGCCGGGTCGACGCCGAGGCCCGGTGACCAGGCCGGCTGCGCAACGGGGCTCGGCTGGGCTGCGGTCCAGCCCGAATTGGCCTCGCCCCCGGCCGGGCCACCGTGCGACGGGAACACCACGGTCTGGTCGGGCAGCGCGCGGTCGGCGTGCCGGGTCGGCGGCACCGGGGCGTCGAGGATGCCCAGCCCGGAATCGCCGTCCGCACCGGTGCTGCCCGCGTCCATCATGGTCTGCCCGGCGGTCGTGCCCTGCCCGGCGGTCGTGCCCTGCCCGGCGGGTGTGCCCTCCCCGACTGGTGTGCCTTGTCCGGCGGTCGTGCTGTGCCCGACTGGTGTGCCTTGTCCGGCGGTCGTGCTGTGCCCCGCGGTCGTGCTGTGCCCGGCCGTCACCGTCTGGGTAGGCGTCGTGGTCTGGGAGGTGGGGTCGGCAGTCGGAGTTGGCAGGGGCTGTGGTGGGGCGCTGCTGCTCCAGGGCGGTGCGGTCAATCCCCAGGGCGGCACGGGTGGTGCGCTCACCGGAGGCGCGGAGACGGGTGGTCCGTAGGGCGGCCCGGAGACAGGCGGCCCGTAGCCGGGCGGTGCGGACACCGGATAGCTGTGCCCAGGTGGTGCCGAAACGGGTGGGTCGTAGCCGGGCGGTGCGGAGACCGGGTATGGCTGGGCCGGGGGCCCGGAGACCGGGTACGGCTGGCTGGGCGGCGCGGAGATCGGATGCGGGGTGACCGGCGGTGCGCTGATGGGCTGGGCCGGTGGTCCGCTCGCCGGATGGTAGGCCGGCCCCGGGTGTTCACCGGACGGGGCGGCCCTACCGGGCGATGTCGCCTCGGCGCCGGACACATTGTGCGAATCGCCCGGCGCGGTTGGCGGGGCGGCGGATCGGGCGGCCTCTTCGGCGAGTAGCGGCTCGATCTGCCGTACCCGGATCGTGGGGTTGTCCCAACGAGGTGCCGGCGCCGCCGGTGCGGTGGTCGCCGGGGGCGGTGGCACGTCGGTCACCGGCGGGGTCGTCGCCTGGTCACCCACCCGCTGACGTGGTGCCACGGTTGGCCCGGCCGGCGGTCGGTGTGGTGGCCGCTGGACGACCGGCGTTGTCGGCGGGACCTCAGCCCCCGGTCGGGGCGTCGGGCCGACCGAGGGTCGAGACGGTTGCTCGTCGACGCGTTGAGCCGGGGCGGATGTGCGTACCGCTGGAGGGGTTGGTTGGGGCGTCGCCGGCGGTTGCGGCGGTGCCCACTGTGAGACGGCCGGCGGTGGGCCGCCGGCAGAGGGCCGCATCGCGGCGAGAGTCGCCAACGACAGGGTCGGGCCGGTGAGCGCCGACCGGGCACCCGGCTCGTTCGCCGGGGCGACCGGACCTCGGCCGGGCGTCGGCGCGCGGTGCTGCTCGCCCGGCGTCGACGCGGGTGGGCCGAGGTAGTCGCGGGCTGCGCGTACCGCCGGGTGGTTCTCCCCGAGCGCGGCGGGCCCGGCGGTGGCGACGCGGGTGTAGTTGCGGCGGGCCTCGTGCCGGTTTCCCAGCTCCTCAGCCACCTCCGCGAGCTCGAAGGCGAGCGCGAGCATCAGCGGGTCAGAATGCTCCCAGCGCCGCTCGCCCGCCGCGAACGCCTCCTCCAACACCCGGCGCGCGGCGGGCGGGTCGTCCCCCTCCCGGTGCAACCGCGCCAACAGATGCGCGGTGTGCAGCACCTCGGGATGATCGTCACCGTACGGCGGAGGAGCGGATTCGACGGCCTCCGCGAGCAATTGCCGGGCGGCGCTGAGGTCGCCCGCGGCGCGCAGGGCGAGGGCTCGGTGCTGGGCGGCTGCCAAGGGGGAGGGATGGGGCACGTGGCAATGCTGCCGTCAGAGGGCCGCCGGACGCTACCCGGACACGCCTCGTCCGGGGTGTCGGTGCGGCGTTTGAGGCGGCTTGAGCAGCGGCGGAAGGGACGTCGGAAGGCGATGTGCATGATCCACGAGTGCCGTGTACAGTAACTCCCCGTGCGGCCCGCCGCGCCAATCACCGGATGGAAAGATCATCTGGTCGGCGAGGTAGGCTTAACGTGTAGGTCCGGGTGGCGGAATGGCAGACGCGCTAGCTTGAGGTGCTAGTGCCCGTATAGGGCGTGGGGGTTCAAGTCCCCCCTCGGACACAAACCATTACCCCACGGTGCGCGCTGAGATCGACTGCAGCGCGCACCGTTTGCGTTTCAGGCTGGTAGTTCAGCCGGAGACCGAGTTGCCGGTAGACCTCGGCCTTGTCGGCCGGGTCGGCGTCGCGGAGCACGGCGGTGATGTCGCCGAGCGCGTTCACCAGGGTCGTGATTTCTGCTCGGCTCATCCTGCGCGGGGCGGTGCCCACACTCGCGTGGAGATCCGCTTCAGCCCGCGCACGTTCGGCCTGGGTCTGCGCGATCCAGCCGGTGACCACCGCTGGGTCGGCTCCAGCGTCGAGGGCGGCCCGGTAGCGCTCCAACTTGGCGTCGCACTCGGTGATAATCGTCTGTGCTGCTGGGGCGGTTGCGGGCGGATGTTCCAAGGGCTGAGCGTCGGCCATCGCGGTGATCGTGTGTTCGATGCGGTGGGGTGCGAAGGCGGCGGCCAGCCAGGTGTCGATCGGGTCGGTGAGGGCATCCTCGCGCAGGTACACGTTGCTGGGATGCTCAACCTGGTTGGCGAGGGCGTATTCCTGCGGGAAGCGGCAGCGGTAGTAGGCGTCGCCGTGGTTGTACTGGCCCTGCATGCGTCGGTCGCAGGCGGCGCAGTAGATCATGCCCCGGAAGACGTACGGGTTGCGGGTGCGCTGCCGGACGTGCTGTCCGCCGGTTCCCCGTCCTCGTCGTTGCAGTATCGCCTGGGCCTGCTCGAAGGTCGCGTCGTCGATGAGTGGCTCATGGGTGATGTCCTTGGAGACCACCCATTTGTCGCGGGCGTTCCAGCGCATGACGCCGGTGTGACCCATTGCCACATCGTCGACGTCGAGCAGTACTTCGTCGGTGCGTTGCTTGTTCCACACCTGCCGCCCTGTGTAGCGGGGGTTGGTGAGGATGACGCGGACGGCGCTCTTGGACCAGGCGATGCCGCTACGGTGCCGGTTGCGGGCCCGGTCGTGTGCCGATGGGCAAGGCACGTGGTTGGCGGTAAGTCCCTCGGCGATGGCGAAGAGGCCGATACCGGCGAGGAACTCGGCGAAGATCTGCCGGACGATTGGAGCGGTCTGTTCGTCCGGAGTAAGGCCCTTGAGGTGTTTGCCGTCGGCGGCCTTGGCGGGGTTGGGGTGGGGTCCAAGATCGCGGAGTGTGTAGCCGTAAGGTGGGCGCCCACCCAGGTAGCGGCCCTCAAGGAGGGTCTGGGCGGCCATGGCGGTGCGAACGCGCAGTTTGATCCGGTTGCGCTCACCCTTGCTCATGCCCCCGAAGACGGACATGACGAGTTCGTGTGCCTCGTTGTCGGGGTCGATGGGGCCGCCAATCTCGGGGACCCAGAGTTCGACGCCGTAGTGGACGAACAGCGGCGCTGTGAGGCCGAACTGGTTGCCGTAGAAGGCGCGGTGCGGTTCGCCGACGACGACGGCGGAGAACCCTCGCCCGGGGTTACGCAGAGCCGCGAGAAGGAGATTGGCTTGGGTTCGGCGCTGCCACGGGAGGGAACGGCTCTGGCCGATATCGAAGTATTCCGCGACAATTCGGCCGTTGTGTGGCTGGATGAGTGTGCTCGCCCGAGTCAGTTGCCAGCTCCGGGACGATTCGGGGTCCTGGTTGTCCTCGGTCGAGACACGGCCGTAAAAGGCGAAGGTTTTCGGTTGAGGGGTGGTCATCTGTTCTCCTCGATCGAGTTGTCTGTGCGGCGGTCGTTGACCCGTCTGAGCAGCTTCAGCAGAGCGGCAGCGGCACCAGGGTGCAGCTCCGGTGGCCTCTGGGGAGCTTCCACCTTGATGAACGCGGTCGTCGCTCGCCCGTTCGCGTCGTTGACCGTCCATGAACCGTCGCCTTCACTGGGTCGGTCAAGTCGTATCTCCGTCCCAGGGTCGGACTCCTTGCGTTGCTGATTTTGGTGATCGGACGGCAGAGTCATGCGCCTCCGTCCGGTGGCTGACCCGGCGGCGACATCCGTCGGTGGCAGGGCATCGTGTTAGAGGCGCGCGCTGTGTTGGATGGGTGGGTTGTCATGGAGAGGTCCTCCGAAGTTGATTCGTGTGCCGGTTGCTCCGGCGGGCATGAAGAAGCGGCCGACGCCGTCAGGCATCGGCCGCTTGTTGAGCAGGGGCAGGCGTTACATCTATGCGTCGGTCATGTCCCTCAGGGGCCTTGAGACCGGCTAGCGCTGCTGGGGGGCGCGGCTTGGTTGTGGGTATCGCGTGGACTCGGACGCTCTCGGAGACCACTCTGTTCACACCGAAGAGGTCGCTGGTTCGATACCAGCATCGCCCACTCTCAGTTTGTGCAGGTCAAAAGCCCGTTACCGGAGTTGTCGGTAACGGGCTTTGCGGTATGTGTGGCTTACATTGGGAGCAGATTGGGAGCAGCGCGGCTGGTTCTCGGTCCGGGCCGCCATGGACCTGCCCGGCTGAGTGAACTGATTTGCGGTCCCGAGTGGGCCTGCTGGCTGGTTGAGGAGTTTCACCGTTGCCGGCGCCCACATCAACGAGAGGGTGCCCCCGCGCTGTGGCTCGCGGGCTGGCTGATGGCCGTCGGTCCGGTGATGCGCCCACTCGCCGGTCCACATTGCGAGGTCCCGTACCCAGCGCTCGGTGTTCTGCCGGGACTTGGCTGCCCACTTCGTTGCGTTCTTTGACGCGAAGTCGTTTAAGACCTGTCGGTCGGTCGCGGTCCATGCGGGAAGCTGCGCTATCCACTCTTCTGCCTGCTCGGCACTGTGGCCGCTGCCGATCAGCCATGGGACGAGCAACGCGAGTTCGACCCATGCGGCGGCCTTGGTTGCCCACGCCCAGTCCACGATGGGTAGGCCGAGTGGTGTCACGATCAGGTTCGCTGGGTTGAGGTCCGTATGGATGAGTGTCTCGCCGTCCATCGCCGGGTGCGCGAACCCGAGCCGGGTTGCCGGGGTGAACCACGTCTCGCCGGGCGCCGGCGTCTCCTGGAGTGCTTTCAGTGCGGCTAGGAGCAGATTGAGATCCGTGCTGCCGGGTGACAGGTCGGGGTGGGGGCCGGCAAGATGCTCGGTCCCCACCACCAGCCAGCCATCGGATTCGAACTGCCACAGGACTGCGGGCGGGTGCCGGTCGGCCCGGGTTACCGCCACTTCGTAGCGCAGCGACCGAACGCTCAACTCGCCGGAGGCCGCTTTGATAAAGATCGGTCCGGCGGGTCCTCTCACCGTCGAGGCGATCTCAGCGTGGTCGCCACTGGAGGCCTGGGCGACGTCGAAGGTTCCGCCGACCCGTTCGGCGATCGCTGCCGTGACACTCTCCGGCAGGGCGGTCCAATCGCTACGCATCGGTTCTCTTCTCTGCTACTAGCCTGGCTTGGGCCGGATTGGCGGACAGCAGGGCTCAGCCTCGCCACCCCAAAATCCGGTGTTCACCCGGTAGCCGGTCTCATGTCTCGTCCTCGCGAGTGGCGGATGGGTCACGGCTGCGGACTTGGATGACTGGTTTGGCCCTCGGTCGCGGTCGTCCTGGTTGGCTGGATGTCGCCGTGGAGGGGGCTGCGGCGCATGGAACAGATGACCGGGCCTTCGGGCAATTGGATCGCCGATTCTGGGATGTAGCCGTGCCGGACATGCAGGCTCTGGGCATCGGGGGTGGTGCTAGTCCAGGACAGTAGGTTCACATGGTCGAGTCGGCTGCGATGGTGGCTGAGCAGGGACGTGCCGCGTCCTGACCGCTCGGCGCTGGGTGACACGGCGAGGAACGCGAGGTGGTAGTGGGGCTCACTGGGTCGGTCTTTGGCGAGTAGCCGATCGAGTAGGTCGAAGCGATCGCTGTGGGGGCCTGCGGCATCGCTTAGGCGGGTGGGGTAGTTCGCTGGTGGCGGGATGGGGCGGTATCGGTGGAAGCCGACGGTGGCGGCGGTGGCGTCGTCGGTGAGGTGAATGTCGCCGTAGAACAGGGCGTGTTCGATCCAGATGGCGAGGACGTCGGTGAGGATTCGATGTCGTGGGCCTGGGTCGGGGATCAGCCATGTTGCGAGAGGGCTGGGATAGAGGGCGTCGGCGATGAGTGCGGCGACGTGGTCTTTGTCCGCCCAGCGGGCGGCGCGGATACGCGGGACAGTGTCCATGGCTGGGGTTCCTTGGAAGGCTCTTGGTTGCGGGGTCAGGAGTTGCTGCTGCTGTCTGCACGGGTGTGGACGAGGAACAGTTGGTAGTCGTCGACCAGAGGGCCGGTCCGGTCGCTGCCGGGTGGCGGTGTGAGTGCTGCTCTTTCGTAGGCGAGTAGTTCGCCGGTGGTGGGGTTGAGGATCAGCAGGAAGCGGATGTCATCGGAGGTGGCGCTGACGCCGATGCCGGTTCGGCCTGCCCGGTCGGTCACCGAGCCGTGGTAGGTAATTCCGGGGGTGTCGCGCAGGACGGTGAGGACCGCGGTGCGGGCGGCTTGGTTGGGAGTACGCCAGCCGAGCAGGCTGACGAGGCCGCGAATGACGGAGGTGGGCCCGAGGAATCGGGGCTGGGTGGCGTCGATGTTCGCATTGAGCGCTGCCGGGTCGGCGGCGATCGGGCCGATGGGTCCGTCCAGCTCGCCGGGGTAGTAGGTGCTGTCGTCGGTCGGCTGGTTGCCGTCGGGGTAGCGGCTGCGAACGACGCGTCCGGAGGCGTCGTCGGCACGCCAGCGTTGCTCTTCGAACAGCACGATCCTCGTAGTGGTGCTGTTGCCCGCGATCGCGGTGTCCGTGGCCCATTGGAGTAGGTGGACGTAGGCGAACCGGCCCGGGATGGAGTCGCAGCCGGACGGCCCAACCGTCACCGCTTTCAGAGCATGCCGCGCCGGGGTCGACTCCGGCAGATGCGTCGGGGATGGGTCGAGATTCTGCTGTGCGCGTGCCTTGAGCTGTGCCGCCGTCAGGGCGGCAGGTGACAGACACGGTGCCACAGCCGACTGGGACGCGGCAGTGGTGGAGGGCGAGGGCGGGGATGGGGCTGGCCCGTCGGCGCCCGTCCAGTTCGGAATAGCTGTGGCGGTGGCGAGCAGGCCGAGCGCGCAGGCGGCGGCAGTGACCTTTACGGCTCGCCGGCCCACAGGGTGGGGCGTCTCGGCCGCGGATCGCACGTGAGGCGGGTTGTTCACGGTGGACTTTCTCGAGGTGAGGTGAATTGGGGCTAGCGGTAGGCCGCCGTGGCGAGGTCACCCACGGCGGCGTCCACGGCGGCGGTGATGTCGCGGACCGACTGGTAGTGCTGCCCGGCGATGGCCTTCAGACGAGCGGCCAGGGCTGGGGTGTCGTCGTCGAGGTAGAGGTGGCTGGTAAGTCCGAGGTCGGCGACGAGACCGGCGAGGGCGGCGGTGTGGTTGTCGGGTTGTTCGCGGCCGGCGGCGAGGTAGCGCAGGCGGGAACGGGCGATGACGGCCCATTTGCTGTCGGTGGGCAGGTAGGTGTCGGCGCGTATGAGGCCGCCGAGGCGCCGTCGGGTGTGCTGGTGCAGGATCCCGCTGGCGACGAGTCCGGCGCGGGTGCGGTCGTAGAGGTCGTCGGAGAACCCGCGCAGCCATGCCCGCAGGGGTGGGTGGGTGTGGCGGATGGTGG
>NZ_QGSZ01000237.1 GCF_003857055.1 Micromonospora inaquosa | reverse complement strand
CGCGACGCCCGGCTCGGCGCTGCGGTACGGGTCCGCGGTGCGGGGTGGCTCGGTGCGGTGCGGGTCGGCGGTGCGGTGCGGGTCCGTGGTGCGGGGTGGCTCGCTCCGGTGCGGGTCTGCGGTGCGCGGTGGCTCGGCTCGGGGTGGCTCGGTGCGATGGCCCGGCTCGCGGGTCCGTTCCGGGCTGCGGTCCTGGCGCACCGGGCCCGGTGGTGGCCAGGGCAGACTGCCGTCCGAGCGCTGGCCCGGCTGCGGCCGGGGCTCGCGGTACGTGTCCTCACGCGGCGCGTTCTCGCGGTACCCGTTTCCGAGGTACGCGTCCGGGCGGGCCTGTTCGCGGGGCCGCCGGTCCGGGTACGCCTCGGCGCGGGCTGCCGCCTCACGGGGCTGCTGCCAGTGCGGGTCGATGTCGGGCCGACGCCGGTCGTCGTCGAGGCGTGGCTGGTCGGGCAGGTCCGGTTCGGGTCGACGCCGTCGTCCACCGTCGGGTGGGGGCATCCCCTCGTCAGCGCGGTAGCGCGGCTCTGGGCGGCGCAGGTCGTCGCCGGCCCGGTCCGGGTACCCGTCGGCGCGGTACCGCGTGCGGCCGTCCACGGGTGCCCAAGGGTCGGCCCCGTCGGCGGTCCGGCCATCGTGGTCGCGGGCGGGGCGGACGCCGTATCCGTCGCCGGGGTGCCGTTCGTAACCGGCGGCCGGCCGCTCCGGTGTGCCGCGCCGGCGTGGTGCGTCGTCCGGCTCGGGCACCCAGCCGGGTTCCGGCCGGGGCGCGGGGGAGACCGGCGGTGTGCCCCGGTAGCCGCGGTCCCGCTCGGTGGGCTCCGGCCGGGGGCGGCGGCTGTCGTACCGTTCGGGGGTGGGCTGGTCGCGGTGCCAGGCGGCTTCCCGCGCGGGCGCCCGCTCGTCGGCGGGGCGTCGGTCGGACCAGGCGGTGCGCCGGTCCGACTCGGGGGAGCGGCGTTCGTCGCGGCGCGGTGGCTCGGGCAGCGGACGGCGGTACGGCTCGTGGTCGTAGTGGCGGGAGTCGGCGTTGTCGGGCCGGCCGTAGGTCGAGGTGTCCGCCGAGCGCTCGTCGCCTCGGGGCCGGCCGTAGGCCGGTGTCTCGCCCGGCTCGTCGTCCACCCAGGACCGGCCGTGGGGTGTCTGTTCCGCCGGTGGTTCGTCGGACCACGACCGGCCGAGGTAGGTGCCGTCCGGGCGGGTGGGCGCGAGTGGCGGCACCTCGGCCCGGCCGGACACCGTCGCCCGTCCGCGCGGCGGCGGCTGGTGCGGCATACCGATGTCGCCGGGGTAGCGCTGGCCGGGGAACTGGGGGTGCCACTCGGAGGTCGGTTCGATCACCCAGGACGGTTCGTTCGGGTCTGGCCACCGGTCGGTGTAGCGGCCGTTCATCCGGCGAGCCCGTCGCCACACCCGGCCGCTGGGCCGATTCTCGCCGTGGGTGAGCTGTCCGCAGCCGCCGCCGGGTGACCGCTGGGCGTCCGGTCGCCGCCTGCCACGCCCCGGTGGCCGGCTCGCGTCCGCTCGCTCACGCGTTGTCACCTCGTTGCAAATTGTCGCGCTGGGGCCGCACATGCCGGTCAGGTCGCCGCTTTGGCAGGCCGTGGCTGCGGATGGAGGGTAACGGCGTGGGCTCGCTCACCGCCACTGTGGTACGGCCCACCGGCGCAAACGTTATCCCATTGGTTTCGGACATTTGAGCCTATAAGCGAATCTGGTCTCCGACCATACCGCACTCGACGACCACCTGGCTGCGGTCGGGATCGCAGCGTCCGGTCAGGGATGTTCCATGATGAGGACGGCGAACGTGCCGGGAGCGAGCGCCTCGTAACGGTGCGGGGTGTCGCCGGGGAACGTGGCGTAGTCACCGGGGTCGAGTTCGACCGGCGCGCCCTCGGGCCCCACCCGCAGTCGGCCGGCGGCGACCACCACGTGTTCGACGCTGCGGGGGGTGTGTCCGCGGGCGACCCGGACCGCCCCGGGTTCCAGCGTGATCAGGTAGACGTCCCGGCGCAGGTGCGCCGCACCGGCGCTGAGCAGCGTTCCGCTGAAGTCGGCCTGCTCGGATCGGACGTCCGGCCCGTCCCCCGCCCGGATGACCCGTACGACGTCGTCGACGGGCTCCACCAGCCGGCTGAACGGCACGCCGAGGGCGACGCCCAGCGCCCAGAGCGTCTCCACACTCGGGTTGCCGGTGCCCGACTCCAACTGCGAGAGGGTGGATTTGGTTACCCCCGCCCGGCGGGCCAGCTCGGTCAGCGAGATGTCGACCCGTTCCCGCTCGCGGCGCAGGGCCGCGGCGATGATGGCCAGCGGGGCAGCCGGTTCCGAAGGCATGCCTTCGCTCCATTGGGTCGAACGTTCGGTGTGGCGAACAACGGCGACCCGTTCAGCATGATGAACGCACGACAAGATCCACGCAGTTACGGCGAAACTGCTGCCTCGACGATGTCCTGAGGCAGCAGTTTCGCTGATGTTGCACGGATCTGGAGGGCTGGGGTCAGACCTTGTCGCCCAGCTTCACCTGCGGCGCGGGAGCGCGCATCCGCCGGAAGGTGATCGACCGCATGACCGCGTAGAGGAAGAGCGAGCCCATCCGCTGGTCGGTCTTCGGGAAGCGCTCCCGGACCAGCTTGCTGATCTTGCGGCAGATCAGCACCGAGTCGATGACCACGCCCAGGGCCAGCGCACCCCAGAGCACGTTGGAGATCAGCCGGACCAGCGGCGGCATGGCCGCGTTCGACCCGACCAGCACGATCAGCGCGCCACCGAAGAACCAGGTGCCGACGGTACGCCGGGAGTCGACCACGTTGCGGGCCAGCAGCCGCTCCGGGCCACGGTCGCGGGGGCCACCCTCGCGGCGGAACTCCGACGCGGCCTCGGCGCGCAGTTGGCGGCGACGCTCCCGCTCCTCCTCCTTGGTGAGGGGGCGCGTGGGGCCAGCCGGGCGGCGGCCGACGGTCGGCCGCTTGGGCGTCTCCCGACCCTTGGCCGGGGTGTAACCCCGGGAACGCTCGGCGGTCTCCTCGGGAGACACCGAGGAGACGGCCTCGTCGACGAGGTCGGTGGACTTGCGGCGAAAGAGCGACGGCACGCGGCAAGGGTAGCCAACGGTCCACGCCCGGTGCACATCGCGGTGCACCGGGCGTGAAGAGTGTGTCGGGACTTACGGACGCTCGGCGTGCGCGCCGAGGTCGGCGAGCTTCGCCTCGAAGTCCTCGTAGCCCCGGTTGATCAGGTCGACGCCGTACACCCGGGAGGTGCCCTCGGCCGCGAGCGCCGCGATCAGGTGGCTGAATCCGGCCCGCAGGTCCGGGATGACCAGATCGGCGGCGTGCAGCTTGCTCGGCCCGGCGATCACCGCGGAGTGCTTGAAGTTGCGCCGGCCGAAGCGGCACGGGGTGCCGCCGAGGCAGTCCCGGTAGACCTGGATGTTGGCGCCCATCGAGTTGAGCGCCTCGGTGTAGCCCAGCCGCTGCTCGTAGACCGTCTCGTGGACGATCGACAGGCCGCGGGCCTGGGTCAGCGCCACGACCAGAGGCTGCTGCCAGTCGGTCATGAAGCCGGGGTGCACGTCGGTCTCCAGCGCCACCGCGTTCAGCTCGCCGCCGGGGTGCCAGAAGCGGATCCCGCCCTCCTGGCCGGGGTCGCCCAGCTTCGGCGCGCGGGCGTCGGTGACCTCGTACTCGCCGCCGACCGAGCGGAAGATGTTCAGGAAGGTCATCATGTCGGCCTGCTGCGCGCCCAGCACCTCGACGTGACCACGGGTCGCCAGGGCGGCGGCCGCCCAGCTCGCCGCCTCGATCCGGTCCGGGATCGGCCGGTGGGTGTAGCCGTGCAGCTTGGGCACGCCCTGGATCTCGATCACCCGGTCGGTGTGGACCTTGATGATCGCGCCCATCTTCTGCAGGATGCAGATCAGGTCGATGATCTCCGGTTCCACCGCGGCGTTGCGCAGCTCGGTGACGCCCTCGGCCATCACGGCGGTCAGCAGCACCTGCTCGGTGGCGCCCACGCTCGGGTACGGCAGGGCGAACTTGGTGCCGTGCAGCCCGTTCGGCGCGGACAGGTGCAACCCCTCCGGCCGCTTGTCGACCGTGGCACCGAACTCGCGCAGCGCCTGGAGGTGGAAGTCGATCGGGCGCGGGCCGATGTGGCAGCCGCCGAGATCCGGAATGAACGCGTGCCCGAGGCGGTGCAGCAGCGGGCCGCAGAACAGGATCGGGATCCGGCTGGAACCGGCGTGCACGTTGATCTGGTCGGTGCTGGCGCTTTCCACGTTCGCCGGGTCGAAGACCAGCTCGCCGTCCTCGGTGCCGTCGGTGACCTTGACGCCGTGCAAGCCGAGCAGACCTCGCACCACCTCGACGTCGCGGATCTTGGGCACGTCGAACAATCGGCTCGGGCTGTCGCCGAGCAGCGCGGCGACCATCGCCTTCGATACCAGGTTCTTCGCGCC
Source organism: Micromonospora inaquosa (assembly GCF_003857055.1). Classification (GTDB taxonomy): domain Bacteria; phylum Actinomycetota; class Actinomycetes; order Mycobacteriales; family Micromonosporaceae; genus Micromonospora; species Micromonospora inaquosa. The sequence goes on along the minus strand of NZ_QGSZ01000237.1, from coordinate 5,262 downwards.
GCGCACGCGGATCCGCCCCTCGAGCGGAGTGCCTCCGTGCACAACCAGGACGTCGTCGGTCAACGCAACCTCCAGCGCGTCGGTGCTGCCGTGTTGATGGTGGGGCGCCTGAACGTTGTCACTACCCCGGACGCGGCCATATCGAAACGGCCCGCGTGTGTCGTCGCTTGGGCAGCATAGCCCTCGGTGACGAAAAAGGACTCGGTCACATCGGCGTGTGTGGCATTAATCGGTGATCCGGCACTTTTGCGTACCAAGAGCGCTACGGATCGTGATCAGGACACCGTCGGTGGCGGAGTGTCCGCGCCGGGCAGGGCGAGCATCTGATCCAGCGCGACCCGGGCGTGGTGCGCGGTGTCGGTGTCCACCGTGATCTGGTTGACGACCCGGCCCGCGACCAGCTCCTCCAGGGCCCAGACCAGGTGCGGCAGATCGATGCGGTTCATCGTCGAGCAGTAGCAGACGGCCTTGTCCAGGAACATGATCTGCTTGTCCGGGTGCGCCAGCGCGAGCCGGCGGACCAGGTTCAGCTCGGTGCCGAGCGCCCACGCCGAACCGGCCGGAGCCGCCTCGATCGTCTTGATGATGTATTCGGTGGAGCCGACGTAGTCGGCGGCCGTGACCACCTCGTGCCGGCACTCCGGGTGGACCAGGACGTTGACCTCGGGCACCCGCTCCCGTACGTCGTTGACGCTGTCCAGCGTGAACCGGCCGTGCACCGAGCAGTGCCCCCGCCAGAGAATCATCTTGGCGTCGCGCAGCTGCTCCGGGGTGAGCCCACCACCGGGCTTGTGCGGGTCGTAGAGCACGCAGTCGTCCAGCGACAGGCCCATCTCCAGCACCGCGGTGTTACGGCCCAGGTGCTGATCCGGCAGGAAGAGCACCTTCGAGCCCTGCTCGAAGGCCCAGTCCAGGGCGCGCTTGGCGTTGGACGAGGTGCAGACCACGCCGCCGTTGCGGCCCACGAAACCCTTGATGTCGGCCGACGAGTTCATGTACGTCACCGGCACGGTCTCGCCGGCGATGCCCAACTCGGTCAGCGTGTCCCAGGTGGCCTCGACCTGGCCCAGCACCGCCATGTCCGCCATCGAGCAACCCGCCGCGAGGTCGGGCAGGATCACGCGCTGACTGTCGGTGGTGAGGATGTCGGCGCTCTCGGCCATGAAATGCACGCCGCAGAAGACGATGTACTCCGCGTCCGGGCGGGCCGCGGCCTCCCGGGCCAGCTTGAACGAGTCACCGGTCACGTCGGCGAACTGGATCACCTCGTCGCGCTGGTAGTGGTGCCCCAGAACGAAGACCTTGCTGCCCAGCTTCGCCTTCGCGGCGGTGGCCCGGGCCACCAGATCTGGATCACTGGGCGCCGGCAGGTCGCCCGGACACTCGACGCCGCGCTCGGTGTCGGGGTCGCTGCCCCGGCCGAGCAGCAGCAGAGCCGTCGCCGTGTTGGAGGGTTCCACCCAGGTCGAAGTCACGTAACCCATGCTCCCACAGCACGAGCGCGACGAGGCTTCGCTCGGTGTGGGCTGCCACACTGCTCGGCATGCGCGTGCTGCTCTGCCCGGACAAGTTCGCCGGCACCCTGTCCGCCCCGGAGGTGGCCGCCGCGGTCGCCGTCGGTTGGCGCACCGTCACAGACGGAGACGATCTGCTGATCCGGCCGCTCGCCGACGGCGGGCCGGGCTTCGTGGAGGTGCTCGCCGAAGCCCTCGGCGGTCGGCGGGTGCCGGTGTCGACGGTCGACCCCCTGGGCCGCCCGGCGGCCGGTGAGATCCTGCTCACCGCCGACGGCACGACCGCCTATCTGGAGAGCGCGCAGGCGTGTGGGCTGCACCTGCTCTCGGCAGCCGAACGAGACCCGAAGACCACCACCTCGTACGGGCTGGGTCTGTTGGTGGCCGCCGCGGTCGAGAGCGGTGCCCGCACGGTGGTGATCGGGCTGGGCGGATCCGGCACCAACGACGCCGGCGCCGGAATGCTCGCCGCGCTGGGCGTGACCCCGCTCGACCTGGGCGGCGCCGCGCTGGCGTACGGCGGGGCGGCGCTCGCCGCGGTCGACGCGCTGGACGGCGCGCCCCGGCTGCGCGGCGTCCGGCTGGTCGCGGCCACCGACGTGGACAACCCCCTGCTCGGCCTGCACGGCGCGAGCAACGTGTTCGGCCCGCAGAAGGGCGCCGACCGCGCCGACGTGCTGCTGCTCGACGCGGCCCTGGAGCGTTTCGCGGCGGTGCTGGAACGGGACCTGGCCGGTTGCCCGGCGGGGCTCGGCGCGCTTCCCGGCGGCGGGGCCGCCGGCGGCATCGGCGCGGCGCTCCTCGCCCTGGGCGGCGACTGCGAGTCGGGGATCGGCCTGGTCACCCGGGCCACCCGCCTCGACGCCGCACTGGACACCGCCGACCTGGTGATCACCGGTGAGGGGTCGTTCGACCACCAGTCGTTGCGCGGCAAGGTCGTCGCCGGGGTGGCCGGCGCCGCCCGCGACCGGGGCGTCCCCTGCGTGGTGGTGGCCGGGCAGGTGAGCACCGGCCGGCGGGAGGCCGCGTCGGCCGGGGTGACCGACGCGTACAGCCTGGTCGAGCACTTCGGTGGTGAGGAGGGCGGCGGGCTCGACGCCGCACTGAGCCGGCCCGCGGAGGGGTTGCGCGAGCTGGGTGCCCGGTTGGCCCGCCAGTGGAGTCGCCGAGCGTGACGACCGCTCGGTCGGCGGCCCCACTGGCGGGCCGACCTGGAGCGGGGGTCACGCCACGCGGGTGGACCCGGCCGGGGCGGCGTACGATCGGTCGAGGACCACAACCGGGAATCACTGGACGGCGCACGACGTTGGCCAGTGCGTCCGGACCCAAACCGCGCAGGGAGACTTCCACGTGACCACGCCAGCGCAGACCGAGTCGACCGAGGCCCAGGCCCCTACTTCCGTCGTCCTCACCGACGTCGCGGCGCAGAAGGTCAAGGCCCTGATCGAGCAGGAGGGCCGCGACGACCTGCGGCTCCGCGTCGCCGTGCAGCCGGGCGGCTGCTCCGGCCTGCGGTACCAGCTCTTCTTCGACGAGCGTTCGCTCGACGGTGATGTCGTGACCGACTTCGGTGGTGTCGGGGTCGTCGTCGACCGGATGAGCGCCCCGTACCTGTCCGGTGCGACGATCGACTTCGCCGACCGGATCGACGCCCAGGGCTTCACCATCGACAACCCCAACGCGGGCAGCTCCTGCGCCTGCGGTGACTCGTTCAACTGAGTCACGCACCAACCACCAGCGACGATGGGGCCGTTCTCCGGGACGGCCCCATCGTCGTGCCGGTCGGGTCCCACACCGGTAGGCTGACCGCGCCCTGCTCCCGACCCCGAGGGTTGACATGAAGATCGCCGTCACCGGCTCGATCGCCACCGATCACCTGATGAGTTTCCCCGGTCGCTTCGCCGACCAGCTCATCGCCGATCAACTGCACAAGGTCTCCCTCTCCTTCCTGGTGGACGACCTGGTGCTCCGCCGCGGCGGCGTGGCGGCGAACATCTCCTTCGGGATGGGTCAGCTCGGCCTGCGCCCGGTGCTGCTCGGCGCGGTCGGCGCCGACTTCGCCGACTACCGCTCCTGGCTGGAACGCCACGGCGTGGACTGCCACTCGGTGCACGTCAGCGAGGTGGCGCACACCGCCCGCTTCGTCTGCACCACCGACACCGACATGTGCCAGATCGCGTCGTTCTACGCCGGTGCGATGAGCGAGGCCCGCAACATCGAGCTGGCCCCGGTCGCCGACCGGCTCGGCGGTCTGGACCTGGTGCTGGTCGGCGCCAACGACCCCGAGGCGATGCTGCGCCACTCGGCCGAGTGCCGCACCCGCGGGTACGCCTTCGCCGCCGACCCGTCCCAGCAGCTCGCCCGGATGGGCGGCGAGGACGTGGTGGCGCTGATCGAAGGCGCCGAGTACCTGATGACCAACGACTACGAGAAGTCGCTGCTGCAGAGCAAGGCGCAGCTGAGCGACGACCAACTGCTGGACCTGGTCAAGGTGCGGGTCACCACGCTGGGCAAGCACGGTGTGGAGATCGCCGGACGTGGCATCGACCCGATCCACGTACCCATCGCGCGGGAGATCCGGGCGGTCGACCCGACCGGCGTCGGCGACGGCTTCCGGGCCGGCTTCTTCACCGCGCTCTCCTGGGGCCTCGGCCTGGAACGCGCCGCCCAGGTCGGCTCGCTGCTGGCCACGCTGGTCCTGGAAACCGTCGGCACCCAGGAGTACGAAGTCCGCGGCGACCTGTTCGTCAAGCGGCTGGCCGAGTCCTACGGCGACGCCGCCGCGGAAGAAATCCGCCCTCACCTCCTGCCGTGAGTGCTGGGCCGATCACCGTCGGCCACGTTCATCGGGGCGAATGCGACATTGAACGGTATACCTCACAGGCGTAAATATGCCTGTGAGGTATACCGCTCCTCGGCAGATCGACATGGCGGGCCAGTCGAGCGCGCGGCCGTTCGTCAACCTTGGTTGGGAATCACTCGTCTAGTGGGTGCGGCGGACGTCGTAGGCGGGGCCGTCAGGGCCGTTGACCGAGCCCAGGAACTCCTGGCCGCGCATCCGGCACCAGGCGGGAATGTCGACCGCCGCCGCCGGGTCGTCGGCCAGCACCCGGACCACCGTGCCGACCGGCACCTCGGGCATCCGCCGCGCCGCCGCGATCACCGGTAGCGGGCACCGCTGCCCCCGGCAGTCGATTACCTCGTCCGGCATCGTCACAGCCCCACCACCCCGGCCTCGGCGCGCAGCCCGGCGACGATGCCCGGCAACTCGGTCAGGAACCGCTCCACGTCCGCCCCGGTCGTCTCCCGATGCAGGCTGACCCGCACATTGCCGTGCGAGAGCACCCCCATCGCCTCCAGCACGTGCGACGGACGCAGCGTGGACGACGTGCAGGACGAGCCGGACGACACGGCGAAGCCCCGCCGGTCCAGGGCGTGCAGCAGCGCCTCCCCGTCGACGTACAGGCAGGAGAACGTCACCAGGTGGGGGAGCCGGAGCACCGGGTCGCCGACCACCTCCACGTCGGGCACCTCCGCCGCGACCCGCTCCCGGATCCGGTCCACCAGGGCGGCCAGCCGGGTCGCCTCGGCCGCCGCGTCGGCCGCCGCCGCCCGCAGGCTCGCCGCCGCCGCCACGACCGCGGGCAGGTTCACCACCCCAGGGGTACGTCCGCTCTCCCGCTCGTCCGCCGGCCACGGTGACTCCCACCGAGTGCCCTTGCGGACCGCCAGCACCCCCACCCCGGGT